>JBARCY010000026.1:0-7130 GCA_049794595.1 Candidatus Acidiferrum sp.
GCGATGAATGTAGCGCCGCGTCTTCCCCCGCCCATAACATGACCAGAGACCCCTGCGGTCCAGAACCTGTCGCCATTCGTTCCTCCGTACTATCAAAAATCAACGACTTCAGCGATTAGGGGTTAAGAATACATCCAAACGCAACGGAGAAAAACTTCGCAAGTCGAGCACAGCGAATTCGGCCGGACTGGCGCTTCGTCAACCCCATGGCGCATCCATCCAGAGTCATTCTGGCGGAACGCCTTCGACGACTTCGCGCACGATCTCCCGCGCCTGCGCTTCATCCTGTGCATGCACGTAGAGCGCGTACTTGCCAACGCGCGAATCGCGACGAAAAGAAATTCCATTGGTTTCGAGCGAAGCCGCGAGGAAATCAGTAAGCTCGGGTTCGTCGCCGGACCAGATTTCCGTGGTTGCCCCTCCTGCGTCGTCCTCCCCTAAATTCCTATCCGCGCCGCGGACTCTCAACTTATCAGGCTCATGCGGATCGGCTGACGGCTCGATGATCGATGGCACCGTGAACCCCCGCGAATTCCCTTCAACCGGGTCCGCCCAGGGTCCGAACGCTCCCGGACCAAAGCGCGCGCCTGGCATATGCTCTGAATCCACGGGAAGCAACCGCGAAGCCGGCTCGACCGCCTCTTCGTCACCGTAGGCCTCCTTCACCGCGGCTTCGGCCTTGTCAAAGAGTGAAAACGGGATGCCCAGCTCAAACGCATTACTCGTATTGATGTTGAACAGATGGTCGTGCCTGCGAATCGTCTTATACGGAATTCCTTGCTCGTCGAGCAATCCACAAAGCTCTGCATGCACTCTCGGATCATCCCCTTTCCAAAAGGAGCAGAACGGATCTTCTTCGGGATCACCGGGAGGAACGGCCTCATGAGGAACGATGGCCGCGGCGGGCAGCTCATACACAAGCTCAACCTCGCAGTCCGCGCACCGCGTAAATCCTTCTCGATATTCGGCTTTGCAAATGGGACAAAACATATCAGTAGCCGACGAGTCTACTACACCACCTCAAACCGCTCGGCCACATGCTCTTCTTCACGAAGGCGCGTGGCCGATGAATTTGTCGACCCACTCGATGAACCACTTCATGTTGGGCGCGTCGGTGTGACCGCCGTCATGCTGGCGCCAGGCGAGTTGCCCGTCGAGCAGCCCCTGGTTCACAGGCGGCATTTTCGCGCTGCGATAATCTGCGTCTTCTTCAATTCGCTTTGCGCCCAGCAGCGTAAACACGCGGCTCGCATCCACCGTCGCCATGAAGCTGCCTTGATGGTCGAGCCATTTGGCATCGCCCTTTTCCGGAATCCCGTAGCTGATAAATGTAAGTCTCGGCGCGCACAATGCGATCAGCTCATTCGAATCCACAGGAATATCGCCGGGATTCATGCTGCCGAACGTCGCTTCCGACGCCCCATATTTCATAAAATTGCCGGCCATCCAGTAGTATTCGCCGCCCGTAAGGTTTTCCACTCCTTCGCCCCAGTTGCGCCGCAATAGTGTCGCTCCTCCTTTGCCTGAGGATCCCACTAACACCATGGCGAAGCGTTGATCAAAGGCCATCGTTACCAGCGCGGCCTTGCCGTAGCGCGAAACTCCTTCGATACCGACGTGTTTAGCGTCGACCGCCTGGTCCGTCTCCAAGTAATCGAGCGCGCGGCCTGCTCCCCACGCCCACGCTCGAAGCGCTCCCCAATCCTCTGGCTTACGAGGCTGCCCTTTGTTCGCAAGCCCGATGATTCCCCGCGTAATTCCGGCGCCGTCATCCGCCTGTATGCTTGCCGGGTCGAGCAAAGCGAAGCCCCAGCCCGCGGCAACCAATTGCCAGGTGTTTGGCAAATCGCCGTCTTCATTCAACTGCGGAAACTGGAACGGCGTCTCCTTCACCGGATCCCAAGCCGGGTGCTTTGCGAACACGTCCTTGAGCGAAGGATCCTGCTGCTCCATCAGCGCCTTCCACGCCTTATTGATACGATCCATCTCCTCGCCGCGCGGCTCATTCGGATTCGGAAAGGCCGCGCGCCCAAACATCATCAACACAGGCACCGGCCCCTTGGCATTCACGGGCGTCACAAGAATCATGTGAATCTTCACGCTAATCGCCGGATACGCCGAGTTGTCCACCTCGCCAATCAGCTCCTTGGCGATCACGGGCGTAAAGCCAATCATCTCGTGATCCACGGTTTTCACGGACCACGATACCTTCGGAACATTCTGCGGCACTCGCCCATAAACGTACTTCGAAAACATTTCGATCAGTTCGGGACGCCGCACTTTCCACCACGTCTCAGCCGTCGTCACCTTCTGCCCGTCATTCAACACCAGCGGATCGGGAATATTGGGATAAGGATTCGCCGTCGCCTCATCATAATTCGCGTGATTTGGCGCCTTATCGTTCCCACTGTAGCCTGGTCGAAGAGCCTTGATCCCCAGTTGATCCATCATGTTCTGGTGATCCTGGTCGGCTGTGAACGTAACCGGTGGCGGGGGCGCGGCAGTTTGCGCAATTGCGGATGACGAAACGGCCATCGCCATGGTCAGGCAGATACATACAAGTGAAGACTTGGACGTGAAAGGCACTCGAACACTCCCAGTGATATGATTGCGGCGTTTTCGAAAAACCTGGCTGCTTCGGGTGTCCATGCTAAACCTTTCGCTATGAAGCGTGCACTCAGTTTATTTGCCGGAATCGCAGTTTTGATTTATTTGGGCCACGCGCTGTTCGAGCCAGTGTTGGCGTCCTCGTCCGCCCAACAAATCTGGGTGGCTACATGGGGAGCCTCTCAGCAGATTCCTGAACCTCAGAATGAATTGCCGCTGGAAGACTTGCGTGATGCGACGGTGCGTCAGATCTTTCACCTGTCGATCGGTGGGTCCGCATTGCGTGTTCATGTGTCGAACGCGTTCGGAACCGAAGCGCTTCGCTTTACCTCGATCCACATAGCACACCCTCTCTCGACATCCTCGCCGGCGATCGATCCATCAAGCGACCACGCGCTGACCTTCGCAGGCAAACCCGATGTGCTTGTTCCGCCGGGCGCCGAATTCGTCTCCGATCCCCTCAATTTGAAAGTCGCCCCGCTTTTCGACCTCGCGGTGACGTTTCATCTCGATGTTCCGCCATCGCGCGAGACCAGTCATCCCGGATCGCGGGCGACCAGCTACTACGTCCACGGCGACGCGGTCGGCGCGGCAAACTTGATCGAGCCGAAGCACGTCGATCATTGGTTCCAGATTTCAGAGATTGATGTGCAAGCCCCACAGGAAGCTGGGGCGGTCGTTGTCCTGGGTGACTCCATCACCGACGGACACGGAACGACAACCAACGGCAATGACCGTTGGACTGACGTGCTCGCGGCGAGACTCCAAGCCTCGCTCCAAACGCGATACATCGGCGTTTCCAACCAGGGCATCGGCGGAAACAACTTGCTGACCGACGGGCTCGGTCCCAATGCGTTGTCGCGTTTCGATCGCGACGTCCTCGCACCCGCAGGCGTCCGCTGGCTAATCGTCTTCGAAGGCGTCAACGATCTAGGCGGCTTGGCAAGAACCGGCGAAGTCCCGCCAGCTGATCACGCCGCGCTAGTCGAACGCGTCCTAGCCGCCTATCGCCAAATCATCGAACGCGCCCACGCCCACAACCTCCGCGTCCTCGGCGCAACGATAACGCCCTACGTCGGCTCAACTTATTACCATCCGGGCCCATCGAGCGAAGCCGACCGCCAAGCCGTCAATCAATGGATTCGCGCCGCCGGCCATTTCGACGGGGCAATCGATTTCGACGCCGTGGTCCGCGATTCCGCCCACCCCGACCAACTCCTCCCCGCCTTCGACTCCGGCGATCACCTCCACCCCTCCCCCGCCGGCTACAAAGCCATGGCCCATTCCATCCCCGTTTCGGTATTCCTGCCATAACCAAGCCTCTACGTACGCAGCTTGGCGCAAGCTCCGCCCTCGCACACTTCCCCCCAACTCCACATCGCAATCCGCGCAACCCGCAAACTATGCGGCTACAGGTTGGTGAGCGCGATTGGAGGCGCTGGGACGGATTGCTGCCCCGAGGCGGTCTCCGCAACATTTTCATATATCGAAGTTGTTTTCCACAGGGCTCACCGCTATGGTGAATTGTGGTGCGGTGCTATACTACCCCAGCAAGCGAGCAACCCAAGTGACTAGAGGCGCGAAACGAAAAGGGAAATTTGAGCCGACCGAGGAGTCATCCGTTCGCGCGACGATAAGCTTTCCGCCTGATATGTACCAAACTCTAGACGGCATCGCGCGTCAGAAAAAAGTTTCGCTCGCATGGGTCGTACGCGAGGCGGCGGAACAGTATATCGCGGACAAATGGCCGTTGCTCGCGCCTAGGAAGGATACGTAGAACCTTGTGGTGGACTCGCTCACTCCCGGGGAACGGTCCAAAATCATGGCTCGCGTGCGATCCAAGAACACACAGCCGGAGCGACTTGTTCGCAGGCTCGTGTTCGCGCTCGGTTATCGCTATCGGCTTCATGACAGGAAACTACCGGGCTGCCCCGATCTCGTGTTCGGGCCCAAGAGAAAGGCCATATTCGTGCACGGATGCTTCTGGCATCGGCACGCGAGGTGCGTGCTCGCGCGATTGCCAAAGTCGCGTCTCGACTTCTGGCTGCCCAAACTCGAAGGAAACAAATCGCGCGACCAACGAAACAAGCGCGCACTCGCGCGCCGGGGGTGGAATGTGCTGACAATCTGGGAATGCCAGTTGAGCGACACCGAGCGCCTAAACGACAAGATCAGGAGGTTCCTCGATGCGAAGCGTTGAGCTATTCGCGGGGGCGGGGGGCCTCGCCATCGGGATGGCGAATGCGGGATTTCATCACGCGGCCGTCATCGAGTGGGATCACGACGCCTGCGAAACGTTTCGCGAGAATCAGCGCCATCGCTTTCGCTCCCTCGAGAAATGGCCGCTGCACGAGGGGGACGTGCGGGCCTTCGATTACACGAATCTCCGCGACGAGGTAATCGTCGTTTCGGGCGGTCCGCCATGTCAGCCGTTTTCGCTCGGCGGCAAGCACAAGGGATTTCTCGACAAGCGGGATATGTTCCCCGAGGCAGTCCGCGCCGTACGCGAGCTACGGCCCAAGGCGTTTATTTTCGAGAACGTGAAGGGATTGATGCGTGAGACCTTCGCCTCTTACTTCGAGTATGTCAACCTACAGCTCACCCATCCGGGCCTCATGCGACGCAAATCGGAGACTTGGCGCGAGCATCACGCGCGGCTCGAGAGGCACCACACCTCCAGCCGGTTGCAATCGGAATACAACGTTGTTTTCCGTCTGCTCAATGCGGCGAATTACGGTGTGCCGCAACGACGCGAGCGCGTTTTTCTCGTGGGCTTCCGCTCCGATCTCGACGTGAAATGGAGCTTTCCGGAGGAGACCCATTCAGAGGATGCGCTTCTGGATTCTAAATGGATCGGGGGCAATTACTGGGAGCGGCACTGCGTCGCTGGGAAACAGCGGCCGCAGCTTGCGGCGCGGCAGGACGCGCGAGTCGAAAAGCTTCGCTATGGCGCGTTGTTTCGGGGCGCGAAGCTTCCGTGGCTCACGGTTCGCGACGCGATAAGTGACCTGCCCGACCCGGAACGGTTTCCCAAAAGCGGAATCGCTAATCACTGCTTCAATCCAGGGGCTCGTAGCTACCCTGGCCATACCGGCAGTCCCCTCGACCAGCCAGCCAAGACGCTGAAAGCGGGGGATCATGGCGTTCCGGGCGGAGAAAACATGCTGGCGCGCGCCGATGAGTCCGTTCGTTACTTCACCGTGCGCGAGGCGGCGCGACTGCAAACTTTTCCGGACGATTACACATTTCGCGGGCCGTGGACCGAGGCGATGAGGCAGCTCGGCAACGCAGTGCCCGTGCGCCTGGCCGAGATGGTCGCCCGCTCAGTTGCGGACGCCCTGCTCGGCATGAAAGGGATGGGTGATGGCGACGCCCCCGGATAAACTCGAACAGCTCGCCGCCCAACTCAAGAAGCTGTCGGAGTCCCTAGCCGCCGAGGAGCCATCCAAGCTTCCCGCGTCGCGCGCCAAACGCGTGCGCCAGATTATCACCGAGGCATATGACAAGCTGCGTAAAGTCATGCAGGACCTCGATCCGATCAAGCATCCTGGCTTCGTGTTCGACCCATCGAATCCGAACGTTGCGGGCCGCATAGTTGGCATCACGATGATTGCCCAGGACCGCAAACTCCTCGCGAATGTGGAACGCTTCTACGGCTCCGGCGTCTACGCGATTTATTACAAGGGAAAATTTCCGGCGTACAAGGCGATCACCACGCGCGAGCATCCGGTCTATGTTGGCAAGGCCGATCCCGCAGACCAGGCCGCCAAAACGGCGATGGAGCAAGGCGACCGGCTTTCCAACCGCCTCAACGATCACCGCAAAAACATCGCGAAAGCCACTACAACGCTGCGGCTAGAAGATTTCGAGTACAGGGCGATTGTTGTGCAGACAGGATGGCAGACCTCGGCCGAGGATTACCTCATTCATCTGTTCAAACCGATTTGGAACTCCGAAGTTGGGATTTGCTACGGTTTCGGAAAGCACGGCGACGACCCGGGAACTCGGGCCAATCTGCGCTCGCCATGGGACACGTTGCACCCCGGTCGGGATTGGGCGCACCGCGATCCCAAAATGAAGGACGCGAAACCGGAGAAAGAGATTGTCAAAGAAATCAGCCAGCACCTCGCAAAATATCCTCCGCTTGGCTCGATAGACGAGATTCTGCGGCGGTTTCTGGCGGAGATGAGGGCGGTTTCGTAAGATAGCCAACGAATGGGCAGCAATGCGGGGATGGGGCGATGGGGACGGAATGTTCCCTTGCTCCCGGCAAACAGAACGAGCTCCGTGATCGGCGTCGCGCCCTACACAGGCCACGGGCACGATCAAGTCCAATCCCTCTGCCCCCGCCCCCCACCGAGCTTCCGCGCTTTCGACTACTCACTACTCCCTATTCACTAGAAGCTGTTGCATAACCTAATACAGGGTCTTGAAAAGAAGGTAGTTGAATTTTCTGAGATGAGAGATAAGGAGAATCAGCAGCGCCCAAGGAGGGCCGATGGCCCGATCGGGTGCGTTGCTGA
>JBARCY010000027.1:0-2525 GCA_049794595.1 Candidatus Acidiferrum sp.
TGCGTCATTCCCAGATCATCGGCGTGCACAATCACGAGTTTCGCGTCGCGCGCGTAGCCCAGTCTTTCTGCTAGAGATTTTGGAACGGTCTGCGCGCGCGCCACAAGACCGGCGGTTGCGAGCACGAGAAAAGCTAGACGTAAGAGCCTGTGCATCGTTGAGCGAACCCCTTGGGAAGAATTAATGCTGTGCTGCTCCAGTGGCGGGCGGCGGATTCTTCACGTATGTATTGAGCCAGTTGTTCATCTCCCAGAACATGTGGAGCACCGATTCCCGCCCCGCATAGCCGTGGGATTCCAGCGGAAGCAGCACGAAACGAACGGTGGCTCCGTGTCCTTTCAACGCGCTGAAAAACCGCTCGCTCTGTATCGGAAACGTCCCGTTATTGTTGTCCGCCTCGCCGTGAATCAAAAGGATGGGCGTCTTGATTTTATCCGCATAAGAAAATGGCGACATTTTGTAGTAGACCTCCGGCGCTTGCCAGTACGTGCGCTCCTCATTTTGGAAGCCAAACGGCGTCAGCGTGCGGTTGTAGGCGCCGCTACGTGCGATGCCGGCTTTGAATAGATCGCTGTGGGCCAGCAAATTGGCGGTCATGAACGCGCCGTAGGAATGCCCCATCACGGCCACGCGGTTGCGATCAACAACTCCGAGCCTCACACCTTCATCGATGGCCGCTTTGGCACCAGCGACGAGTTGTTCCACGTAGGTATCATTCGGCTCGGCTTTTCCTTCGCCGATGATGGGAATGCTGGCACTTTCGAGCACGGCGAAACCTTGGGTCACAAAAGGCACCGGCGAACCCCAATACAAGAAAGCGAACTGATAGGGCGATCCCGTAACTTGCCCCGCCGCCGCCCTCGTTTTGTATTCCGTTGGATATGCTTCCATAAGGGTGGGCAGCGGACCATCCTGAGGTTTGTAGCCCGGCGGCACATAGAGATTCGCGCTCAGGTCGACGCCATCGGCGCGCTTGTAATGCAAGACCTGCTTCTTCGGAAGCGAAGCCGTTCCGTAGGGATTGGGGAAAAAGGTGATCTTTTCCGCCGACGAAGCGCCGATTTTCTGAATGTAGAAATTTGGATTCTCGTCTTGCGATTCTCTGCGGATCAAGATCATGCCGGCGACAGGATCCAGGACATCGTCCGCAGTCTCATAATAAGGAGCAACGGATTGCCAAAGACGCTTGGCTTCTCCGTTCGCCACAGCCATCACCGAAAGGAAAGGTATGTCGCCTTCCGGCGAAGCGCCTCGCCCCGTAAAATAAATCCCTTTTCCGTCCGCGGTGGTGTAGAGGACCCGCTGGCCGGCAGAATTGAACTCCTCGAGCGGCTCGCCAGGATCGTGATAGCGATCTTCAAAGGAACCCTCGAACAGTTTGACGGGCGCTGCTGGAGCGGAAGGCGCGAGCACCAAAATTACTCGCTTGCGATCTTTCCAGCGGCGTTCTTCGACCACGGCGATGTGGTCATTGCCCCAGGCCACGCGGCGGTAGCGAACCGGAAGATCCGCGAGTTTGCGGGGCGCGTCGTCAAAAGGCGCGTCCAGAAGGAACAGTGAATCACGCACTGCAGCATCCTTCCGCGGATCGCCGCCATCGCCGGCCTCCACCCAGAAAACACTCGCGGGCGCGTCGCTCCGCCATTCGTAGTCACGCGGGCCGGGGGCTACCGCATCATGGATATTGGGAATGTTGTCCTCGAGAGGCTTGTCCACCAACTGTCTGGACTCTCCAGTCTTTACGTTGAGCACGGAAACGCGCTGCGGAAAAGCCTCGAAGGGCAGCAAATAGGAATAAGGATGGTGGCGTTCAAACAGAAGTACATACGCTCCATCAGGGGAGGGAGCGGCTTTCTCGATGACGCCAGATTTGCCGAGTGATTTCACCGTGCCATCCAAACGGATCAGCTCGATTTGCGATGTCGCGTAGTAATCGAAAAACTCTTCGTCCTCGGGACTCTTTAGAAGATCTTCATAGGTCGACCCAGGAGTGACACGGCCAAGGTTTTCTTGAACCACTGGTCCTGTCGGCACTTCGCTGCGCGTGGGAGCGGGTCCCCGATCCGCGGGAACCGTCCTGCAGACTAAACTCTGACTATCGCTCAACCATCCGCAGGGCGGACCGAAAATCCCGTTGAGCGCAATTCCCGGCACACGGCGTGCCTGGGCCGCCGCCACATCAATGATCCAAAGACTGAGGCCGGTGTCTTCCTTTGCATCGCTAATGTTGACAAAGGCGATTTTGCGCCCGTCGGGGGACCAGTCCGCAAACCTAATCTTGGCGTGCTCCGGCAAACCGGAAACCATAGCGGCCTTGCCGTTCGGCAGCGCTTGTAATTCCAACGAAGTGTCATAGCGTCCCCGGCTGGGTCCATCGGTCTTGGGATTGAAGCGCAATCCCGCCAACCGAAGCTCCGGCTCAGCCAGCTCAGCGATTGTGGGCAGGCCGGAGAAATGCTCGATTAACAGCCAGCGCTTCCCCGCCCCGCTGCCGGCAGGAGAGAGCTCGACGCCTGGAGTGGGCA
>JBARCY010000028.1:0-5975 GCA_049794595.1 Candidatus Acidiferrum sp.
CCGGAGATCAATCAGAACATTTTCGGGGCAAGCGTGGGCGGGCCCGTGGTGAAGGATGCCCTCGGGTATTTTTTCCTGAATTATCAAGGAACGCGGCAGCGCAGCGGCGATTCGCCGGGCACGATCATTAGCACCAGTATTCCGTACATTCCCGCCGCCGACCGCGGCTCGATGACGGCGCTGGAAGCAGACTGCGGTGTGCCGAGCATCGACCCAGTCGTGTTCGCGCTCTTGAACGCGAAGAGCAATCAGTTTGGAGGCAATGCCGGCGGCTATCTTTTCCCTGCGCCGACGAATGTGCCGGCCGGGGCGGCACCATGCTCGTCGGTGCCGTTTGTTGTCAGCAAACCAGGTAAGTACAACGACGATCAGTTCACGTCGAATTGGGACCGCGAGTTTCGCAGCGGCCAGGACAAAATCTCGGCGCGATTCTTCTTCTCGGATTCCGAGAGCCTGTTGCCCTTCGGAGGAGGCGACCTGCAGGAGTCGCTGGGCAGCACGCTATCCAGCAGCATTAGCTCGGCGTCTCTGAACTTCCCGTTCGACACGCCGGTGGGTGCGCGGTTTCTCAACGCGACGGAGACGCACTTATTTTCTCCGACGCTGGTGAACGAATTCCGGTTTGGCTTCGTGCATATCAACGATCAACTGAACAACGAAGCGCCCGTGACGGCGACGGATGCCGGAATCGACCGGCCAACGAACAGCGTTACGGACTCGATCTACAAATTCGTGCTGGCCAGTTCCGGATTTGAGTTCGGCCCGGCGCCTTTCGCCAACCAGCATCAGGACCAAAACAATTACGACCTGACGGACACGGTAAGCTGGGTGAAGGGGCGGCATGTTTTCCGGTTTGGCGGCGAATATACGCGCGTCAACCTGGACAAACTTTTTCCACAAGTTTTCAACGGAGAGCTGTTTTTCACAAACACATCGACGAATGGGCCGATCGCCGGCCTCGCGACGACCGATTTCCAGAATTTTCTCGTCGGCGCGCCGCAATTTAGCTTTGGCGGCGGCGGCGTTTACAACCACGAATACCGGAGCAACAACTACGCCGTTTTCGCGCAGGACGACTGGAAAGTGCGGAACGATTTGACCCTCAATTTGGGGCTGCGCACGGAGATCTTTGGCGCATTTCATGACGACCTTTGCCACATCGGGAACCTCGATCCGAGCCTTGCGAACGCCGGCGCGTTTCCGTTCATTTATCCTTCCTGCGTGAATAGCCTCGGTCTGGCGGGACTAACGGGTGACGCCAACAGTACCACGCTGAACAATAATTATTCGACGGGGCTCGGGCCTCGCATCGGGCTGGCGTACGACGTGCTTGGGCACCATACGACCACCGTTCGCGCGGGATTCGGAATTTACTACGTGCGCGAAGACGTTGGAGACGTGGACCAACTGTCATTTCAGACGCCCTTTCTGCCGGTGGCTTTCGGTGGCGGGCCTCCAGGATGTTTGAGTACCTTTTTCTCGGCAGAAGCGACGGGGCCTTGCGCACCGAATATCAATGCCTTGCCGCAAGCCGGCACGTTGGACCCGACATTTATTCCTTGCTTGTCCGTGTTCCAGGGCTTTCCGGGTAACGACACGACGCAAGCCGCCAATTATGGGCCGGGCACGGGCAGCGCGTGCCCAGGGCCTCTCCCTTCAGAGGACATTTTCGGCTTGCAGGTGCCGCGACATTTCGTGGTGCCGAGCACACAGCAATGGAACTTGACAGTCCAACATGCCCTCGGAAAGCAGTGGGTGCTCGAAGTGGGCTACGTGGGCACGCACTCCATTCATTTGCGCGAGACACGCGACAACCTGGAAGCGCAGGATGCAAGCCCAACGAATCCGATCGACATCAATAGCCCGTTCTGCAATCCCAACCCTTGCGTCATCACGACGAATACATTTGATAACGCCGTGGCGCGTTCGAGAGCACAAGGGATCAACGGCTATTCCGGATTCCAATTGTTTGCGGATGACGCGTATTCGCACTACAACTCGCTGCAAACGACGGTGTCACGACGTTGGGGAGCGGGTTATTTCCAGGCGGCTTACACTTTCTCGCGTTCGCTGGACGCGACTTCGACGGGCAACACGGCGTTCAACACAGCGTTCAACAATGAAACCACACTGGCCGACTCGTATGGGCTGTCGGATTTCGACAGGACGCATCGCCTGGTCGTGAGTTACCGGTACGAGTTGCCGTTCTTCGAGGGCGATACCGGAGCAAAAAAGCGATTGCTGGCCGATTGGGCCGTGAGCGGAATCACCATTGTGCAGTCCGGGCTTCCCTTTTCGGTGACCGATTCCGGCGCGGGGACGGCGTTCCTGGGAGCTGGGTTTACGCCCTCCACGCTAACGGGAAGCCTCGCGAGCGGCGCTACTTTGTCGAGCGCACTTTCGACAGGGAGCATTGGAGAACGTGTCGCCAGTGGCTACCTGAATCCGAGCGCATTTACGCCGGCGGCGGAGCTTTATCCCACACAATGCCTGGCGGACAGCAATTTCTGCACGACAGGGTTCGGGAACCTGGGGCGAAACACATTCCGGGGCCCTGGACAGCAGAACTGGGATTTCTCGTTGATCAAGAACATCAAGCTAACCGAAAGACAGAGCCTGCGCTTTACGACGGACTTCTTCAACCTGTGGAATCACGCTAATTTTGCGAACCCCACAGTGACAGACGTAGAGTCTATCGGTCCGGCGGGCAGCCCGTTCGGCAAGATCACGAGCCTGGTGGGGACGCCACGGCTGATCCAGTTCTCGCTGCGGTACGCGTTCTAGATCATCGTTCCCAAACGAATCGCCAGGGGGGCACGGATTCTCGTGCCCCTGTTTTTTGGCAGATGCTTGGCCTAAGAAGAGGCGCGTGGAGCCTCGGGACGCACTCCTCGCGTCAAAATGGTAGGATTCTGCGGGACACAATGCGACGAATTGCAACACGCGTTTCACAATTGACCGGCGAAGGGGCGCTGGCGGTCTATTCTCGCGCGAAGGAGCTCGAGCGCGAGGGGCGGTCGATTATTCACCTGGAGCTGGGCGAGCCGGATTTTCATCCGGCAGCGCCGGTGGTGGATGCCGTGCGCGACGCTGTTGCGGCGGGCCGGGATCGCTATGTGTCGACGCGGGGGATTCCCGCGTTGCGCGGGGCGATTGCGGAATACCTGAAGCGGACGCGGCGGCTTTCGGTGTCGGCGGAGGAAGTGCTGATCGCGCCGGGGTGCAAGATGGCGCTCTCGCTGGCGATGATGGCGCTGATCGAGCCGGGGGATGAGGTGCTCTACCCAGACCCCGGGTTTCCCATTTATCCGTCGTTCACGCGCGGATTGGGCGCGAAGGCGGTGGGGTTCGGGCTGGAAGAAAAAAACAACTTTCAGCCCGACCTGGGCGAGATTGCCTCGAAGATTACGCCGCGAACGACTGCGTTGATTTTCAATTCGCCGAACAATCCGACAGGGACAGTATTTGATGCGCAGGCTCTGCGGAGCATTGCGGAGTTGGCGGAGAAGCATGACCTTTGGATTGTCTCAGACGAAATCTATGCGCGGATTTTGTTTGGCGGGGAATACGAATCGATCTGGTCTCTGCCCGGGATGGCCGCACGAACGGTGATCATCGACGGATTCTCGAAAAGCTTTGCGATGACGGGGTGGCGGCTGGGCTACGCGGTGGCGCCAAAGAGCGTGGTGGACGCGATGGATTTGCTGGTGCTCAATACGTTCACGTGCGCTGCGGAATTCACGCAAGTGGCGGCGATCGAGGCCCTGCGGGATTCGACGTCGGCTGTGGATGCGATGGTCGAGGAATACCGCAAACGGCGGGATCTGTTTGTGGCTGGATTAAATCGCATTCCCGGATTTCGCTGCCATGCACCAGACGGAGCCTTCTACGCCTGGGTGAATATCGAAGAGACGGGCTTGGCTGCGGAAGAAGTGGCGAAGATTCTTCTGGAGGAGGCTGGCGTTGCGGGGATTGCTGGAGCGGCGTTCGGGGCAGGTGGGAAGAATTATTTGCGATTCTCGCTGGTGGGCGCGCGCAACTTGCTGCAAGAGGCGCTGGAACGCATGCAGCGAGTGTCTTCCCGGTGGAGAGTGGCGGTGCCGCGGTAGGGCGGGGAATGCTGGCGGGAGCCCTTGCAGGAGTCGAATGTAAAAGGAGGGGAGACAGACAGGAATATCTGTCCCACCTTCTCTCGGGTGTGTGTTTATAGGAGTGCAAGATGAGAAGGTTGATTCGGCTAGGCAAAGTCGCGGCTCTTGGAGGAATGGCGGCGCTTGTTTGCGCGGGAAGTGCGGCGGGGCAGGCGAGGCCGCTCGATGGCCCGGACGTGCCGCGGATCTACGAGAGGCTTCTGAAGCAGATCGACAAGATTCCCCTCTACGACAACCACTCGCACGCGACCTTTCCCGATGATTCCGACATGGACGCGCAAGCCGCGCCGCCTGATGAGAGTTCCGTTCTGCGGCTGCGCGACGACAATCCGGAATTCGTGGCCGGCGCAAAATTTCTTTTTAACTATCCTTACGACGACTTCAAGCCGGAACACGCGAAATGGCTTATCGACAAGAAAAAGGCGGCGGAAGCCGGGGGCGGCACGGCGTATTGGGACAACATTCTCGACAAACTGAATGTCGAGACTTGCCTTGCGAACCGCGTGGCTTTTGCGCCTTATCTAGACCCCAAGCGATTCCACTGGGTTTTCTTTGTGGACTCGTTCCTATTTCCGCTGGACAACCGCGACGAGACGGGGAAGAACCCGGACATGGGCGTTTACATCCCTTTACAGGAAAAGGTCCTGCATCGCTACATGAAGCAGGAAAATCTGGATGCTTTGCCTCCAGACCTCGCGGGCTACGAGGCCTTCATTCGAAAAACAGTGGAGGACAACAAGAAAAAGGGCGGAGTGGCGATGAAGTTCGAGGCCGCGTATTTTCGTTCACTCTATTTCAGCGATCCGCCACGGGAAAAGGTAGCGGCGATTTATTCACGATTTCACGGTGGCGGCGTTCCATCGGACGACGAGTACCGGACGTTTCAGGATTACATCTTTCGAGTTTTGATCGATGAAGCCGGAAAATTGAATCTTTCCGTGCATTTTCACAGCGCCGTGGGCATCGGCGATTATTTCAGCATGCGCAACGGGAATCCCCTCAATCTAGAAAACGTGGTGCGCGATCCGCGGTACAGCAAAGTAAACTTCGTGCTGATCCATGGCGGTTATCCATATACGTTGGATATGATTTGGATGACCGCGGCCAAGAACGTATGGACGGATTCGTCGTTGATGGGCTACTACGTTTATCCCTCGGAACTGAAGCGCATCTTGAAGCAGTGGATTTCGCTGTATCCGGAGCGGATTATGTACGGTTCCGACGCGTTTCCGTTCAACGAAGCCGTGGGGGCCGAGGAGACCATGTGGATGGCGTCGCGGTCGGCGCGGACGGCCCTGGCCGCGGCGCTGGCGGAACTTGTTTCGGAAGGAGCGTTCAGCGAAGAGAGGGCGCTGGAGCTGGCGCGGATGTATCTGCATGACAACGCGGCAAGATTGTACGGGGAGAAACCATGAGCGCGGCAACGGAGTTGAAATACATAGCGTGGAAGAGCGTCGAGCGCGAGCAACTGAATCCGCAGATCGACCGGGAAATGGTCGTCGGAGACAAAATCATGCTGGCGCGCGTGCTGATGAAGAAAGGCGCCCACGTTCCGTTGCATCATCATCACAACGAACAGGTGACTTACATTTTGGAAGGCGCCCTGAAATTCGCCATCGATGGCAAAGAGATCGTGGTGCGAGCGGGAGAGGTTCTTTGCATCCCCCCGCACATGCCGCACGAAGCCTGGGCCGTGGAGGACACTGTCGATTTGGACGTTTTCAATCCACCCCGGGAGGATTGGCTGAACAAAACGGACGACTATCTGAGGCACGGCCGGTAGTGGCGAGCGCCGCTCCGGATTTACCACGTATACTGTATGGG
>JBARCY010000029.1:0-7113 GCA_049794595.1 Candidatus Acidiferrum sp.
AACAACGGTTCCTATTACATCTCTGCCACAAACAACGGCGCCAATTGCGGCACCACTTGCACTGGCATCTACAGCAGCGGCGGCGCGGGCGGTGGCATCGTGATTGTTCACACCGGTTCAGTGGCAAATACCGGCACGATCACTTCCAATGGACAATCCACGCTTAGCACCCTCAACGACAGCACGGGCGGCGGCGGGGCGGGCGGCACGATCATTTTCTTTGCAAACAGTGGATCCCTGAGCGGGCTTACGGTCAGCGCGAATGGTGGCAGCGCCGGCGCCGCATGGCCGGTTGAACCTCCTGGAGCATTCTCCGGCCAACGTCACGGGCCGGGCGGCGGCGGCGGTGGCGGTGTAGTCCTTCTTTCCGGTACTCCGGCTAGCGTTAGCGCCAGCGGCGGCGCCAACGGCAACACGGATACGGCTCAAGACTCTTACGGCGCAACACCCGGCCAAACCGGTATCACCGCAACAAACCTTGTGCTCACCGAGACTCCAGGAACGCAGTCTGGCGCCTTCTGTGCCTCAGCCGACCTGTCGGTTACAAACGCAGGCACGCCGAATCCCGTTCTTGCTGGACCCGGGCCTGGCAACGCCATCACCTACGTACAAAGCGTCACCAACAACGGTCCGATGGACGCTCTCAATGCCGTCTTCAGCGAAACAATTCCCACCAACACCACATTTCAATCATTGAGTTTCCCAGGCGGTTCTGGCTGGACTTGTAACGCTCCCGCCATCGGCGCCACGGGAACAATCTCCTGCACCAATCCGGACGTCGCCAACGCGGCTTCCACCACTTTCATGGTAGGAATTGCCGTGAACACAGGCGTCGCCGTCGGCACCGTGATCACAGACATCGATAACGCTACCTCGGGCACCAACGACCCTAATCTTGCGAATAATTCCGCCACGGTCCAAACCACCGTGGGCTCCGCCACGACCGCCGATCTTTCCATCACCAACACCACCACGCCGAACCCAGTCATCGCGGGCAACAACATCACTTATACCGTCGTGGTCACGAACAATGGCGCTGCCACTGCGTCCACCGTCGCCTTCAGCGAAGCCATTCCCGCCAACACGACCTTTGTTTCCGCTACGCCTCCTCCCCTGACGGGATGGACCTGCGGCGTAGCAGGCGGCACGCTCACCTGCGCCAATCCCACTGTTGCCGCGGGTGCGTCCACAACATTCACTGTCATCGTTACCGTCAACTCCGCCACCGCCGCCGGAACGGTCATCACGGACACGGCCAACGTCTCTTCGACAACGACGGATCCGAACCCCAACAACAATTCCGCTACCGCTACGGTGGTCGTCGCCACCGCCGGCCAATCCGATTTGAGTGTGACCAGTACTGCGGCTCCCAATCCCATTACCGATGGCAACAACATCAGCTATACACAGGTCGTCGCGAACGGCGGCCCGGCTGCCTCTGGGACAGCCACGTTCATGGACACGATTCCCACGGGCTCCACATTTGTCTCTTTTGGCGTTCCGTCCGGATGGAGTTGCGGCCCTCTTCCTGCCGTCGGCGGCACCGGCACGCTCACCTGCACTATCGCGTCTCTCGCCGTGAACGCCACCGCCAATTTCCCGCTCGTCGTCAAAGCGAGCCTCGGCGACACTCCCGGCTCGACGATCGTCAACACCGCCAGCATCAATATTCCGTGCTCGTCAGTCAGCGATCCCAATTGCGTGAATAATTCCGCAACCACGACCGTTTACGTTGCTTCGCCCACGCAAGCCGACGTCTCCATCACCAAAACTGCTTCGCCCGACCCCGTCGATCAAGGCACGAACCTGACCTACACATTGCAAGTCACGAACAACGGCCCCGCCACGGCACAAGGCGTCACCGTCACCGATCCGATTCCCGGCGAAGTTACCTACTTTTCCGTTGCCACTTCGCAGGGCACATGCACTTACACCGTTTCCACCACTACAGTGAGCTGCTCGCTCGGCAACCTCAGCGTCGGCAGCCTCGTCGTCATCACTATCAACGTCAACGCCAACACTTTCAGCTCTTCCACTCTTTCCACGAACACAGCCACTGTCTCCGCCACCACCGGCGATCCCAATCTCTCTAACAACACCGCGTCTTTCACTTCCACCATCGCCGCGCCCACCGCGGTTCAACTGGCTTCCTTCCGCGCGTACCCGCGTCAAGGCGGCGGCGTCCTTCTCGAGTGGAAAACGCGCGCGGAAATCCGCAATCTCGGCTTCAATGTTTTCCGTTTGGATGGCACGGGCCGCCAGCGCCTCAATCCATCCATCATCGCCGGCTCCGCGCTTCTCATTCGCGGCGCGCGCCCGCAGCACGCCGCAAAAACCTATCAGTGGTTCGATCCGATCGGCACGACGCAATCCACCTACGCGCTGGAAGACGTCGACCTCAACGGCACTCGCACTTCCCACGGTCCTGTCTCTGTGGACGTCTCCGCCACTCCAAGTTCCGGGGCTATTTCTCACCCCACACTCTTGACGCAACTGAATCGCGCCATCGTGCAGCCTGCCGTGAGCAACCGTCGCTTGCTGCCGACTCCCGCGCCGATCATGCCGCCAATGCCCCGTGGTGTGCTCCCCGTCTCGCTCGATGGCGACGCTGCCGTTAAAATTTCCGTCGATAGCGAAGGCTGGTACCAGGTCTCGCAAGCCCAACTCGTCGCCGCCGGCCTCAATCCCAACGCCGACTCCCGCACTCTCCAGCTCTACGCCGAAGGCGTCCAACAACCTCTGCTAATTTTGGGCAACCAGTCCGGCCCTCTCGGCCCCAGCGACAGCATCGAATTCTACGGCACCGGCATCGACACGCCCTACTCCGGCACGCGCGTCTATTGGCTAATCAGCGGGCCACGGCCCGGCTTGCGCATCGCATCGATAGCCGCCCCGAACACCGGCAACTCCGCGCCGCAAAGCTTCCCCTTCACCGTCGTCCTCGATCAGCGCACCACGTATTTTGCCACGCTGCTCAACGGCGACAACAACGACAACTTCTTCGGCGCCGCCGTCACTTCCGAGCCCGTCGACCAGCCGCTCACCGTCGCGAACCTCGATCCCAATTCCCCCATGCAGATCACCGTCGACATCACCCTCCAAGGCGCCACCGACCAACAAGCCCACAGCGTTTCCGTGCAGTTCAACGGCGCCAGCATCGGTGAAATGGATTTCGCCAACCTGGCCAACGTCACCAACACTTTCTCCATCGACCCCAGCCTGATTCAGGGTGGCCTCAACACCGTTACTCTCACCGCACTCCAGGGCGACAACGACGTCAGCGTCGTGCAATCCATCGCGCTCCACTATCCGCACACCTACGCCGCCGACGGCGACTGGCTCAAAGCCACCGCTCCTGCCGGCAGCACGCTAAACGTCACCGGTTTCACCAATCAACAAATCCAGGTCTTCGACATCACCAACCCGCTCGCAATTTCGCAGCTCTCCGGCGCTGTCTCGCAGCAAAACGGCAGTTTCGTCATCACGCTCGGCCTCCCGCAAGCCGGCGCACAAACGCGCACTCTGCTTGTTTTCTCCGGCGATCAAATTTCGCCGCCGTCAGCTCTCGCATTCCACACGCCTGCCGCGCTCGCCGCTCAAAGTTTCGGCAGCCAGATGCTCATCATCACGCATCCCGATTTCCAGTCCGCGCTCGCCCCGCTCGTCAGCCTGCACGAATCGCGCGGCCTCAGCGTCAAAGTCGTCACCATCGACGAAGTCTTCGACGCCTTCAACTACGGCGAACGCAGCCCCTACGCCATTCGCGACTTCCTCCAGTCCGCCGAATCCAACTGGATCCGCAAGCCGCAATACGTCCTCTTTGTTGGCGACGCTTCTCTCGATCCGCGCAATTATCTCGGCCTCGGCGATTTTGATTTCGTCCCCACGCGCATCATCGAAACCGCCGCCTTCAAAACCGCTTCCGACGATTGGTTCAGCGATTTCACCCAGACCGGCTTCGCCACCATCGCCACCGGCCGCCTCCCCGTTCGGACCGCGTCCGACGCCCAGCTCGTCGTCTCCAAAATCGTCAATTACGAGAAAGGTCTCGCCGCCAACACCGCCAACCAGCAAGCGCTCCTCGTCGCCGACCAAAATATCGGCGCCGATTTCACCACCGCCACGAAATTCGCGGCCACGAATCTCCCGTCCTCGCTCCAGCCCATCGAAATTTTTGCCGACGGCCAGGATCCCAGCGTCGTTTCCCAGCAAATTTTCGCCGCGCTCAATGCCGGCCCGCTCCTCGTCAACTATTCCGGCCACGGCGCCGAAGAGCAGTGGTCTTTTTCTGATCTTCTCGACGACACGTCCGCCGCCAATCTCTCCAATGGCGATCAGCTCTCCGTCTATTTCTTGATGGATTGCCTCAACGGCTTCTTCCAGGACGTCTACGCCACCCCGCTCGCCAACGCCCTTCTCCTGGCTCCCAACGGTGGCGCCGCCGCCGTCTGGGCTTCCTCGGGTTTCACCAATCAACCGCCCCAGGCCGCCATGAACCAGGCCCTGCTCCAAATTCTCAAGAACAATCCATCAACGCCTCTCGGCACCGCCATCCTCAACGCCAAATCCGGCGTCACCGATAACGATGTCCGCCGCACCTGGATTCTCTTCGGCGACCCCGCCATGCCCCTCCAACTCCCTCCCGCCAGCTCCACCGGCGGCCATGCTCCCGTCAGCGTTCATCCCCCGATCGTTCTCAAGCCCTAGCCGCCCCCTTTATCTGCCCTTCGCCCCACTGGCACAGACTTCAGTCTGTGCTCCTCTCCCCGCGCCGCGCCCGTTTCTACAATCCAGCGGGAAGGGGTGCCCACCCGCCGCAATTTTTTCTCAATTCAAACACCCTGTTGGCCCTGGGGCTTTAGAAAGCCTTTCTCGCCCACCGGTTGTCGCAACTCTCGTATACATTTCTACGGCGAACTCGATTCTGTGGTAAAGCTAACAAAGCTGCACACGCAAGCACGCCAATTTTCGTGGAACGAGGGAAACACGTGAGCGCTGCGACGGCCAATCCCAATGCAGGTCCTCAGCTTCGCCGCAATTCTCTCGGTCTCTCCGAATTGGTCTTCCAGGGCGTTACCCACATCGCTCCGGCTACCAACGTGGTATTCACGTTTCCAATCATCGCTCTCAAAGCCGGTCCGACTATGCCGATTTCCTTCCTTCTCGCCACCATCGTTTGCTTCTTTATAGGCAACACTGTCTCTCAGTTTTCAAGATACATGCCCTCGAGCGGAGGCTACTACTCGTTCGCCACCCGTGGGCTCGGCAATCGCAGTGGATTCATGGCCACTTGGAGCTATCTGATCTACGAAATTTTGGGGACCGCCGGATGCACCGGTTTCCTTGGTTATCTTGCTTCAGACATGCTCCGCATGCAGTTCCATGTGAACATTCCGTGGTGGTCGATTGCCTTAGCCACATGCGCGCTGATTTGGGCGCTCACGCATCATGGCATCCAGCTATCGGGGAGAATCGCTGCGCTCTTGGGCGGCCTCGAAGTTTTGATCATGCTGGCTCTTAGCATCACGTTTCTGATCCATCCGGGCCCTGGCTCTGTATACTCCGCCCCTCTCAAACCGTCCGCGGCGCCGCATCATTTCGGCGGCATCTTGGCTGGGATGGTTTTTTCCATACTGGCCCTCAGCGGCTTCGAGGCCCCGGCGCCGCTGGCCCAGGAAGCGCGCCGCCCTGCGAAGTTTATCGCCCAGGCCATTACCCTATCGCTGGCTGCCATCGGCATTTTTTATATTTTCACTTCGTACGCCAGCTCGATCGGCTGGGGCACCGGAGATATGGCCGCCTTCGCGGCCAATCTCAACCCGTACTATGTTCTTGGCCATGCGCTGTGGGGCGGAGTTTGGTGGTTTGTCGTCCTGGCCATAATCAATAGTGCAGTTGGCGTCGGCCTTGCGTGCACCAACGCCGCGTCGCGCGTGATGTACACCATGGGTCGCGCGGGCACGCTTCCCGCAAGTTTCGGCCGCATCCACCCGACGCATCTAACGCCAACGTTCGCGATTGCCTTTGTCCAACTAGCAGGCATCGTCGCGATCCTGCTGGTCGGCTTGCTCCTGAAGCCCGATACCATCTTCGGCTTCCTCGAAACGATTGCCACCCTCGCGGTGATCGTTCTCTATGTGATGTCCAATCTCGCCCTGACGCGTTACATGCGCCGCGAACAACCGGCCCACTTCACGGTTTGGCAACACGTCGTTGCCCCGTGGATCGCGACGCTCGCTCTGCTTCCCGTCCTCTTTGTCACCATTTATCCGCAACCCGCATGGCCGTACAACATCACTCCGTATCTATTCGTTGGCGCAATCCTCGCCGGCTTTGTTTACATGCAGTGGCGTGAGTCGCGCAATCCCGGCGCGCTTCGCAAAGCCGCACTCATGCTTACGCAAGGCGACGCCACCTCGGAACATGACTAGCTCTCCTTCAAAACAAAATGGAAGGCAGATAAGCCCCCGCCGGTTCGTTGTAGAGTCCCATCGTCATCAACGTCCACGGATGCACAACGCGAAGCCCACTCTCGAGGCACCAACGAAACAATTCAGCATTGCGACTAGGGACAAGAATGCCCGGCCCTTGAAACGCCGCCGCTGCGCCAATCAAAGCCTTCAAATCTTCGTTCGTTTCGCCCACCGCGTGCCCGGAAAACGCCATCGAAGAGGCATACGCGGTCACGCGCCCATCGCGCTCGGCAACAACCGCGGTACCCTGCTCAATCGCATCCTTCAATTCGCCCCCACGGTCGTGTCCGTGAACTCTCAAACATAAGTTGTTGCAAGCTGCGAGGTCTCCCGCCACTGCGGGCCGAACTCCATACCCCGGCAGCATTTTCTTCATCGCCGGCCCCTGCATGCAGGCAAGCGGCTCGCGCACTACGAATCCCAGCTTCGCATATAGCGACAGCGACCGGTTGTGATATGCCGCCTGCACCAACCGTACTCCTGCAAACTTCCGTTCCGCCGCGCGCGCCAGCGCCGCCTGCATCAACGCGCGCCCCGCCGCGCGATTCTGCGCGGCCGCATCCACGGTGATCGGCCCAACGCCGGCAATCGGCGTCCTCTCATCCAAACAGTTGCTGCCGATGATTTTTCCGTCCTGCTC
>JBARCY010000030.1:0-2511 GCA_049794595.1 Candidatus Acidiferrum sp.
TCCACATGGGAAGACGATCCGCCAGCCGAGGCAGTCCGCCCAGAGTCCGTATCGCGCCGGAGGCGCTGCAAATCCGCCCGCAGCTCGCCCGCATGCTGATAGCGCAGATTGCGGTCTTTTTCGAGCAGCTTGTTGATGATCTCTTCGAGCCGCAATGGCAGGCTGGGATTTAGGCGAATGGGGGCGATCGGAGACTTGTTCAGGATCGCATCAAAAAGCGCGGCGGAAGTGTCCCCACGAAAAGGAAGCTGTCGTGTGGCCAATTCATAGATAACGGCGCCGAAGGAAAAGAGATCGGTGCGCGCGTCAAGCTCCTTGCCAAGAGCTTGCTCGGGAGACATGTAGGCGATGGTTCCAAGCGTGGTGCCAGGACTGGTGAGATGATCGCGCGAAGCATCGAGCGTGGCTTGCGCGGCCGTGGCGGGTTCAGAGGTCGCAGCGGCGTTCACGGTCAGCTTGGCCAACCCGAAGTCCAATATTTTGGCGTGACCTCTTCGCGTTACGAACAAATTGGCCGGCTTGATGTCGCGGTGGACAATTCCTTGGGCGTGGGCTGCGTCCAAGCCATCGGCGATCTCAATGCATAGGGCAAGGAGGGATTCCATCTCCATGGCGCTGCCGAGCAAGGCGTGCTTCAACGTCATCCCATCAAGGAATTCCATCACGAGAAAAGGCCGGCCTTCGTGGCTGGAGATTTCATGGATCGTGCAAATATTCGGATGGTTCAGCGCCGAGGCCGCTCGCGCCTCGCGGCGAAACCTCTCAAGTGTCTGAGCATCGCCCGTGACGCCGTCGGGGAGAAATTTAAGCGCTACGAACCGGCCAAGGTCGGTGTCTTCCGCTTTATAAACCACTCCCATGCCGCCGCCACCGAGCTTTTCTAGGATCCGGTAGTGGGAGATGATTTGGCCAATCATTGGGGAGAAAGTGCCGCTTGGCAACATAGTAGAAGCGAGCCTCAGTGCAAGTCAACGGCGGCGAACCAGAATCGTTTGTGAATGACAATGGGCGGCGTAGGCAGGGGGCTGCCCGCCGTCTTCCAACTGCGGCCAGAGTTCATGGAACTGAACGCGAGATCCTTATTTACAAGACTATTTACTTGACAATGCGGTTATCCAGCGCATAGGCTCGGCACGCGATGGAGTTGGACGCTTCCCTCTCTTGGCTCGCGCTGGCGCTCACGCCCGGCTTGGCTTCTCGTCTGTCCGCGCGATTGCTAAACCGCTTTGGCTCTCCCGAAGGCGTTTTTCGTGCGCGACTAACCGAGCTCGAAGGATGCAGATTGCCCGCTCCTGTCGCTCAAGCGGTCTTCAAGAAGGAATCGTTCAAGCGCGCGGAAAAGGAATTGAAGGCCGCTGGCAACATTGACCGCTGCCGTCTCGTCAACTGGGCCGAGCCTGAATACCCGCAAACGCTTCTGCATATCTACGATCCGCCTGTCTTGCTGTATGTTCGCGGTGACGCAGAAGTCCTGAACCGCCCGTGCCTCAGCATTGTGGGCACCAGAAAACCCACTATCTACGGCACGCAAATGGCGGAACGCCTTGGCCGCGATCTCGCCGCACGAGGCCTCGTGATCGTAAGCGGCATGGCGCGCGGCATCGACGCCATTGGCCATCACGGCGCAATGGCCGTCAGCGGCAGAGCCATCGGCGTCCTCGGGACAGGCATCGACGTTTGCTACCCGAAGGAAAATAAAAAACTCTATGAAAAGGTTTTGGAGCGCGGCGCCATCATCAGCGAATTTCCGTTGCACACGCATCCCGCGCCAGAAAATTTTCCGATTCGCAATCGCATCGTCGCGGGAATGCCCCTCGGAGTAATCGTTATCGAAGGCGCGCAGTACAGCGGCTCCCTGATCACGGCGCGGCTGGCGATGGAGTTTGGCCGGGAAGTTTTCGGCGTACCGGGGAACGTGACGCAGCCAGTCAGTTTTGCACCGAACCAACTCATCAAGCAGGGCGCAAAACTGGTGACCAACGCGGAAGACGTGATCGAGGAGTTGCCCACGCCCGTGCGCGCCGCGTTAGTAAAAGCCGAACAGCCCGAAGCCGAGCAAAGAAACTTGCTCCTCGCGGCTTCCCTGAATCCGTCCGGAAAAAAGATCTACGAGTTGCTCAGCGCCGACGAATCCAAACACATTGATGACATCGTGGAACGTTCGGGCTTGAACTCTTCCGAGGTTCTCGCTACGCTTTTTGATCTGGAAATGAAAGGCATTGTGCGGCAGACGCCAGGGAAGCAATTCAGTAAGGTGTTGTTTTAGCGGCAGATACGGCGCGAATCTCCCGCCCCTGCGCCCGCATCTAAACTCTGAAGGTATCCCAAAGGCTGGTGGCGGCATCTACGTGTAAGTTAGCGAGAAGGACACACGCCGCGCTGTCAGCCCTTCCAGCAGAACATTACGGGGTTACAAAGACAAGATGGCCCGTTCGCTTGTTATTGTTGAGTCGCCCGCAAAGGCGAAGACTATTAATAAGTATTTGGGGCGGAATTACATCGTGAAGGCCT
>JBARCY010000031.1:0-4724 GCA_049794595.1 Candidatus Acidiferrum sp.
GTTCTCGTCGTCGGCTCAATCTTGATGACCCTTAGTCTCTCCCGTCTTCTCCATCAAAATCCCGGTTTTCGCACGGATCATCTTCTTTCATTCGATCTTCCTCAGCCGCCCTCCGACGAATCTGAAAAGCCCCAGGATCTCGTCAAGAAACAAGCGAGCCACCTCCGGGCAATCGTTAGGAAGATTCAGCAAGTACCCGGAGTCGCGGAAGTCACCGCCGCCGATCATGGTGTTTTGGACGGCATGATGATGATGCACGGCGGCCTGCTCGTTGACGGCGCCATTCCGCCCTCTTCAAAAGAATCACGCACTCCCAGCACCCGCTACGTCTATCCCGGCTATTTCCATGTGATGGGAATCTCGCTGGTCCGTGGACGGGAGTTTACAGAACGCGACTCGGGCGGCGCACAAGCAGTTGTGCTTGTGAACGAGGCTATGGCTCGCCAATATTGGGGGACACTAGATGTACTCGGCAAACGCCTTAGCGCCTCCAAGGATGACAAGGGCCAGCCGTTTTGGAGCGAGGTTATTGGAGTGGTCGCGGACGCACGAGAGATCAGCCTTCGGTCTCAGCCTTCGCCCGTCTACTTTTTTTCTATGCTTCAGGGAGGCACGGGCTCGATTCACCTTTTGGTGCGCACGCACACGGATCCCGACGCTCTTGGGACAACCATCTCGCGTCAAATCTGGACGGCCTATCCCGATCAGCCCGTTACGCACCTCATGACCATGTCCAGAACCATTTCCGAATCTGTTGGCGATGAGCGTTTGCGCAGCGTCTTGCTCGTTGTCTTTGCCGGAATCGGTTTCGCTTTGGCCTTGGTTGGAGTTTACGGCGTCGTTTCGTACTCAGTCGTTCGGCGTGTCCAGGAAATCGGCATTCGCATGGCGCTTGGGGCATCTCCGCGTGACGTACTGCGCATGGTGATTGGCCAAGGCTTGTTGCCCGTCGTTCTCGGCGTCGTCCTTGGCGCTGCTGCGGCCTTCGCGCTGGGCCGCGTGATCGCCAGCCAGCTCTACGGCGTCAAACCGAGCGATCCCGCCACTTTCCTCGGCGCGACCGCGCTCGTCCTCATCGTCTCCTGCGCAGCGTGCTATATTCCCGCGCGCCGCGCCATGCGCGTCGATCCTCTCGTCGGCCTGCGCTATGAGTAACGAGTTTCAACTCGCGGCCTACGCCAACTTTCGATCGTAGGAGTCCAACCCATGCACTGGCTAACGCGGCCTTTTCGCAAAGACCAAACCGAAAAACAGCTGGACGCCGAACTCCGCGACCATCTCGAACGCCAAATCTCCGACTACATTGCCGCCGGCATGCTCCCCGACGAAGCCCGCCGCCGCGCCCACCTCGATTTCGGCGGCCTCGAATCCATCAAGCAACAATCCCGCGAATCGCGCCGCGGAAATCTGATCGAAACCCTTTTTCAGGATTTGCGCTACGCCGCACGAATGCTGCGCAAGAATCCCGGCTTCAGCGCTGTCGCTATTCTCACTCTCGGACTCGGCATCGGCGCATCCACGGCAATTTTTTCCGTTGTCAGCGCTGGTCTTCTTCGCCCGCTTCCGTATCGCGCCCCCTCGCGTCTCGTCTGGGCCGATGAATTCGTGCCCCACATTAATGATTGGGCTGTCCCCAATCCGGAGTTCACCAACTGGAGCACGCACAATCGCACGTTTGAAGCCATGGCCGCCTACGATGGAGGTAGCCAGTCCAATCTCACCGGCGCCGGAGAACCCGAACGCATCGAAACGTCGGGCGTCACTGCCAATTTCCTTGGTGTTTTAGGCGTGCACCCCGCCCTGGGCCGCGGATTTCTGCCAAGCGAGGATCGCCCCGGCGGTCCGCTCGTCGCCCTTCTCACCGATTCGCTTTGGCGTCGCAAATTCAGCACTGATCCTGGCATCGTCGGAAAATCCATAGATCTTGATGCTCAGACCTACACCGTAGTCGGCGTCCTGCCTGCGAGCTTCCGTTTTCCAGATAGGCGCGAAACTCCCCAATGCCTGTTCGCCTTCCGGCTTTCTCCCGAAGTCGACTGGGCCGCGCAAACCCTTAGACTTACGCGCGTAATCGGCAGGCTGGCGCAGGGCGTCTCTCTTAGTCAGGCGCAAGCTGACCTCGCGGCGCTCGCCGCGCAATCTAACTCGGTCATGCCAGCAGCACTCGTCCGGACTCGGGATGGTCTGCAAGTTCAGCTAACGCCTTTACACGACAAGATTGTAGGAGATGTCCGCCTTGCGCTCCTCGTTCTTCTTGCTGCAGTTCTTTTCGTCCTGCTCATTGCATGCGTGAATGTCGCCAATCTCCAGCTTGTCCGCACTGCCAGCCGCCACAAAGAGTTGGCAGTCCGCACCGCTATCGGTGCGGGCCGTGCACGCCTCATTCAGCAATTGCTCACTGAAGGTGCGTCTCTCGCTGCAATGGGAGGTGCAGCAGGGATGCTTGTTGCCGCCATCGGCATTCGGCTTCTTCGCATCTCCTTGCCGGCAACAATAGCCCAGATTGGCATCATTTCTATCGACCGCCGAGTCCTTCTGTTTGCGATCATCATCACCTGCCTCACCGCCATCCTGTTCGGTCTCGCGCCCGCATTTCGCGCCTCAAAGCCGAACGTGAAAGATGCTCTCAAAGAGGGCGGCTCGCGCGCTACCAGCCTTTACATTCATCGCAGATCTCACGGCGCGCTCGTAGCGGTAGAGTTCACGCTCGCATTTTTGCTGCTGATCGGGTCGGGGCTCCTGATTCGCAGTTTTATTCGTTTGTCTAATGTCGCTCCTGGATTTGATCCCACGAATGTGCTCACTGTCAGCACGGAGCTCCCTGACTCGAAATATTCCACTGACCAGCAGCGCCAGGCTTTTTTCTCCCTGATTCTGGAGCGCATACACAGTCTTCCCAGCGTGCACTCCGTTGGCCTAACCACTCAGCTTCCTTTCAGCCCAGTTTGGGGGTCGTTTTCATTCCTTATTGAGGGCCAGCCCGAACCTCCGCGCGGCACCGCGCCGATGGTATTCGCCGACGAAGTCAGTTCAGATTATTTTCAAACCATGCGCATCCCTATGCTCACCGGACGATCATTCACTCCGTCCGATCTCGCGCCCGATTCTCATGCGATCATAGTCAGCGCAGCTTTCGCCCGGCGATTTCTTCCCGCTGGTGCCCCGCTCTCAAAACGTGTCCGCCTCCACGGGTTCGAGAGCCCGTGGAGCACTGTTGTGGGTGTCGCTGGTGATGTCCACTATGCTGGCCTCGACCACGTTTCTGATCCTCAAGTCTACGTCCCTTACTTTGGGGAAAACGCTGCTTCCATCGTCATCCGAAGCGATGGGGACCCTCGTAGCCTCGTCTTTGCCGTTCGCGCCCAGTTTGCCACCACCGATCCGCTGCAACCTGTCTTCGACATCTCCACCATGCAGCAGCGGATCGAAGGCTCAATCGAAATCCAGCGCTCCAATATGACACTCATCACCAGCTTCGCTTCGCTCGCTTTGGTCCTCACCGCAGTCGGCATTTACGGCGTTATTGCCTACTTTGTCTCCGGGCGTACCCACGAAATCGGCATTCGTATGGCTCTCGGCGCAGCGGCTTCCGACGTTCTTCGACTCGTGGTGAGTCAGGGCCTCGTCATGATTCTCACTGGCCTTACGCTGGGGCTCGCCAGCTCTCTCTTACTCACGCGTTATATCGCCAGTCTTCTCTATGATGTCCACCCTTTCGATCCGCTGACACTCATTTGCGTCGCGGTCCTGCTCGTATGTGTCGCACTAGCAGCCTGCTACGTGCCTGCGCGCCGCGCCACTCGCGTCGATCCCATGACCGCCCTGCGTTATGAATGAAAAGATTAGCCCGGCGGCCAGCGGAATTGGCGGCCGCCTAGCAGGTGCAGATGGAGATGGAAAACGGATTGGCCGGCGCCGGTGCCATTGTTTAGGACGGTGCGATAGCCTGCCAGCAGGTTGCGTTCGCGGGCGAGTTGCGCGGCGACTAGGTGTAGCTTGCCGATCAGGGCTTGGTCCTCGGGCTGCGCCTCGTCCAGCGAGACAAAATGTTTGCGCGGCACAAGCAGGATGTGCGTGGGCGCTTGCGGGCTGATGTCCTCGAAGGCGAAAATCTCGGGATCTTCGTAAACGATTTTTGACGGAATTTGTTTCGCGGCAATTTTGCAGAACAGGCAGTCAGCGCTCATCGGTGGCTCTCCGCAACTTGTCTGGCAAAAAGGATAACTGCAAACCGGCACAGGGAAAAGAGCGGTCTAGGTAAGCGCAAGTGTAGGGGCACGATATATCGTGCCCCTACGGTTGATCATCGAGACGAACCACGATCGGCGTCACCGCTTCGCGGCTGCGCAATTGTTCGCCGAGTTGCCGGGCAGCATCTTCTCCGGAGACTTTGCCGACGCGCACGCGGTAGTATGTTCCGTCAGGCGAATCGTATTGCTGGATGAAAATGGGCGAATAGGAGAGATTCAAACGGTCGTGCAATCGCTGCGCGTTCGCGGGATCGCGAAATGCGCCGACCTGCACCGTAAAAAATCCGGCTGTCGGATCAATGCCTGGCGAAATCACTTCTACGCGCACAGGCACCACGCCTGGTCCGATAGACTCAATCTCGCGTGCCGCAGCTTGCGAAAGATCAATGATGCGGTTCTCGACGAACGGCCCGCGGTCCGTGATGCGCACCGTGGTCGATTTTCCGTTGTTCAGATTCGTCACGCGCACCATGG
>JBARCY010000032.1:0-1525 GCA_049794595.1 Candidatus Acidiferrum sp.
CGATTCCCATGCGCATCTCCAAGGATAGTTCGTTCGGAAGACTGGTGGAAAGGCCCACGAGGCGAACTCCGGGAAGAACGCTGATGCGGTCGAGAAGCTGCGAGGAAAACGCCGTTTGTTGTGGTGCGGTGGCGTACTTATCGTCCGGAAGGAAAATTTGAGCAGTTAGGAGATTGTGGGGGTCGAATCCGGCGCTCACATTCGTCAGACGAAGAAAGCTTTTCAGTAGCAGGCCCGCAGCGACCAGCAAAACCATGGCGGCCGCAACTTCCGCGACGGCCAGCAGATTTCGCGGGAGCGTATTGCTGCGTGAGCCCGTGACGTGCACTCGTCCCGTTTGGATGGCGTCATTCAGGTTGGGATTGAAAAGAGCCAGCATCGGCGCGAAACCGGAGAGTGCGCCGGCCCAGGCAGAGCCAGCGACCGTAAACACCAGCGCGACGGCGTCGATGTGCACATCCTGGACGTTTAACACACCGCGAGGCACGAGAGAACGAAGAAGCACGACGCCCCAGAAACCGCCGAGCAGTCCGGCGAGTCCGCCCATGAACGACAGAAGCATGCTTTCCGTCAGCAATTGCCGCGCCAGGCGAGAGCGCGGAGCGCCGAGAGCGGAGCGTAAGGCGAACTCGCGCGAGCGGACAGAGCCGCGCGAGAGTTGCAGGTTTGCAATGTTCGCGCAGGCAATCAGGAAAATAAATGCAACTGCGGCCATTAGTGTCCAGAGAGGAGCACGGACGCTGCCGGTCAGATGGTCATGCAGGGAAACGACGCTCAGATGAACCTCTTGGGTGTAGTGGCTGAAGAACTTTGGATACAGCGGCAAGGTACGGCTGTCAATCAATGAAAGATCGGCTGCTGCCTGAGCGAGGGTCACGCCGGGCTTTAGTCTCGCGATCACGCCCAGGAACCAAATCGCCGAACTCGCATCAGACGGCGCCGCGAGGGGTGCCAATACCTGCGGCTGCATTCCCGAGGTTGGGAATTTGAAACTCGCGGGAAGCACTCCGACTATGGAATAGTCTTTGTCGTCGAGAATGATCGAGCGGCCGAGGATTGCCGGACTGCCCGCGTAGCGCGACTGCCAAAGTCCGTAGCTCAATACAGCCGCACGCGGACCTCCTTGACGATCCTCTTCTGTAGTAAAGCTTCGGCCGCGTGCCAGCTCTACGCCAAGCACCGAGAAAAAATTCGCGGACACACCAGTGCCCCTAATCCTTTCCGGAGTGCCCGCTCCCGTGAGCGTGAACTCCCGCCCAAGATTTGTCGCGGCGATTCCGGAAAACACGTCATTCTGGTTACGCCAGGCGAAATACGTCGGATGGGGCACAACGGAACTGTGCATATCCATTTTAGGGAATTGAAGTGTAGTCCAGAGGAGGCGCGTCGGCTCTTTGTAGGGGAGCGGCTTCAACAACACGGCATCCACGACGGAAAAGATGGCGGTGTTGGCGCCGATGCCGAGAGCGAGCGTAAGGACGGCGACGATGGTGAAACCTGGACTGCGGCGCAACATGCGCAGGCC
>JBARCY010000033.1:0-5487 GCA_049794595.1 Candidatus Acidiferrum sp.
GGAATCTGGAGGGTTGGATTAAGGAACTTCCCGAGTATGGGCAGCAGCGGCTAGTGGCAACGCTGTTCGGAATTTTCTCGGTCTTGGCGCTGGCTCTCGCCGCAGTGGGGCTGTACAGCGTTGTCTCCTACGCCGTTGCCACCAGGACCAACGAATTTGGTATTCGCATGGCCCTCGGCGCGAATGCTGGGGACGTGTCTCGGCTCGTGCTTTCTTCGACGGCAGCGAATGTGGGAGCTGGCGTAGTGGCGGGCATTCTGCTCTGCGTGGCGTTCAACAAACTGGCAACGAAATGGGTCATGGAAAGCTCGCGAGACCCGGTAATTCTCGGCGCTGTAACGCTGCTGCTTGTTGCAACGGCCGCGCTTGCGTGCTTTGTTCCCGCTCGCCGCGCCGCCTCCGTCGATCCGATGGAAGCACTACGCTACGAATGAATCGTGACTTGTCGAAGGACGGCGGCTTAGAAGCGGCCATCAACGGACATTGAAATTGCTCGGGCAAACTTCTTTTTTCGGAATGCCCGGCGCTGAGGACGTCGAGTTCATTCAGACTGCGCGACCCGTCTTCGCGGAGCAGGCGAGAGCCATCCGCATCAGACGGCAGAGGTTACGGAGCGCTCGGCGGCGGATTCTCGCGTCGGATGCTTGACTTCGAGAGCGTCCTTTACGAGAGTGACGACAGCTTCGCGAGAAAAAGGTTTCTGAAGAAAGAAGGCATTGCCGAGCAGTTCTTCGTTTCTTTCACTTTTCTCGAGATAGCCGGTCATATACGCGATTTTCACGTGAGGCAGCAAAGTGCGAAGGCGCTGGCCAAGCTCGACTCCGCGCATCCTAGGCATGATCATGTCGGTCAAAACCAGATGAATGGATTTGCCCATGCGTTCGACGATGGCAAGCGCGTCCAAACCATCTTCCGCGGTGAGCACGCCGTAGCCGGCGGAGCTAAGAAATTCCGAAGCTAGTTCCCGCACTTCTTTTTCATCTTCGACAACGAGAACCGTTTTTCGAGGTCTCCCGGACTTTGTGCAGAGGCCGCTGAGATCCGCGGGATTGTTTTCAGCAGCCTCCGCAGTGCGCGGGAAGTACAGCTCGAAGCGAGCGCCTTTGCCGGGCTCAGATTCGAGCCAAATGTAGCCGCCGCTTTGCTTGACGACGCCGTAAACGGTGGCGAGGCCGAGGCCGGTGCCTTTCCCGGGATCCTTGGTGGTGAAGAAGGGTTCAAAAACGCGGGCTTTGGTCGCCTCGTCCATGCCGCAGCCTGTATCGGTGACGCTGACGAGGATGTAACGGCCGGGCTGGGCAGATGGAAGCTTGCGCGCGTAGCTTTCATCCACAACGACATTCTGGGTTTCGATGGTGAGCTTGCCGCCAAGGGGCATGGCGTCGCAGGCATTGACAGTGAGATTCAAGAGAACCTGCTCGAGCTGGCCGGGATCGGCTTTTAATCGGCCGAGCGAATCGCCAAGGCGGAGGCTGAACTCAATGTCTTCGCGAACGAGGCGGCGCAGGAGTTTGCCCAAATCGGCGAGAAGATCGTTGACGTCGAGAACTTTTGCCTGAAGCACTTGCATTCTGCTGAAGGCCAGGAGCTGGCGGGTGAGGGAAGCGGCACGATCGGCGGTCTTAAGAATTTGTTGGGAATGGTTGTGGAGAGAGTCGCCGGGCAGAATGCGATCGAGGAGAAGTTCGCTGTGGCCGCGAATGACGGTGAGGAGATTGTTGAAGTCGTGGGCCACACCGCCGGCGAGACGCCCCAGGGCGTCCATTTTTTGCGCTTGGCGAAGCTGCGATTCGAGTTGTTCCTTTTCTCCCGCGTTTGCTCGGAGGGCGCGGCGCATGGTATCGAAGGCAACGGTCAGCCGCGCCATTTCGTTGTGCCCCCCGGTGTCGAGCGGATAGGCGTAATCGCCCCGTTCGAGAGCTTGGACGCCGCGGACGAGAGAGGCAAGAGGGCGAGTAACGGTGTCGGAGATGAGGTAGATCAGGACTGCGCCGAGGAAAATCGTTACGAGAGCGATCTTCAGAAACAAGTGGTCGAGACGTTGGAGGTAGGCATCGGTTGGCCCATACGATTTCAGAAAGAGCAGGCCGGCAGAAGGAGGAAGGCCGCTGGTTAAATCAAGGTAACCCGCGAAGAAGCGCTCGCCGCCGAGAGTTATTTGGGAGGTATCGGAGTGAATGGGGGGCTGACGCTCAAGCTCCATTTCCTGGAGAGGAGCCAGCGTGCTGATGGCGGTCGAGCCGCCAGAGCGAAAGACGACATCGCTGGAGGCGATTCTTCCAAGTTCGGCGGCTACGGAGCCATCGATCAGCCGGCCGACGACAACAAAGCCCCGGGTGTCTTTCTTGCCAGCCGCTCCGTAAAGCGGCTGCAAAACCACTTGGTACATACTTTTTCCGTTGGACCACCAGCCCGAGCTCTCCCCCCTTTTCACGGAACGCAGTAACAGTCCTTGCGCGGAGGCCGTGGAGAATTCCGATTCGCTGGAGCGCAACGCGGTAATTTTTCCGTTCTTATCGGCGAGAACGAACAGATTGCAGTCATCGGTTTTCCAGGGATCGTCGCTGACAGCCGTTACGGCAGTGGCGTCGCCGTTCCTGATCATGGCGAGCGTTGCCAGGAGGTCGGCCTTTCGGGACAAAGCCATCAGCTCCTGCCTCTGCATGGCTTGAAAGATCAGGGTTGCGCTTCGAGTGGATTGTTCGATTTGCTGCTGTGCGTGCGTCTGCGCGTTGTTGCGCACGACCACGAGCGTAACGCAGGTGAGCCCGGCCGTGAGCAAGATAAACGACAAAAGTAATTCCGTGCGAAGTTGGTGGGTGTTCTTCGTCCACCGAATGAGCTTCGCGAGGGTGCGCCTGAACGCACGGCGAGTCAATATCCAGTTGGATTTCACGCGGAAAGTAGAGTAGCGGAATGGATGCGAAGCGTGGAATGGACCGGCAGTACCAGAGAGACGGTACGAACGCGTGAGCCAAATATCAAGATTACTTGGGTGCGGAGGTGAGGAGTTCGAGTTCGTCGAGGGAGCGAGGCCAGTCTTCGCGGAGGAGCCGGGATAGGGCGCGGTCTGCGAGGAGTTTGCCGGCGGTTTGGCAGGTGGGGCAATAGTTTGTTTCATTGGAGGCGTAGCGGATACGTTGGACCTTTGTGGCGCACCGCGGGCAAGGCTGTTTGTAACGGCCGTGGACGGCCATGCCTTCGCGGAAGGCGGTGACTTTTTCTGGGAATTTACTGCCGGACTCCGCGCGGAGGCGGTCGGTCCAGTGGGTGAGGCAGGAGCGGATAGCTTCGTAGAGGCGCTTGATTTCGGGGACAGAGAGCTTCTGCGTGAGGGCTAGAGGCGAAAGTTTGGCTTCCCAGAGGATTTCGTCGGAGTAGGCGTTGCCGATGCCACTGAAAAGGCGCGGATCGGTGAGGGCGCGCTTGAGAGTGTGGTTGGCGGAGAGGAGTGCGGCAGCGAACTGCTCGGAACTGGCATCGAGGACTTCAACGCCGCCGGGATCGAGAGAGCGGAGACCGTCTTCGCCCGAAACGACGTGGAGAGAAGCGCGCTTTTGAGAGCCCGCTTCCGTCCAGAGAACAGATCCGTTGGAAAAATCTAAAGCGGCGAGACTGCGAGGCGGAGAAACTTTGACGCGGCCGGGCTTAGCGCCGAGCGGGTGCCAGTGAAGGCGGCCCGCGATCATGAGATGAAGGACAAGCCAGAGATCGTCTTCGAGGCCGATGCAAATGCGTTTTCCGAGGCGGCGGATTTGGAGGACCTTTTTGCCCGAGGCGTCGGAGAGGGGAGGGTTAGCGGTGCGAAGGAGAAAAGGGCTGACGACGCGGACGGCCTCGAGTGTCCGGCCAAGGATGCGTGATTCGAGGGCCTCGATGTAAATGGAAATGTCTGGGAGTTCGGGCATGTAGTCTCCGAACGAGTGCCCCAACCTGGGACAGAGGATATCGTACAACGTCTAGAGCAGTCGTGTAGCTTCGGCGGCACAAAATGACCGATGGCGCGGACGAGAGAGCACAATAGATTGTGGAAGCGGGAGGAAATTTGCCAGAAACTGTCCGTATGGACAGGCGAAAGATTCTCGTAAGGTTTCGATTTCGAATCTGCATATACAAAAATAGTTCAAAAATAGTCTTGACACAAAACGGCCAGCCGCACGATACTCCTCGGCGCGCCAGTTTTCTGCCTTCCCCAGAGACACGTTCCGGGGTTCCCTCCACTATCCGCAGCCGGACAAAGTCAGCGAGGAGTACCGGTGTCTGTGCAAACTACTGAGAAAGAAACGATGAGTTCGCTCGAAATGGATAGGGAAGTCATTCGCTGTAAGACATGTGGTCTCGTCCAATACCGGACGCGCACGGGGAATTGCCGCCGTTGCGTGCGCGCCTTGCCTCAGCGTCTGGAATTCCTGATTCCTCCACCGGCACCTCCGGAGGAAGCAGCCGCTGAACCCACGTCCGAAAAGTTCGCCAACCAGGAGACGGTCGAGAACATCGGCCAGCGCATTCGCCAATTGCGCGAATCGCGCGCGATGACCCAGAGCCAGCTCCAGTCGCGCTCGAAGGTCTCGCGCTCCTACTTGTCCCGCATCGAGAGCGGCCAGATGACGCCGAGCCTCGGCACGCTGGAGAAAATCTCCGAAGCGCTGAACGTGGGCTTGAACCGCTTCTTTATCCCGGAATCCGACGGCGAAGCGCTGCTCGAGGATCCTTTCATCCAGGGATTGCGCCCGTTCCTGCGCCAATTGGATTGGGAACAATGGCAATCCATTTTGAAGAGGCTGCAGGCCATCAGCGATCACGTCCATGCAGCTCCGGTCACTCTCCGCCCTATCGGTAATCCGGCGCGGATGCCGCAGCCCGCGCCGGCGAATGGCAACGGCCACAATGGTCACATTGGCGCCGTCCATTCGAATGGGCATGCGTTGACGCATTCCCATGGGCAGCCGCAGGGCTATGTGCTGCGGCGGCCTGGAGCGGGACCGGTGTTTCAAAGACCTGTAGCGCGGTAAGTTTTTCGTTTCTAAACCAGAGCACAAATTGGCGCGGTGCGGCTTCCGATCGCACCGCGCTTTTTTTCTGCGTTTCCTTGCAGCAGACCAGCGGAACAATTGGACTTGTCCGGTAACGGCTGCCAGGACTCTCCCGGTTTTTGTTGTCTATAATGCTCGGATACTGATCGGGCCGTTGCTCGCCCTGGCTGGGCACTCCAGATTCAGGAGGCACCCGTGCAGACACTTTGGCAAGAATTAAGCTCCGCCATCCCCACGCTCCGCAAGCGCCCCAATCCCAATTAGTCGACTATCCCGACGAGGTGAAGGGAAAGCCTGGCGCGCCGATTCGTTGGGATTTGGATTGTACTTTGGAATGGTCCTACTGGCTGATTTGCTCGCAACGATTAATATGCTATTGAGCAAGGCCTTTTCGCAGCCCAACGCGGTTCGAGTATTCTGGTTGTAGAGGCAGCGACCATCTCAAGCGAAAAGC
>JBARCY010000034.1:0-6061 GCA_049794595.1 Candidatus Acidiferrum sp.
ATGCGGTACGTGGGGCTGGGCTTCCAGAGCTGGTAGGCGCGGGTCATGTCGTTGGCGACAACGGCGTCGAAGAAATCCGCGGCGGCTTTTTTCTCCGGATAAAAACGAAGAACAAACCAGACGGCGATGACGGCGATAATGAAGGCCGTCGTCAGGGTGAAGATCATGGCTCGAGATTTTTTGTGTTCATCCGGAGGCGGTTCGAGAAGTGACATTCAGTAGTCTCCTGCCCTGCGAGGCAGATTGAACGATTTGCGAGCGTATCTAAATTAACCTTTTCTGGGCAGGATGGCTAGGGAGGGTTAGAAGTGGGTGGTGACAGCAAATTTAGCGAAGCGCTAGGGACCAGCCGCCGCAACTTCCGCCACCAACGTTCGGGGTCATCACGAGCGTGTCCAACTTTGCAGAGGGGCTCAAGCGAAGCAAGAGGCTGTCGGGTCCAAAAGTATCCCCTTCCTGCGTCGCTCCTCCTTGAATTTGCAGAACGTAGACTCCATTTGGGATTTCGCGAAAAGCGAAGCGGCCATCCCTGTCCGACACGGTACTGTATTCGGCCTCGTTACTCGGGCTTTTCAGCGTGAGCTTGGCATTGCTGATTGGCGCGTCAATCTTGTGCGTAACATTCCAAACCAGGGTGCCACCCTTACCCAGTTGCGAGATTTGCAGCCTTCCGGCGACCTGGCGTGTGCCGATAGGTGATTCACCCCACTCAAACCTAAGTGCTTTACGCGCTTTTCTTGAAGCGTGCTGGCTGACGTGGAAGCATGTATATGCAGCAGAAATGCCAAGTAATTCCGCGCTGAGCCAGTAATCGCCCGATGGGAGTTTCGAAATGTATACCTTTCCGTCTGCCCCGGTTCGTAATTCATTCTTGGTGCCGTTTCCGCTAATTTCGACTGTAACTCCAAAGAGCGGCTTATCTTGATGCGTGATCCGGACGACGAAATCGGGCCGCACCTCAATGCCATCACCAGGACAGCCGGCCACCGAGCAAGCGGCTGATGAGCGTGCGAACGCCGCGACCAAGCCTAGGGCAGCAACAATTGCTAATGCTTTCAACTGCCGCCTCATTTGTTTGAGGATACACACTGCCAGCATGGAATTCCAAGCCGAAGGTAAGCCGCTGCGCCAGATTGTGCCGCGGTTAGCCTTCGAGGGCGCCGGCGGAGCCGGAGGGTAGTTCGATGGCGTATTTGGTGCGGGCTTTTTCGGCGTGTTGTTCGAGGGCTAGTTCGATGAGCTTGTCGATGAGTTGGGGGAAGGGGATGCCGCTGGCTTCCCAGAGTTTGGGGTACATGCTGATGGAAGTGAAGCCGGGGATGGTGTTCACTTCGTTGAGATAGATTTTGCCGCTGTCTTTCTCGAGGAAAAAATCGACGCGGGCCATACCGCTTAATTCCAGGGCTCGAAAAGCTTGAACGGCGAGGTGTTGGAATTTTTTGACTTGCGCGGGCTTCAGATCGGCGGGAATGAGGAGTTTTGTGCCTTCTTCGAGATATTTGGCGGCGTAATCGTAGAACTCGCGATGGGGGACGATTTCGCCGGGGATGCTGGCTTGCGGATGGTGATTGCCGAGGACGGAAACTTCGATTTCGCGGGCGTTGACGGCACGCTCGACGAGAATTTTCATGGCGAATTCGGACGCGAGATTTAGTGCGGGAGCGAGTTCCTGGCGCGAGTGGACTTTGGTCATGCCGACGCTGGAGCCGAGCGTTGCGGGCTTGACGAAAACGGGATAGGGAAATTCTTTTTCGACTTGATGCGTGACTACGTTTTCGTGGTGTTCCCACTCATCACGACGAACGGAGACCCAGGGAACGACGGGGATTTTGGCGGCGCGGAGAAGTTTTTTGGCGACGTCTTTATCCATGGCGACTGCGGAGCCTAGGACGCCCGCGCCGACGAAGGGAAGGCCGGCGAGATCGAGCAGGCCTTGGATGGTGCCGTCTTCGCCGAAGGTGCCGTGCATGACGGGGAAGACGACATCGATGCGCTGGCCGCCGCCGCTGCCGTCGAGGCGGACGAGGGCGGCATCGGTGGGATCGGCGCTCATGGTGACGCGCTGGCCGGTACGGAGAACTTCGGGGAGCATTTTTTGCGCGCCGCTGCCGATGAGCCAGTGGCCTTCTTTGGTGATGCCGATGGGCACGACCTCGTATTTGTCGGGGTCCAGACCGCGAATCACGGAAGCCGCGGAGGCCAGGGAGACTTCGTGTTCGCCGGAGCGGCCGCCGAAGAGGACGCCGATGCGCAAACGCTTTTTGTCAGGGGTCATGGAGATAGCCGGTTTGGGGTCTTTTGTTGCCAGTTCTTAGTTATAGGGGAAAGATGAGGAGTTGTCGCGGGGGAAGTGGCGGGTGGGTGCTGGAGTAACAACGGAGAATTTGATTGGCACGTGTGGAGGCGAGCAGGCGCCAGGGAGGAGCAAGTTTCAGGGAGGGGCAAGCCCCTCCTCTACACAAAAATTGAAACGTGACGGAACTTTCTTTGAATTACATCGTCTACAGAGGTGCGAGAAGTGCGTGGGAGGATTCGTGTCTACAGAGAGTTCTTCACAAAAGCCTTTGCAAGATTCATCTCAAAGTGGGAATGCGAGAACGCCGTTTCTTGAGAATTTGCGACGGGATGTGCGGTACGCGGTGCGGACGCTTTGGCGGGATGCGGGGTTTGCGGCGTTTGCGATTTTGATTGTGGGGCTGGGCGTGGGGGCGAGCTGCACGGTTTTCAGCGTGGTGAATACGCTGCTGCTTCGGCCGCTGCCGTTTCGCGATCCGGGAAGACTGGTGTGGATAGCGAACCACCAGGACGAGACGAACGATATGTCCGGGAAGACTTCGCAGACGGACTATCTGTTGGATATGCGAGCCAGGAACCAGTCTTACGAAGATCTGGCGGCCTACTTTGCGTTTTATGGATTGGGTGATGCGAAGCTGATTGGGGATGGGCAACCGGAGAGGTTGACGAGCGTTCCGGTGACGCAGAATTTTTTCTCGATGCTGGGCGTGGAGCCGCAGATTGGGAGGCAGTTTAGCGCGGAGGAGTGCAAACAGAACGGGCCGCGCGTGGCGATGTTGAGCGATGGACTGTGGAGGAGAAAATTCGCGGCGGACCCAAACATTGTGGGTCGAGCGCTGTCGTTTGATGGCGGGCCGGTGACGGTTGTGGGAGTGCTGCCGGCGACATTCGATTTTTCGACGGTTTTTACGCCCGGGAGCCGCGTGGATATGTTCGAACCGCTGCCATTGTCGCCGGAGATAAACCGGGAGGGGAATACCGTTGCGATCATTGGGAGGCTCAAACCGGGTGTGACGGTGCAAAGTGCGGCGGCGGAAACGGCGGTGCTCGGGAAGATTTTGCAGCAAGAGCACAAAGAGAGAAACGATTTCGAGCCGAAAGTATCGAGTTTGGCGCAGCACGTGAGTGGGCAGTTGAGGCCGACGCTGGTGGTGCTAGCGTGCGCTGTTGGTGTAGTGATGCTGATCGTGTGCGCTAACCTTTCGAATTTGCTGCTGGCGCGGGGCGCGACACGGAAAAAAGAAATTGCTATACGCACGGCGATGGGGGCGGGGCGCGGCCGATTGATTGGACAAATGTTGACGGAGAGTTTGGTGCTGTCGAGCTGCGGAGCGGCGTTGGGATTGCTGCTAGCTTTTGTGGGGACGCGGGCGCTGGCGCATCTGACGTCGGTGAGCATTCCGATGCTGAGCGATGTGCGGATTGACGCGCGCGTGCTGGGATTTACGTTGGTGGTTGCGCTCGCGACGGGATTGCTTTTTGGATTGGTACCGGCGCTGCAGGTGCAGGATTTGAAATTGCACGACACGCTGAAGGATTCGAACCGCGGGTCGAGCCAGGGGCGCGGACACGCGTGGATTCGCGGGGCACTGGTGGTAAGCGAGATTGGGCTGGCGTGCGTGCTGCTGGTGGGCGCGGGGCTTTTGATACGGAGTTTTTTGCGCGTGCTGGATGTGAATTTGGGATTCGTGCCGGAACGGGCGGCGGCGCTGCGGATCGATCCGAACTCGTCGTACAAAACGCAAGAACAGAAGAACAGCTACTTCACGGAGGCGCTGCATCGGGTGATGGATGTGCCGGGAATCGAGGCGGCGGGACTTTCGGATTCGCTGCCGCTCGGACACAACCGAAGCTGGGGCGTGGCGGCGAAGGGCGTGCAGTATACGCCGCAGAATTATCCGAATGGGTTTCCGCGGATTATCAGCGACGGATATTTTCACGCGATGGGAATTCCGTTGCGCGAGGGGCGGGATTTTACGGAGCGAGATACGATGGGCGCGCTAAACGTGATCATTATTAACGAGACGCTGGCAAAGAATTTGTGGCCGGGGGAGGATGCGATCGGGAAGATTGTGCGCGCGGACAGTCCGGAACGGACGGTGGTTGGCGTTGTGGGCGATGTGCATCACATGGCGCTGGAAGAAGGGTCAGGCAACGAGTTTTACATTCCGATGAGGCAGACGCAGGATTATGGGACGGTGGATTTGGTGGTGAGGACGTCGATGCCGACGGCGGAGCTAGCGTCGCGGCTGCGAGAGGCGCTGCTGCCGATCGAGCCAAATCTGCCGACGGCGAATATGCGAACGCTGCAAACGATGGTGGATCGCGCGGTGTCGCCGCGGAGATTTGTGGTGTGGCTGCTTGGCGGATTTGCAGGATTTGCGCTGGTGCTGGCTTCCCTGGGGATTTATGCCGTGATTTCGTATTCGGTGAGCCAACGGACGCAGGAGATTGGAATTCGTATGGCGCTGGGTGCGTCGGCGGAGACGCTGCAGAGGAGTATTTTGTTGCAGACGCTGGGATTGGCGGGGATCGGGATGGTGGTGGGAGTGGTGGCGTCATGGGCGCTGGCGCGGACGCTTAGCGGACTTTTGTTTGGAGTGACATCGAGCGATCCGGTGACGTTTGCTGGGATGTTGGTGATACTCACGGCGGTCGCGGCGATTGCTGGGTATTTGCCCGCGCGTCGGGCTTCGCGGATCGATCCGATGGCGGCACTGCGGATGAGCTGAACGACTTGAGAGGAAAGCCGAAATGAGAAAGAGGAGTTTTCTTCGCGCGCGGTCGGGGCGTGCCAATCGTGCCGAGACAATGCGCATTCTTGCGCGGGCTGGAAGAGACAGCGAGCCGATCAGCGGAGATGAGTTGCCGGACGGTCTGAAAGACGCGCGCAAGACAAAAGAGGAGCAGCCGCCCGCCAGCGGTAAACGCCCCGAGCGACCAAGCTCGCGGACAAAAAAAGCTCGTGGCTAGCCGAGCCAGAGCGGTCGCGCTCGCAACGTACTCGCCCGCGCATCGCGTATCGATCCCATGTCGACCCTAAGAGTGGGTTAATCTTTCGTTTCTCCATTCAGCTGCGCCGCAGAGTTTATTCAAATTTTTGTTATCGTAATTAGTGTGAAGCCTCTAAGAGTCCTCCTAAGCTTTTCACTCCTTTTGGCGGCTCTGGCGTTTGTATCCTTTTGCCTTGCTGCTGCACCGGATTCGTGCGAGTTGCCTGCCGATCTGAGGCCGGTACTTCACAGGAGCTTTCCGAACAAGAAGGTCGTTAGTCTTATCGATCTGGAGAAGCATGATCTGGAGCTATGGGAGAAAGACCACGGCAAGAGCTGTCCCGGACTAGTTCAAGTGGATTTCTACGGTGACGCAAAGCCAACATGGGCAATTGTTTTGTTCGGGCCGGATTCCAAGTCGGTGAACGGAATTACAGCTGTTCTGGTATTGGCGCACAAACCGGACACGGATTGGAAAATCAAGACTGTAGAAACTACGAACGGCGTTCCCGTGGTGTGGAAGGAAAAGCCTGGCAAGTACATAGGCCTTTACAAGGAAAAGAACATCCAAGCATCTCATCCCGTAATTATTTTTTGCGGCTATAACTCATGGGCCATTCTGTATGCGTGGACAGGCACACGCATTACCAAGATTTGGCTATCCGATTAAGTAACAGAGCTCGTCATCTGCTTATAAGATTTTCTTGCCGAGGGCGGAGAGGACCAATTCTACGCCGAGGAGGGCGGTGCGGTTGTGTTCGTCGATGATGGGA
>JBARCY010000035.1:0-2564 GCA_049794595.1 Candidatus Acidiferrum sp.
CCAAATCCGTCATCCTCTGCGCGCAAGCTCTCGAATCCACGCGCATTCTGCTCAATTCCTCCACGCGCGAATATCCCAATGGCCTCGCCAATTCCAGCGCCGCCCTCGGCCATTATTTGATGGACCACGTTGTCGGTGGCGGCGCTTCTGGCCAGCTCACCAATCTCAATATTCTTCCCAACGCCAACGAACCGCAGCGCCCCAACGGCATTTATGTCCCGCGCTTCCGCAACACGCCTTCGAGCAAATCGCGCTCACCTTTTCTACGTGGCTATGGCTACCAGGGCGGCGCAGGCGCCGATTTCAATTTCAGCGCCGAAGGCTATGGCGCCACGCTCAAAAAATCCGTGAAAGAAGGCGTCTACACCGCTAGTCTCGGCGCGTTCGGCGAATCGCTCGCCCGCTGGGATAACTTCATTGAAATCGACCCCAACCTGAAAGACGCCTGGGGCATTCCCGCGTTGCATATCAACATGGCCCACGGCGACAATGAAGCCGCTCTCATGGAAGATGCCGGAGCCTCCGCCGCCGAAATGCTCGAAGCCGCGGGCGCAAAAAATATCCGCGAGCAATCCCGTGTCGAAATGCCCGGCATGGCCATCCACGAACTCGGCACCGCCCGCATGGGCCACGACCCCAAGAAATCCGTCCTAACTCCCTTCAACCAGGCCCATGACGTAAAAAATCTCTTCGTCATGGACGGCGCCAGCTTCGTCTCCTCCGCCTGCCAAAATCCTACGTTAACCATGATGGCCGTCACCGTCCGCGCCTGCGCCAACCTCATCGACCGCTTCCACAAAAACGAAGTCTAACGCCATAATCCCGCGCTTCCCGATCTCCCTTCGCATCCTTATCTCAAGACGCCAATATACTGGGATTTCCTCCCGCTCCGAACCCCTGCCAACCCGCTTCACTCGATCCTCTCCCATCCCGCACCCTAGATGTCCGGTTACGGCTCCGGGCACTGGGTTACTTTGGCGGTAGGAAATCCAGCATCGATGGACGAGGTCTGGAGACATTCGAAGCTAGACTGCTTCGAACAAATGCTGCTGAATGAAGCTTTTTAGGTGTCTAATAAACATACAACGTTTTGGTGAAACTCATGGTGAGACTCGTTGCGCGCTACGTCTTGTGGCTGGCGTCCCTCTCGTTTGTGTTGGCGGGTGCAGCGGTTGCACAGGTCGAAGGACGGCTATATCTTGACAAGACGAATTACCTCGTCGGCGAACCTATATACCTAAACCTCGAGCTTGCGAACAAAGGCAACGAGCCAGTTCGATTTTTCAGTGGGAGTAGCTACTCGTTTTGCAGCGGGTATGAGATCGATGTTTCGACGGGCCCTCCTCCTCCGAATCAAAGTTGCCTCGGCGGGGAAGCGGGAAGTTGCATTGCAAGCGAATGGACTTTAGCGTCAGGAGAAATTCGCAAAGATAAAGTATTGGTGAATTTTGAGCACGACTTGTCGAAACCCGGACAGTACACTGTGCATGCCACTCGGACTCTGCGCTACGGTTCGCCGAATGAATCCTTACCCAACATGGCTGATGATGCTCAAGTTAAAATCGAGGCTGCAATTGAAATTCAAGTGGCTATTGGCAGTGATGAAGCTCTCGTTCCGATGTTCCAACCCTTTCTGGCTGACCTTAGTTCCAAAATTGAGAAGCGGCAGATAGAGGCCGCGAGAGTGATTGGCAGCTTAGCCCCAGCATTTCTGGAGGACACGATTCTCTCAATGGTGAATTCACCGGGTACGCGTCCGTACGCTTTAATCGGGCTGAGGCATTTGAACACGGCTCGTTCGCGCGCGAGACTTGCGAGTTTCGTTCAAGACACCCCAGATTATTCATACGATAAAGAGCAGGCTATCAAAGACCTTTCCGAGATGGGCGACACAGAGTACTTTCCGCTTTTACTGGCCGAGGCAAAGAAGTGGGAGCCCAATCAAGCGAGAGATTACGTGCTCGCCGCTGCTAGGCTGGGAGGAGAGGCCGCGATGCCATACGTCGTGTCTCTGTTCGGAAGTTCAGAACCTTTTTCTCGCGGTAATGCGCTTATGGCGTTGCCTGAGACCGGCTCTCCCCAAGCCGTCCCTTTTCTCATCGAAGCACTAAAAGATCCCAACACGGACTTCGGTAGGCTCGCTTCGCTAGGGCTCATACAGCTGACTCATCGCAGTCCTTTTGAAGACGGCCGGATTTGGGGCGAGTCGCCTTCGGCCGAATACCGCGATTGGACCCGTTGGTGGTCCACGCACAGCTCTGATGCCGCAATTTACAAGCCAAGTGAATGTGGTGCGGTTGAGCAGTTGAAATAGGACTGGCGTAGATGGCTCCTGGGAATGCTCCGTTAGCAAATCCCCGCCATCGATAATCGGACCGCGAGATCATCAGTCCAAATCCCGATAAGTCTTGGTCAGTCGCATTGAAACCCGGGGAAACCCGGGAAACCGTGTCAACGCAAAGTAGAAATGTCCGGTTTTCTGCCATATTGAAATGTCCGCCATGGATGGTTCGGAGGGGCGCTTTTGTTCTTTCTTGAAAGGGGATTTGCGGCAAGTCCTGCAG
>JBARCY010000036.1:0-18393 GCA_049794595.1 Candidatus Acidiferrum sp.
CTCTCCTCGCGCGCTCCCGGGCGCAGCCTGGCCATCCAGATCCGCCAAGCTCTGCTGCTCGGTCTTGCCTACAACCTCTACCGCCTCAGGCCCACCCCACGCCTGTAGGATGTCAACAGAGCCAGCATTGATTCTAAATGAGTTACACGAAAGCTAAGTCTTTTACAATGAACGCTTATCAAAAACAGGGGGAGGGGGACGGTCAGCCGGTCCACCGGCCTGTCTCAGTTGCGCCCAGCGAGTTATCAAATACCCGCTAGAAGGAAATCCTCGCGCTCAGTTGGATCTCACGTCCCGGCGTCATAGCCCTGGTGATCGTCCCGAATTGCGGCTCGTTCACGTAGCGGTTCGGCGTGCCCAGGTTCACCTTGTTCAGCGCGTTAAACGCCTCCGCGCGAAACTGGAGGTTGGCACTTTCGGTGAGACGAAACTTGCGCCCCAAAGCAAAATCCAGGGTCTGTAACGGTGGACCATATACGGAGTTTCTGCCCACGTCGCCGAATGTATAAGCGGCAGGCGTCGCGAACGCCGCGGGATTAAACCACTCCGCCGCCGTGTGCGTGCCGGGACCGAATATCGGCTGGCCGGTGGCATTGGCACGGATAGGATTCTCGCCGAGAACCGTTCCCGAATTCGCGGTATCGCCAAACACGGAGATGGTAAACGGCATTCCGGATTCAGCCTGATAGATCGTCGAGAAATGCCAGTTCTGCGTCATCCATTGTGTCCACGCCGCATGTCGGAAGGCGGGAATATCGTACACACTGCTAAGCGCGAAGCGATGCCGGACATCACAGCCTGGCCCTTTTTCCGCGTCGAGATCGTTGTTGTTTTGCGGAATAGCGGACTCATCCATCGGGGACCGGAAGTCCGGTGCGTTGGTTAGATTTTTGGCAAAGGTGTAATTGGCCAGCAGGCTGAGCCCGTGAGAATAACGGCGGCGCACGTTTACATACCCCGCGTCGTACCAGCTCTGCGCGGAGTTCTCCAGCAAATTGATGGTACTTACGGGAAACGTCATGCTTTGCACCACCGCGTCCGTGCTGCTCTGCGTCAAGACCGTGCCGGGCAAAAAGGAGATCGTCTTGAAAGGACGCCGTGGCCCAAGGGGGCCGGGTCCGGGCAAAGTGTTGTTAATCAAGTGCGCCCGCTGGAGATGAAAACCACGAGATCCTATGTAGCCTATTTCGATGGAAGTATTTTGCCCAAAGCTTTTTCCCACGGAACCGTTCCATTGCTGTACATACTGCGCGGGAGAGTGCGGATCGAATGCCGTAAAACTCACCGTCGTGGGAGTCAGTGTCCCCGTGCCAAGCACCGGAGTACCGAAATTCATCCCACTGGCGAAAAGCGAGGCTGGAGGAGTGAAGTTGTCCGCTTGCTGCGTTTCCGGGAAGACATACGGTACGTTATGGCGCTGGTTGCACCAGGTATTCAGATCTACAGGGGTGTAGAAGATTCCGTAGGCCGCGCGAAATACAAGGCCGTGGCTAGGAAGATTCTTCGCGATCCCGAACCGCGGCGCAAAGTTGTGCTTATTGGCGTACATCAGCCCCTTGGGATACCCCAGCTCGCCGCCAACAAATGCGGAGGGTGTCCCGTTCTGAAAAATCAGATTGGAGTTGGTGTTTTCCGTGTCGTAGAGGGGGCTCGCATACTCGTAGCGAACTCCGTAGGTGATGGTGGTCGTCGACGTAGCCTGCCAGCTATCTTCAGCGAAGCCGGCCATCCCCCAGGCACGTAAATCCATTTGAGGAATTCCTGCCTGGCGTTGCTTCACCGTGGGCAGGCTCAGAAGCATACTCGCAAGCCCGGAGCCGCTGCCATCGTTAATTCCGAACTCGGTGGTGTAGCCGTTCGTGTATTGGTAGTAGCCGCGATTCTGGAAGAAACCCCACATTGGCCAGAAATAGCGGTAGGTATCCCCGCCGAATTTTATCCCGTGGCGTCCCCGCTGCCACGAATAGGTATACCGCGCTTCAACGGTTGTGTCCCAGGCATGCATGGGCGTTGCGGCAAACGTGTCGCCAATTCCCGTATATCCTTGAACGGCAAACCACGGGGCGCCCCACGCACCTTCCCCACCAAAGCCTATGCCTTGTATTCCTAGCTGACTGACGATGTCGTTCACGTCGTCATTCTGCGAGGTGCGGTCCATCGAAAGACGCGAGACCGCAACCGAGAGGGTGTTGAGCTTGTTGCTGGAAAAAATGTGATTCCATGAGCCTACCGCCTGTTGGGACAGATTGTCGAAATTCACGCCGAATCCGGGAAGATTTTCTGTCGTGGAAGTAGTCCCGCTGCTCGGCGAGAATCCATTTTCTCCTCCGGCCGAATAGCGCACCAGCACTGTGTCGCCATTCGCAAAGTTGTGATCTATGCGTGCCGTGCCTTGGTTCTGGAAATGGGTTTCGTTTCGCACATCGAGATAATTGTTCGAGTCCGGACTCCCCGGGTTCATCATCATGTTCGGCTGGGGCATGTATTGCAGCAGAAAGGCTTCGAGGAGCGGATTGATCCGGCTCGTCGGAATTTGATTGTTGAGAAACTGGCTGCGCGTGTAGGGGAAGTTTGTGGGACCCGTTGGCAGGCTCGGATTGTAGTTTGGATTCGCCACGGCCGTCGTTGGGTCATAGATATTGACGCCGCTCATGCTGAAGTCCCCTTGGATTTCGGCCCGTGTTGGCACGGTCAGTATCTGTGCGTCTGCTTGCGCAAGCCTCAAACCCTCGAAATTGAGAAAGAAAAACGTTCTCTTCCCGATCAGCGGACCGCCCATCGAAGCCCCGAAATTATTTTGCACCAGGTGCTTGTTGCCCATGGATTCGAAGGTGCTCGCATCCATGGCACCATTGCGCAAAAATTCGTAAACGGTTCCATGGAATTGGCTCGACCCGGAGTTAGTGACGATGTTGATTTGGCCGCCGCCCGCGCCTCCCATATCAGCGGTGTAGCTGCTCGTTTCCACTTGGAATTCTTTTACCGCGTCGGGGGATGGGCTCAGGTTCTGCGTGTTGAACGTAGGATCCGTGTTCGTAGCTCCATCCAGCAAGAAATAGTTCGCGTTCGGGCGGGCGCCTCCTATGACCACTGCGGACCTTTGGCCGGGTCGCCAATAAAGAGGATTCGTGGATCCGGTTTGTGCGCCGAACCCCACATGTGCGCCAGGAACGGTGAGGACTAGATCAATCAGCATCCGGCCGTTGAGTGGCAGATCTTGGATGGATTTTGGTTCGACGACTTCTCCCACGCTGGCATCGGTCGTGCGCAACGCCTCGCTGGCGGCAGTGACTTTCACACCTTGCGTCACACCACCGACTTTTAAGCTGATTTCAATCGCTGCTTTCTGCCCGACCTCCAAACGCAGCGATTGCGTCTGGGCAGCAAAACCTGGCGCCTCGATTCTTACCTCGTAATCATCTGGCAGAAGCGCGGGGGCCTCAAACAATCCGTGTTCGTCGGTCACGACCCTGCGAATTGCCCCTGTGCTGGCGGCTTTAAGCTCGACAATGGCTCCCGTAATCGCCAGATGCTGTGCATCTGTCACGACGCCCGTAAGTGTCCCATAATTGCTTTGGCCAAAGACTGGCAGCGCCATCCCCAAAAAGAGAACGAGCACAAATAGTTTTTGCACTGAGTTATCCCCTTAAAGGCTTAAAAGCATCCATTGGGAGCAGATTCAGAGAGACAATGGGATTGAGGGAACCCCTGCTCCGACGCCCCTCGGCGAGTTCCCCTGCTGCGTGCGGAGCACTCTAGTAGAAAAAGAATAAGCGCATCAATAATAGGAAAACATTAGTGGCACGATGCCTTTGTCGTTCAGGGATTCTTGGGGCGCGGTTGCCAACTCGGAGAGCCATTCCCGGTCTTTGACTGTCCCTGCTTCCGTCCTATAATCCTTGTGTCGTCAGGTTCAATCCAGGACGCCATCCGCGGAAGGCAAAGCTGCTCAGCTCGTGACGATTCCACTGCCCATCTCTTCGATTCTCTTGGCGCAAACCTCTCTTAGCCATTACTGGCACAGACTGACCGACCGCACCTTCGCGGGAATGTATCACCCCAATGCCTTTGACTTGGCTATGACGATCCCGTATTTTCTCGTCCTCTTCGTCCTCGCGGCTTATGGATTCCATCGCTACTGGCTCGTCTACGACTACTACGCCTACTCGAAAAACGTCCCCGGGGCGCCTCCCGAAGTCAAAAATTGGCCGCGCGTCACCGTCCAGCTTCCCATTTTCAACGAACGCTACGTCATCGAGCGCCTCGTCGAAGCCGTATCGCGCTTCGATTACCCTCATGAATTGCTCGACATCCAGGTTCTTGACGACTCCACCGACGAGACTTGCCAGGTCGCGAGTTCCTGCGTCGCACGACATGCCGCCCAAGGCCTGCCCATCTTCTACATCCACCGCACCAATCGAGAAGGTTACAAAGCCGGCGCCCTTGAGAACGGACTGCACACCGCCCAGGGCCAGTTCGTCGCCATCTTCGATGCGGACTTTATCCCTGAGCCCGATTTTCTCCGCCGCACCATTCCGTATTTCGTCGATCCCGCCAACGGCCCGAAAATCGGCATGGTCCAGACTCGCTGGACCTATCTCAATCGCGACTATTCGCTCCTCACACAAGTCGAAACTATACTTCTCGATGGCCACTTCGTCGTCGAGCATGGTGCTCGCTCCCGTTGCGGCACTTTTTTCAATTTCAATGGCACCGCCGGTGTCTGGCGCCGCCAGGCCATCGAAGAAGCCGGCGGCTGGCAGCACGACACGCTCACCGAAGACACCGACCTTTCCTATCGCGCACAGCTCAAAGGCTGGAAATTTCTCTATCTCCCGCAAATCGAATGCGCTTCCGAACTGCCCGTCGATATGAACGGCTTCAAAACCCAGCAAGCCAGGTGGGCCAAGGGCCTGATGCAGACCGCAAAAAAAATCCTTCCGCGCGTCCTGAAGTCCGATGCTCCGCTACGCGTCAAAGCCGAAGCCTTTTTTCATCTCACCGCCAATATCAGCTACCCGCTCATGGTTCTTTTTTCCGCCATGCTTCTTCCCGCCATGATCGTCCGTTTTTATCAAGGCTGGTTCCAGATGCTCATCATCGATCTGCCTCTGTTCCTTGCGTCCACCTGCTCCATCTCCAGCTTCTACCTCGTCGCGCAACGCGAGCTCCGCCCGAAGACCTGGTGGCGCACTTTCTTTTACATGCCCTTCGTGATGGCCGTCGGCATCGGTATTTCCGTCCGCAACGCGCAAGCTGTCCTGGAAGCAATTGTCGGCAAGAGAAGCGAATTCGCTCGCACGCCCAAATTCAAGATCGAGGGCAAAAAAGGCACGTTCGTCTCGAAAAAATACCGGAACAAGGCCGGCTGGATGCCCTACGCCGAAGTCCTTCTGGGCATCTACTTCGCCGGCACCGTCTTCTACGCCTTCACAAACGAGAACTACGCTACCATCCCCTTCCTTCTCCTCTTCGTCTGGGGCTACCTCTACACCGGCCTCATGTCCCTCGGCCAAACCTACTTCGCCCACCTCCGCTTCGGCGTCAACGCCCCCGAAATGCGCCCGGCGGCCACCGGCGCCCCCGGCTTTTGAGCCAAACCGAAGCCTAAGCTCTGCTGATTTTGACGTTTCGCCCTAATTTGGCGACCTTTCGACCCACGAATACTGCCATTCAATGGTTTTTAGTTGAAATAGGACTAATCTTGTCGTATATTTTACTTGCAAATACTTTGCAACAGAGACCGTTCTGTTATCTGCCTGAAATACAGCTTTGTGATTGTTTTCACGTTCTTGGACAGACGCATAGCTCTGGGCAGGCTCCAGACTAACTTCAAAAACTAACCCGTTAGGCAACCAGTGTGGCAACTGGGAGAAGCCGGCTATGGGTTTTACGAGGGGAACTTCAGGATGCCAGGGACCAAGCAGGACCGCTTATCGAATTTTCCTTTTCAGACTTTGAGGCGCTCGGGACGCCTTGCCTTTTGTCTTTCTCTTGCTTTCTTTATGCTACTCCAGGCCATCGATGTGTGGGCAGGCGTGGGGGGAAGCATCTCTGGCACGGTGACGGATTCGAGCGAGGCGGCGGTTGAGAAAGCCAATGTCATAGCTACGAATACCGACACCGGAATCCGTCAAACCACCACGACCGATGACCGAGGGTTCTACTCCTTCCCGAATCTTCCTATCGGCAAGTACGAGCTCGAAGTCGCCAGCACCGGGTTTCGATCGTACCGCCGGACGGGAATCGTCCTCGACGCGAACAGCGCGCTGAAAATCGACGCAGTTTTAAGCGTGGGCGAAAGGACGGATACCGTCTTGATCGTCGATAATCCGCTCTTCGTCGAAACCATCAACACGCAAAACGGCCAGGTCGTCTCCGGCGCGCAGATGACGGCGGTGCCGCTCAATGGCCGCAGCTTTACGGATTTGCTCACCCTTCAGCCAGGTGTTGCTCCGGCGACATCCATCACTTCCGAGACGGTGCAGGATGTGGGCGCAAGCGTGCTTTCTCCCTCGGGAGATTTGAATCCGGGGACGATTTCAATCAACGGCCAGCGCGAATTTGCCAACAGTTTTATCGTCAACGGAAGCGACGTGCAGGAAGATGTCAACATGGGGACGGCCATCGTTCCCAATCTCGATTCCATCGCCGAGTTTCGCATTCTGACCAACAATTTCGACGCGGAGTACGGGGAATTCAGCGGCGGCCAGATCAACGTGGTCACCAAATCCGGATCCAATGTATTTCACGGCGACGTTTTTGAATTCGCCCGCAACACTGATCTCGATGCGCGTAATTATTTCTCGCCCACGCGCGGCGCATTCGATCAAAACCAGTTTGGGGGCACCTTTGGAGGCCCGATTCGCAGGGACAAGATTTTCTTTTTCGGCGATTATCAGGGCACGCGCTCGACGCAAGGCGTGGACACCGGCCAGATTCCTGTCCCCTCGACGCAGGACCGGCTGGGCAATCTGTCCGATCTGGCCAGCTCTTTTGTGACTACCGATGCGAACGGAAATACAGTCCCGACGACGGTCAGCGGTCCATATTTTGCCAGCCTGCTTTCGCAAAAACTTGGTTACGCTGTCACAGCCGGCGAGCCGTATTACACGGCCGGGTGCACCAGTGTAACCTGCGTTTTTCCCGGCGCCATTATTCCTCAGAGCGCTTGGTCCGCGCCTGCAACCAATCTCTTGAAGTACATTCCCGCGGCCAGCAACGCCAACGGCACATTTTCCACTTCGTCCTCAAACCTTTCTTTGCGGGACGATAAAGGAGCTTACCGGCTGGACGCCGACTCGCGCTGGGGCTTACTCTCCACCTACTATTTTCTTGACGACTGGTCGCAGAACAATCCTTATCCGATCGCGCAAGGCGGAGCGAATGTCCCAGGCTTTAACGCGCTCTATCTGGGCCGCGCGCAGCTGCTCAGCCTGGGCGACACGAAAACCATCAACGCCACGAGCGTGAATGAATTCCGCTTCAGTTACCTACGAAACTCGAACGATCTCGGCAAACCAGTCGGCGGAGTCGGCGTCAGCCTGGCGTCGCAGGGATTTGAGGTCGGCCAAGAAACACCGGGCATCGTCGCGCTTTCGCCGAAAACCGAAGGAGTGGAGAGCATCGGCTTCAACAGCTTCACGATGGGGACGAATACGAACGAGCTGAACCAAGTCGGCAATACGTTTCAATGGCTCGACAACTTTTCCAAAGTGATGGGAACCCACACCTTCAAGCTGGGCGGCGAATTTCACTACGATCAGGTGAATGTGAATGCCATCGCGCAGTTCAATGGCAGCTTTCTTTTCTTCGGGTCAGAGACCGGCTCAGACTTCGCGGACTTTTTATTGGGCGTTCCAAGCCAATACAACCAGAGCCAGCTTCAGCCCTTCTACGGCCGTAACAAATATCTGGGGCTCTATGGGCAGGACAGTTGGCGCGCGACGCGAAAACTCACTCTGAATTACGGCCTGCGATGGGACCGCATCGAGCCCTGGTATGAGAAGTACAACCAGATCGCCACTTTCGTGCCGGGCCAGCAATCTGTTGTTTTCCCGGGGGCTCCTGCAGGAATTCTCTATCCCACCGATCCAGGAGTGCCGCGCACTTTGGCGCCTCCGGGGAATCGTGATTTTGCGCCGCGCATCGGCTTGGCCTATTCGCCCGATAGCGACGGCGATGGTCTTCTTGCCAGAATACTGGGCGCACCTGGTAAGACCAGCATCCGAGCGAGCTACGGTATGTTTTACACGGCGATCGAGGCTCTCACGATCGGCGTAATGAGCGCCAATGCGCCTTATGGAACCACTTACACCAGCCCAGCTCCGCCGCTCTTCGCCACGCCATTTGTCACGGCAGCGAACGGGCAGAATTTGGGGCAAGTTTTCCCGGTAACGCTGGCTCCGCTGAATTCCAGCGCCAGCCATCCCGACTCCAACATAGACTGGTCGCAATTCGAGCCCATCACGGGTCTCCCCAATTACCCCACGACCAATCGCATTCCTTACACTGAGGAATATATGCTTTCGCTCGAGCGCGGCTTTGGAGCCAATACCGTACTCAGCTTGAATTACGTCGGCACGCAAGGGCATCGGCTGCTGGTGTTGGAAGAGGCGAACCCCGGCAACCCTACGCTTTGCTTGCAATTGAGCAATCCGGCTAATCTTGCCGCCGGGCAAGTCCCTTGCGGTCCTTTCGGCGAGGACACTATCTATACGACGTCGACTGGACAGGTTTACAACGGCACGCGCGGTCCGTTAGGCTCGAATTTCGGCAGCAATGCCAATCAGTCCACCATCGGCAATTCCGACTACAACGCGTTACAAATTACTCTGCGGCATACCAGCAAGCGTCTGAACGTGTTGGCCGGATACACGTTTAGCAAATCGCAGGACCAGTCTTCGAATATCGGCGAAGAGGTCAATCCGCTCGACCCATCGCTCAGCAAAGCTCTGTCCGCGTTCGACGTGAAGCATAACTTCGTGGTGAGCTACAGCTATCAGCTGCCTGTTGAAAAATTGTTCCACGCCACGAACCGTTGGACGGAAGGCTGGGAATTGTCCGGGATCACGCGATTCAGCACGGGCCTTCCAGTAACTCTGGTCAACTTCGGTGACAATTCTCTGCTCGGCTCCGAGCCGAATGGCATCAACAACTTTGGTGTTGACGAACCCAACTACAACGGCGGCGCGCTCAATCTGAATCACAATCCGCGCAACGGCCTCTCCTATTTCAGTACGTCTCAATTCAGCGAGAACGCGTTGGGCTCGGCCGGCACCGCCCAGCGGCGCTTCTTCTACGGACCCGGCATGGACAACTACGATATGGCCCTCCTCAAAAACGTGCGTCTGAACGAATCGAAGTCTTTCCAATTCCGCGTCGAAGCGTTCAACGCCTTCAACCACGCCCAGTTCTTCGGCCCGCAAGCCGTTGACGGCAACATCGACAGCTCCACCTTCGGCCAAGTCATCAGCGCCGCTCCGCCGCGTCTCATCCAGTTCGGCGCAAAATTCTTTTTCTAGATCGGGTGAAACCGTGCCAGGCAAGCCACCACGGTTTCAACCCCCCGGCTGCCTTCATTAAGACGAACGGCTCATGGACGAGCTTCGTAGACGATGTTAAACGGTGTTTCCGCGGCTCTGCGGAAACGCCTGAAGCCGGCCGCGGTGACTACGTCGCGAATGCGTTTTTCGCCTGACTGCGCACCCAGGCACAGCGCAACTTCCTGCGAACGCGAACAGGGAGTGCACAACAAAGTCGAAAAAGAGTAGTACACGCGACCGACCGGATTCAGATTGTCTTTTAGTTCATCGTATGCAAACGGTTCGACGATCATCCAGGTGCCGTCCTTGCTGAGCGCATTGCGTACATGGGTTCCGGCGCCGACCGGATCACCCATATCGTGCAGACAATCGAACACGGTGACCAAGTCGTAGTCTTTGCCGGGAAATGCTTTGGCCTTTGCGACGCCAAAGTTGAGGCGAACCTCGAGACCCTCTCGAGCGGCGATTGCGCGGGCGCCCTCGATGGATTTGTCGTGATAATCAAAACCAAAGAATTGCGATTTTGGAAAGGCTTTAGCCATCAGCACGGTGGACGCCCCTTTACCGCACCCAACATCGGCGACGCGCGCGCCGGCCTCGAGCTTAGCCTGGACGCCCTGCAGCGAAGGAATCCACGAACTGATAAGGTTTGCTGCATAGCTTGGCCGGAAGAATTTCTCGCAGCCGTGAAACACATCTTCATCATGCTCATTCCAACCCATGCCTGCGCCGGATCGGAAGGCCTCGGTAATCCTGGGAACTGCGGCCAGAGAGCCGAGGGCCAATTGGAAGGCGCCGGGAAGATAAGCGGGACTGTCTTCGTTCGCCAACGTAAATGCCTGCTCTTCGCTCAGACTGAATTTGCGAGTCTGCTCGTTATAGGTGACGTAGCCGCCAGCAGCTTGTGAGCTCAGCCATTCGCGCACATAACGTTCATCGGTTCTGGTTTTAGCGGCCAGTTCGGCGGAAGTCAGCGGGCCTTCGGCGAGAGCCTTATACAACCCCAGTTTTTCGCCAATCACCACCATGCCAGAGTGGACCGCCGCGCCGAGGTCTCCAACGAATTGCCCTACGAACACATTCAGTTTGTCCATATCGAGTGCCATTCTAATTCTCCTTTGTAAATGCGAATTCTTTGGCTCTGCGTTCCGTGGTGCTTTATTGCGGGCTTCTCACGGTGCCTTTCGCTTGGGTTTGCCCAGTAAGCGGTCGTCCCTGCCGCCTTCCGAGTTGGTTAGCGTGCTGACGTGAAGTGCGCGAGTATCCACTACTTACTCTTGCTGGGGTCGTCGTCAGGATTGATGTAGTTGAATTGAAGCGGAGATTGTCCGTGGACTTGCACGATGGTCTCTCCGGAGGCCATGGCGTAGTGATGCATGTCGGGGTCGAGGAAGGCAAAGCTCCCAGCGATGAAAGCCTTCATCTTGCTGGGGTCAAACTTATCGCCCATGCCGACTTTGAATGTTCCGGAGATAATCGTGACGTTCTCCCGGTTCGGGTGCCAATGGGGCGCGATACGAAACCCATCAGGCATCTTCAAGCGAATCGTGAAATCGCCGGTAGATGCGGTTGGGTCGCCTTCAAGTACGGCAAACTGCGCACCAGGACGCACAACGGGCGGTGCCGCCACCCACGAGATGGTATCCGGGGTGAATGCGTTCTTTTCGTGCGAGTCATCGTGCGCGGCGCTGGTGAATGCCAGTCCCGCCCAAGAGAATATTCCAGCCACTGCAAGAGTCAGGAGCAAGTATCGTTTCATTGTCGAACCTCCGTCGTTCGGTCTCGAACTTTGGGAATCATCTCTTGGATGGAAGACTATTCCAATCAAGAGCGGATACCGATTGCCTATCTTTTCCATATCGTCGCAAATTACTGATTCCTGGAGGATAATGTCCCTCGAGTGCCTTATGCGACGCAAAAGATCGGCAGCGGGCGAGATCGAACTAGACCTCGGGCGTTATGAGCTTCGCCGCCACGGTCATCGAGTTAAACTCGAAAAAAAACCGATGGAACTGCTGATTTTTCTGGTGAGCCGCCGGGAACAGTTGGTTTCGCGCCAAGAGATCGTAAGCAAATTGTGGGGTTCGGATCTGTTCATAGATACCGATCCCAACATCAACAACATCGTGAGAAAAATCCGCACCGCTTTGGGTGACGACTCCGCCAAGCCTCGTTTTCTCGAAACCGTGGTGGGCAAGGGCTACAGATTTGTCGGGCCATTGAGAGTGCATGACGCGCGTTATCCACAATCCGATTTTGGATCGGGTGTTGTGCGCGCGGCCGTCCCGGAGAAGACGGGCGTGTGGAGCGAGCGGACTTCTCTGGCCGTCTTGCCCCTAGTGCTTCTCGGCAAGGCCACGGATGACTATGGCGTGTGCCTGGGATTTGCCGATGCACTGGTCGCGCGCCTCGGGAATTTGAAGGGCGTGGACGTCCTTCCGACCTCAGCAGTGCTGAGTGTGCCTGCGGGGGTGACCCCTGCGGAAGCCGCTTCGCGACTTGGCGTGCGTTTTGCCGTTCACGGCGGTATTCAAATGTCCAAAGGCCTTTGGCGCCTTTCCTTGGAAATGTTCGACACGCATCTGCAAACTGTTTGCTTCACGAGGAAGCGTGATCTTGACCTCAATCACTTATCCGCCATCGAGGATGAGATCGCCAAGCAAATCGCTATGGCACTGAACCGGCCGCTGGCTCCGGCCATGGTTCAACGCTCCCTGCGCTATAGCAAGGACCCCATGGCCTATGCGGAGTTCATGCGGGGTTACAAGCTCAGCTCATCTGGCAATCCAGCGATGCTGGACGAAGCTGCCCGGCACCTAAGCAATGCGGTTGCTAGAGATCCTGCATTTTCCCTGGCGCATGCCGCGCTTTCCGTGGTCTGCGCGACTCGTCACTTTGAAGTTGATCCTTCGAGCGAGTGGTGGGAGAAGGCCGAGTTTCACTGTTGCCGCGCGCTGGATCTGGATCCGGATTTGCCCGAGGGGCACGTCGCCCGCGCGTTTCTCTTTTGGGGACCGTCCAGGAATTTCCAGCATCTGGAAGCGATTGACGAACTCAAGCGAGCCTTGGCTCTGCAAAACAATCAGCCCCAGGCATACAACCGTCTGGGCACGATCCTGGCTCACATCGGGCTACTCGAGCACGCCCGTGAAATGTACGAGCGAGCACGCCCATTTCATCCCAAAAAAGCGATTAGTCACAGCATCGTGCAAGTGTACGTTTGGAACCAGGAATACGACTTGGCACGCGAGGAGATCGAAGCTTGGCGCGCCGAGACTCCAGAGAACAAGTATTCCGTCTACTTTGCTGTTCTCCTGGCCTTGCTGACAGGCGATTTGAAAGGAGCGAGAGCCCTGTTGGACGATGCCGTTCAATTCTTGTCGAAAGAACCACTCATTGTCAGTTTGGAGGGCGTCTATTACGCGTCCACCGGATTAGCCGGAAAAGCGCTCGACTGCCTTACGACGGCTTGTGCGAGCCCAAAATCGTTTGGGCATGCGCACCACAGCTACTATCAAATCGCCTGCATACTTGCCATGTTGGAACGGCGTCAGGCTGCGTTTGAGTGGTTGGAACGGAGCGTCACGAGTGGGTTCGCGTGCTGGCCTTTTTTCCTCAAGGACCCTCACCTAAAAAACTTGCGCGATCTTCCAGAATTTGAAGCTCTGGTAAGCTCGCTGCAAGCCAAGTATCCTGAACATCTCGGATTACTCTAGCGGGACCCTTCCTCACGTACTGCATCGACATAATAGCCACGAAGTGCGCGGCCCTTCCCGAACCCCATCCGAACTGAATAGTGCCCTGCGTATAGAAGTGCTCCACGCCTTGCCGCTTCTTCTGCTCTACCGTATAAATCCACACAATCCGCCATTATCGTTTTGGGACCACTCCCCCCTGCTCATCTTCCCCCACGCTAGACTACTTGGACTGCTTTACTCGGAGCCTTCATGCGGAGCAAGACTTCCGCTGCCCTGTTTTTGTTTAGCCTGATCGTCTTGGTTCTCGGTTCCCTTGCCGCCCAGGCAAAGACCACCGAGACGCCCCCGCTTTCGCTCCCCCAAAAACCGCACTACGTCTTCCAGCGCGTCGGCGATAACTTCGGCCTGAGCTCCTTGACCCCTTCTTGCATCCTCCAGGACCAGGATGGCTTTATCTGGATCGGCACCCCCGACGGCCTTCTGCGCTTCGACGGCACTCGCGTTGTTCGTTTCGGCCTCGAGCAGGGCCTTCCCAGCACCAATGTGGATCAACTCGTCCTCGCTCCCAGCGGACGAATCTGGGTTGTCACATCTCGTGGCATAGCCTACATGGAACACGGCATGATCCACAAACTTCCACTCCCCGAGGCCTACAATTCCTTCCGGCGCCCTTCCGCTTTGGCCCTCGATTCCTGGGGAAAGGTCTATATTGCTACCGACGGCGGTCTCCTCTGGGTTGACCCGGATCGTCCCAATGACCACCGCCTGTGGAGCATTTCCGACGGACTTCCCAGCCTGGAAGTAGAAACTGTCAGCATCACGCCCGAAGGCCGCGTTTGGTTCGCCGTCGGCCACCGCGTGGGTTGGCTCGATTCGCAGGACCACGTACATATGTTCCCGCCCGAGAGCGGTCTCCCTCACGAGCAAATCATAGGCATCCTCCAGGATTTCGATAAAGTTCTTTGGGTTCGCACCAGCGCCCATCTCTTTCGGCTCAATCCAGATTCCACCCATTTCGTACCCGAACTGCCCGATCTTCCCCCCGCCAACGAGTATGGCTATTCATCGCTGGACCGTGGCGGCAACTTGATGATCCCCACCGTTCAGGGCCTGTATCGTCATGTCTCTGGCCAGTGGCAAGTCATCGATCAAAGCCGCGGCATGGCTGTCGATGCTACGTTCGCAATCATGGAGGATCGCGAAGGCGCCTATTGGATTGGCCTCGGCGGAGCCGGCATTCAGCGCTGGATCGGACGAAAAACCTGGTTGGCTTGGACTCGCGTTGAGGGCCTTCCCGACGACGTCGTCTGGTCCGAAGTGCGCGATGCCCGCAAGCGACTATGGGTTGGCACCGACAATGGCGTCGCGATGTGGGATCCTCAGGCCGAGCGCTGGCGCGTGTGGAAGGCCAAAGACGGCCTCAATGGCACTGTGGCCCGCCAATTGATCCTGGCGCCCGATCACTCCATCTGGGTCCTTTGTTTCGCTGGCGGTCTCACCCGTTTTGATCCGAATTCCCTTCGCGCCGAAAAAATTCCATTTCCCGGCCCCACTCCCACCGGCATTCAAGTGGGACCCGACGGCCGCATTTGGATTGCCAACTCGAACTATCTCAAAGCGGCGCGTCCCTCTGAACGGCCCTTTCATTTCGTCGATGTTCCCTTGCCTCCGGAAATTCACCAGGGTTTCGGCCGCTTCGCATCTAGCCCCGACGGCGTCCTCTGGACTGTTGGCAGGAACGGTCTTTCTCGTTTTGATGGCAAAAACTGGCTGCACTTCACAACCGCCAACGGCTTGCTTCAGGACGACGTTGTCGAAGCCGCCGCCGTCAGCCGCGATGAAGTTTGGTTCCGCTACTTCGACGCTCTAGGTCTCAGCCGCTTGAGGCTCGTGGACGGAAAACCGCGGGTCACTCACTATGGCTTGGCGAACGGGTTGCCCTCTCTTGACGTTTACATGCTCGGCGCCGACCATGACGGCAACGTTTGGGCCGGTAGCGCTCTTGGCCTTACGGAATTTTCTCGCAATGGGCACACTCTTCGTTTCACCCGCTCCGATGGCCTTATCTGGAACGATCTGAGCGAGGGAGGTTTCTTCGCCGAACAAGACGGTACCTTGCTCTTCGGTACCAGCGGTGGCTTGGCGCGGTACAGTCCTGCCTCTGCCGACGATGGTGTGGAACTTCCGCCTCGCGTCGTCATTACTTCCGCGCAACTTGGCTCACGCGACCGCCTCGGCGAGCGCCATCCCGAGGCGCCTCGCAGCGACAATAATTTCCGCGTGGCTTTTGCCGCTCTCACCTACCGCGATCCCGAAAATGTTCGCTGCTCGTATCGCCTCGCCGGCCTCGAAACTGAATCCAACGAAACTTCTGGTCGCGAAGCTCGTTATCCCGCTCTTCCCCCCGGCGCTTACACTTTCACCGTCGCCTGCCGCTCCGCTCGTGGCACTCTCAGTTTCCCAGCCGAATTCTCCTTCACTGTAATCCCTGCCTGGTGGCAGCGCTGGTACTCGCGAGGTTTCGCCATACTTCTCGGCCTCTTCGCTCTCTACGGCCTCGTGAGCTACCGCACGCGCCAGCTCCAGAACGAGCGCCTGCGCCTCGAACAAGCGGTCGCCGAACGCAGCGAAGCCCTCGCGCAAGCCAATAAAGAGCTCGAAGAAATGTCTCTCACCGACCCGCTCACCTCCGCGCGCAATCGCCGCTTTTTCCAGGCCACCATCGCCAGCGACATCAGCCAGGCCATCCGCGCCTACACCGCGCCAGACCCCGCGCGCAGCCGCCGCAATCGCGACATCATTTTCTATCTCATCGACGCCGACCATTTCAAAGAAATCAACGATCGCTTTGGCCACGATGCCGGCGATCAAATGCTCATCGATCTAACCACTCGCATCAGCGGCGCCATCCGCTATTCCGATGTGCTCGTCCGCTGGGGCGGTGAAGAGTTCCTCGTTGTCTCCCGTTTTTGCGAGCGCAAAGAAGCCGCCACTCTCGCCGCTCGTGTTCTCTCCGCCGTCTCCGGCGAGCCCTTCAAGATCAAAGGCGCGGGTGTTTCTCTGCACCGCACCGTCTCGATTGGCTGGGCCGCCTTCCCGTGGAATATGAATTCGCCCGTCGACGTTAGTTATGAAGAGGTCCTCGCCCTTGCCGACCGCGCCATGTACAAAGCCAAAAACGCCGGCCGCAACCTGGCCATCGGCGCCCTCCCTCCCGAATCCGCCGCCGAGCCCCACACCGCCGTCCCTCACGGCGATTCCGAAGCTCGCGTCTCGGAAATCGCAGACACCGCCTCTTACATCACCACCTACGGCCTCGAAACCACTTCCATCACCTAGGCGTACTTTTCTCTATCACTTCCCTTCCATCGTAAACTCTCTATCTGTGCGCACCGAGCTCGAGCACTTGACGTTTCACAACGGCCCGATCGATCTCCATGCCGTCGCCGTCGGCCCGCCAGACGGGCCCATCGTCATCCTCCTACACGGCTTCCCCGAATTCTGGTATTCCTGGCACAAGCAAATCGAGCCTCTCGCCTCCGCCGGTTTCCGCGTCGTCGTTCCCGACCAGCGCGGCTACAACACCAGCAGCAAACCCCGCGGCGCCGCCCACTACGCGCTCTCCCATCTCACTTCCGACGTCCTCGCCATCGCCGGCCAACTCGACGCCGAAAAATTCTTCCTCGCCGGCCACGATTGGGGCGCCGCCGTCGCTTGGAGCACCGCCCTCCTCCATCCGCGACGCGTCGCCAAACTCGCCATCCTCAACGTCCCGCATCCCAGCGTCATGCTCCGCTATCTCACCTCCAATCTCCGCCAAATTCGCCGCAGTTGGTACATGTTCCTCCTCCAGCTTCCGCTCCTTCCCGAACTCGTCTTTTCCGCCTTCGATTTCCGCTTCGGCAAAAACGCGCTCCTCAACTCCAGCCGCTCCAACACTTTTTCCCCAGACGATCTAGCTTTATACCGCGCCGCATGGTCGCAACCCGGCGCCCTCACTGCCATGATGAACTGGTACCGCGCCGCCGCACGCCATCGCACCAAGTTCCCCGATTCCACCGTCCATGTCCCCACGCGCATCCTCTGGGGCGAGCGCGACGCCTTCCTCCTCGCCGAAATGGCCCACGACAGCCTCCGCTACTGCGACTCCGCCGAACTCTACACTTTCGCCAACGCCTCTCACTGGCTGCAGCACGAAGAACCCGCTCGCGTTTCCGAACTGCTCATCGATTTTTTCCGCTCGTAGCCAATCACACAGTCAATCTCCGTTTCCCAGCCGCAAAAAGTGATACGATTTTCGCCCATGAACGCAAACCTCAAAAAGCTCCTGATCGCTTTCTTCGCGGTAGCCGCGCTGCTCGCCATCTCCTCGCGCGAGCGCCCGCTCGCCACGATCGTCTCCGCAAGCTCGCCGCAATCCTCCAGCGCTCAAGACCCCGCGCTCGCCGCGCGCATCGCTCGCATCGAAAACGGCCTCCTCCCCGCCGTCGTCATCAAAGGCCAGCCCCCCGCTCCCATGACGATCGCCGCGCGCATGGTGCACTACAAAGTTCCCGCCGTCAGCGTCGCTTTTTTCGATCACGGCCAAATTATCTGGACCAAAGCCTACGGCCTCGCCGACGTCGCCTCCAAAAAACCCGTCACGCCCGAAACTCTTTTCCAAGCCGCCTCCATCAGCAAGCCTGTCACCGCACTTGCCGCTCTTCGCCTCGTCCAAGACGGCAAGCTCACCCTCGACGAAAACGTCAACGTCAAACTCAAAACCTGGAAAGTCCCCGAAAACGCTTTCACCGCCAACGAAAAAGTCACCATCCGCCGCATCCTCAGCCATAGCGCCGGCCTTACCGTTCACGGCTTTGCCGGCTACGCCTCCGATGAACCAGTTCCCACCATCGTTCAAATCCTCAACGGCGAAAAACCTGCCAACTCCGACCCTATTCGCGTTGACGTTGTCCCCGGCACTCTTTGGCGTTATTCCGGCGGCGGCTTCGTCGTTCTGCAAACGCTTCTCTCCGACGTCACCGGAAAGCCTTTCCCGCAAATTATGAGTGAGCTTGTGTTGCGTCCGGCAGGTATGACCCACAGCACCTACGAGCAGCCCCTCCCGAAAAATCTCTGGCCCGAAGCCGCCACGCCCTATCGCGCCAACG
>JBARCY010000037.1:0-12558 GCA_049794595.1 Candidatus Acidiferrum sp.
TGAAGTATGATCCGGCGCGAGACCCGAATTATAAGTACACCGTCACGATTAGCGGGACAGGCTGGGTAGCGAGCGCAACTCCGCAGCGTGCGGGGCTGGGGGGCATTTTCGTGGACGGCAATCACGGGATGATACCGAATTCCTACTACAAAGCGAACGGACCGGCCTCGGTCAAGGACACGCAGTTGGGCGAGATTTCCATCGGCGGAGAGACCTTTCAAGTTCACTGAGGCTTGGGGCGGTGCCCGAAAGCACCCACAAAACTGTTACGAGTCTGGTGTACCGCCCGCCCGTGGGAATCCGTGGTGAAAGTGGCCTCACCGGCCGACATATTCTCGGTGCGCTAACGCTTTCCGCAGATTGGCGTCAAACGGGGCAGCAGAAGCACAGCAGGCCTGGAAGTCATCCCTAATAAACTAGAGCACGGGAGCGGTTATGAAGAAATTTGTGCTGGGATTTATTGTTGGGATTTTGACGATACCGGTGGGGGCGTGGGCAGCGGCTTGGATGGGATGGCTGCCGGTTGGCGCGAATGCCAGGCCCTCGGCGCTGGAAACCGAGTTTGCGCATTTAGCGCTGAACCGAGGTGTGGCAAGGAGCGCGCCGAAGCTGTCGAATCCGATTGCCCCGTCCGACGAAAACTTGTTGGCGGGGATGAAGATTTTCAAGGACGATTGCGCGGGCTGCCACGGCGATCCGAACGATGCGGCCAAGCGCGAAGGGAATGGCATTCTATATCCTAGCCCTCCGGTGTTTGCGTTGCATCCGCCGCGCAAGCCTGATTATCAACTGTTCTGGATTGTCAAGAACGGCGTGCGGTACTCGGGGATGTTCTGGTGGGACGGGCAATTCGGTAAAGATGCGTCTGGGAAAGACATTTCGGATGAGAAAATCTGGACGGCGGTGACGTTTCTCTCGCACCTCGATTCCTTGCCGCCAGCGGTGGACGCGGAGTGGCACAAGAAGAGCAACGATTAAGAAATGAACGCAGATATTGGCTGGTTGGCGGAGCCAGATTCCACTGCAGGATTCACGAAGCGAGCCCGGGTCAAAATGAAGGAAAAGGAAAGAGAAAAAATCCCTATAGGTGAAGAGAAAAACGAACTCACGAGGATCGTGAATCCGAGGTGTCTTTTGACGGGTGGCCGACGGCGTCACAGAAGGGGGGCCTGCTTTTTGGCCTGAGTAGACCGCCGGAAGCGCGATGTGCTTCCGGTGAATTTCGTTTGAGGGCCACAGTGATATCAGTTAGCCTAGGCGGTTCTGAAGAGGAAACCGCTATTGAGACCAAGGGTTGCGTTCGTTCTGCTTCTCGCAGTGGCTTTTTGTTCAGCTCCTGCTCGAGGGCAAGGGCAAGAGCGGTTCTCCGATCCCGCTAGACGGCAAACGATTTCCGCGGTGCCGGCTGAAAAGGCTGGACGCCCAGGCTATGTTGGAGACGAGGTCTGCGGCTCATGCCATCAAGACAAGTTCCGAACATTCCAGCTAACGGCGCATCACCTAACTTCCCAACTCCCAAGCGCTAATTCCATCGCTGGGAGATTCACGCCACCGCAAAACACCATGAAAACGATTGACCCTGAGCTCTCCTTCCGGATGGAGGCGAAGAACGGCCGTTTTTATCAAACGGCAATCTTTGGAGAGCCACCTCACATAAAGGAGCATTCGGAGACGTTCGACATCGTAGTCGGCTCTGGTGGAAAAGGGCAGACGTATTTGTATTGGAAGGGAGACGAGCTTTTTCAGCTCCCCATTTCCTACTGGACCGAGATTGGCGAGTGGGTCAACAGTCCTGGATATCCGGACGCCACGGCAGATTTTGACCGTCCCGTAATTCCTCGCTGCGTTGAATGCCATGCGTCTTATTTTGAGCCGCTTACCCCGGCACGCTTGATGAATCGGTACGAGCGAACTGGTTTTGTGCTGGGAATTTCATGCGAACGCTGCCACGGTCCGGGCCGGGAGCATGCTTCTCGCCACCGTTCTGCGGTGGCCACGTCTGCCGCCAAAAGTATCGCGAATCCCGTCAAGTTTTTGCGGGATAGACAGATCGAAGTGTGTGCCCAGTGTCATGGCGGATCGGGAGAGGAAATCGCTCCAGCATTTTCTTTTAAACCTGGCGAGCCGCTCGCGAACTACATCAAACTTCAACGACCGGCTCCGGAAGACAAGGTGGACGTTCACGGGAATCAGGTGGCTCTTCTCGAGAGAAGCCGGTGTTATCAATCTTCGGCCAACATGACGTGCTCGACGTGCCATGACGAACATGCACCGGAACGAAGCGCAGCAAGCTATTCAAGCAGATGCCTGACATGCCATGAAGCCAACAAATGCGGCATGTACACCAAGCTCGGCGCGCAGATCGCGAGCAACTGCATTGATTGCCATATGCCCATCCAGCAATCTGATTTGATTGTTTCTACCGTGAGCGGCTCAGTAGTGAAAGCGAAGGTTCGTAATCATTGGATCAAAGTTTACGTCGGATCTTCCGGCCATTGAGATCCGGGACCAAGCCGAATGACTTCACCGGGTGGGTCGGATTGTGATCGTTTTGTTGGCGGCGTGAGGTGTGGGCGGCTGGAGAAGAGATTGGGGAGACGACGGCGGGACCAAATCGCTAGGAGGTTCTTTGGCGGCCGATGCCGGTGAGAACGCGAAGCTCGCCGAGAAGCAAGAGATCGACGTTTATAGGCTGATCGTTGCGTGTGAGATGTGCGTCACGGGCGGAACCTGTCCAATAACCTTCCATCTGGAGAACCACATCTTTTTCGTGTTCGGGGCGGCCGGAGTTTTTCAGCGTGACCAGGAGTTTTCTGGAATCGTAATGGACGGTCATGTATTTGGATTTTGCGGCGCACCAGATGCGAAGGTCGCCGAGCGGAGTTTCTTTGCAGGTTAGAGTTTCCTCCTGGGTCACTGCATTCCATTCCTGGCACTGCGCGAAAATGGCGTCGCGAAAGCGCTTCCAAACCTGAAGAGAAAGAGCGGCGGCAGCTTCTTTGTTGAGCTTGTCCTCGTTTCTCTGGTTTTCTTCCGCGAGCTTCTCGGCCAGGAATTCCTGCGCCGCCTGTCTGGTATTCTCGTCCGGCATGAGCCTGACTCCTGTGGAAGCTTCGTATACTAGTTCAAATAACAACGTTTGTGGGGTTTTGCAAGGGGGACGGAAAGCTGGAAGTGCGTATCCGCAACCTGTCCTTAGGCAGGGGTGGAGAGAGAAAAAAAGGACCAGGCGCTGGGGCCAGCTGAAAAGCTGCTCGAAGAGGTTCTGGCGCGGCCGTTAAGCTACAACGTGCGAATGGTGAAGGCGTAAGGCGGATTGCGCCCTTGTCACTCTTGTTCGAGGGGGTTGACAGGCGGAGGCGAAAATTGAGCAGGATGCGAGCGAAGCCGTGCCAACATGGCTTTCAGGCGTTGCCGGTCTTCTTCCCCCAACGCGACGAATCTCAATCCGATTCCAGCGCCGCGTTTTACATGGCGAATGGCGGCATCGGCTCTGATGCGTCCCTCCTGAACGAGAAAATCGAGCTTGGCGGGCATTCCTTCTTGGACCTTGAGATGTGGGGTCTGGATAAAGAGGCCGTCGAGGCTAATGTCCAGGACGCGCGAGACGTCGTCGCGGCCATTGCAGCGCCAACAGACCCAGATGTCCTCCGTCGCTGGAAGCCGCGTTAAAGCGCGGCGGGAATAGGAAGGTTTTCGGTGCAAGAGGGGCTCCCCAAGCGGCGGCACGGTGTTGGGAGCGAAAGGCCAGGTATGCTGCCCCAACTATGGTGACTGCGCGCTACTGGTTCTCACCGCGACGAATATTTAGCCTTTCTTGGCCTGATGGCCTATTGCTCGATGCCGGTGCGAATTCAAAGAAACAAGTCCTTATTCGGTAGTGCAAAAACGCGCGTAAACGTTTCATCGGAAATTAGGCTGCGTTTTGAGTCCCTTGGGTGACAACGGCGATGTTTCCCACGGGTGACAGGTTACGAGTTGAAGTCAAGTTCTCCGCCGGATGGCGGAAAGCGGAGAAGCGAGCGAGTGCAAGCTCGCCGCATTGTATGAGCATGTAGAGGCTAACGACTACGCAGGTGAGCGCCGCAAAGGCGATGGTGAAGATGGCGAAGGCCGCCAGGAGTTCGCGGAAGAAATAAAGTTGCGAAGCGGCGACGACGGCGAGGAACCACCAGAGCCAGGTGCGGCGGTGGTCGTGTGCTGCCACGGGCGTCGATCTGCCTTGCGGCGGAGCGGAGTCTGGATGTGCTGCCGCGACGCCTCGGGCTACAGGTTCCGCCAATGCTGGGAAGTTCGCTGCTGAAATGCTGGTTGCCACTTCGGCCTCCTGGTTCTGATCTGAAGAGCGGCCCCGGCTGGGGATGAGCGCTGGGACCGCCCTTCTGCTTCCTTGGTGGACGACCAAGTTAGCTTGTCTTGGATGACGATGTGCACTTTTCCCCAGAACGGGAAAAGCGACAATGCACCGGGGGTAAACTGTGGGTGGACTGGAGATGAACTGGAGAGAAATTCGAGACGAGTACGATTGGCCAGGGAGCGTGTGGCAATGGCGGTGATAGAATTTGCAAGCATTTGGGGGGAGAAACGATGGAGATTTTGCGAGTGAAGACGGCGCGGCGGACGCAGTTGGTGGACGTGACGAGCGAGGTGGAGCGGGCGGTCGAGAAGTTGGGCGTTGCGTCAGGCGTATGCTATTTGTACGTGCCACACACGACGGCGGGGGTGATGATTAACGAGCACTTCGATCCCGATGTCGCCACGGATTTGGAGGGCGTGTTTGAGAGGCTAGTGCCGCGGTCCGGGCCGTATCGACATGCGGAAGGGAATTCGGATTCGCATGCCAAGGCGGTTTTGACTGGGAGTTCGCAGATGATTTTTGTGGAGGAGGGGAAGCTGGTGTTGGGGCAATGGCAGGGGGTATTTTTCTGCGAGTTCGATGGGCCGCGGGAGAGAAAGATTTGGGTGAAAATGATAAGAGAAGCAGGCAGTGCACTAACGAAGTAAAGGTAGATTTAGATGTGGCGGCGCGATCCCGGTATCGTGACAAGTTTTTCTTAGCAGAGAGGGCACAGAGAGCACTGAGCTCAGAGAGAAGACCAGTGTGCTAAAGTTTCCAACTATATGACGAAGCTGGGGATTTACGTGCAGGTGCCGTTTTGCCAGACGAAATGCACGTATTGCAATTTTCATACGGGGGTGGTGTCTTCGGGGAGATTTGCGCCGTATGTGGACGCGGTTTGCCGGGAGATTCGTGGGCATCGCGAGTTGTGTCAAGCGGCTGGCGTGGAATTGCCGCCCGGATTTGGGACGGCCGTGGTGGATACGGTTTATTTTGGCGGAGGAACGCCTAGCTTGTTGGAACCGGACTTGTTGCAACGAATGATGGATGCGATTCGGCAGACCTTTGCATCCGAATGGAAGGAAGTGACGCTGGAGGCAGATCCGGAGACGGTTGAATCGGGAAAGGCATCGGCGTGGGTGCGCGCGGGCATCAATCGGGTTAGCTTTGGCGTGCAGTCGTTTTCGGATAGGGAATTGGCCGCGGCGGGAAGGATGCACCGGCGGGCGGATATTCACAGAGCGGTGCCGATTTTGAGGGACGCAGGGGTTCGGAATATTAGTTTCGACTTGATCGCGGGGCTGCCCTTTCAGACCGTGGAGACTTGGAGCGAGTCGCTGGAGGAGCTGAAGAAGCTAGAGCCGGAACACGTCTCGGTTTATTTGTTGGAGGTGGATGAGGGAAGCCGGCTGGGAAAGGAATTGTTGGCGGGCGGGAAGCGGTACTCGGCTGGCGCGGTGCCCAGCGACGACGACATGGCGACTTTCTACGAGAACGCATGCGATTTCTTGGAAGCGGGGGATTATCACCATTATGAAATTTCAAATTGGGCGAGACCGGGATTTGAATCGAAACACAATTTGAAGTATTGGCGGCGCGAGCCGTATATGGGATTCGGGGCTGGAGCGCATTCGTTTTCTGGAGCGGAGCGATGGGCGAATGCGCATGATGCGGCGGCGTATGTTGACGCGATCACAGCCGAGCGATTGCCCGTGGAGCAACTCGAACCGGTGACGCGGGAGAGCGCGTTGGAAGAAGAATTATTCTTGGGATTGCGGCAGTTGGATGGGATTGATTTGGGGCGCATCGAGAAGGAATACGGAGTTGCGCTGGGGATGCGATTTAATCCGCTGGAATCGGCGGGATTGGTGATGAGAGACGGAAACATGGTGCGGCTCGCGCCGGCGAGGCTGAGTATTTCGAACGAGGTGTTTGTGGAATTAATGAAGTGAAGGCGGTCCGCAGCTAGACCCCAATTGAATTTGAAGCGGGATTTTTACGCAGAGAACGCAGAGGACACGGAGAAGAGGGGAGCCATCTTGTGAGCGGGACCATAGCCAAGAGCGGGATGCGGAGTGATCCGGACGGTGTCACGCCGCTGGGCAATATTGTTGACTTGCGGAGCGATACCGTAACGCGACCCACCGCGGAAATGCGTGCAGCGATGGCGGAGGCGGAAGTCGGGGACGACGTGTATGGAGAAGACCCGACGGTGAACCGGCTGGAGCAACGCGCGGCGGAGATCTTTGGGAAAGAAGCGGCGCTGTTTGTCCCGACCGGCTGCATGGGGAATTTGATTGCGATTAAGGTTTGGACGCATCACGGCGACGAGGTGATTTGCGATGAGCGTGGCCACGTGAATCTCTACGAGCTGGCGTCCATGGCGGCAATCGCGGGGTGCATGCCACGAATCGCGCGCGGCGAGGATGGGATTCTCACCTGGAAGCAAATTGCGGAAGTGATTCGGCCGCAGATTTATTACGATTCGCAGACGGCGCTCGTGTGCATCGAAAATACCCACAACATGGCTGGCGGGACGGTCTACCCGACGGCGCAGGTGAATGAGATCTGCGATGGCGCGCACGATGTGGGGCTGAAAGTGCACATGGACGGAGCGCGGATTTTTAATGCCGCCGTGGCCCTCGGAGATAACGTTGCGAACATGACCAAGAAAGTTGATTCGGTGATGTTTTGTTTGTCGAAGGGATTGGGGGCGCCGGTGGGCTCGATGGTCGTTGGGTCAGCGGCTTTTATCGAGAAGGGGCGTATCTACCGGAAAATGTTTGGCGGAGGAATGCGGCAGGCGGGCGTATTGGCGGCTGCCGGATTGATCGCGCTGGAAAAATCCCCGGCGCGGCTGCACATCGATCACGAAAATGCGCGCGTGCTGGCTAAAGAAATTGCGCGAATGCCGGGACTGAAGATTGATCCTTCGAAAGTGGTGAGCAATATCGTGATTTTCGATTGCGAGGGAACGGGGAAAACGGCGGTCGAGTTTTGCGATTTGTTGCGAGAGAAAAATATTTGGGCGCTGGACACAGCGGCGTATTCGGTGCGGTTTGTGACGCATTGTGACGTGGACCGCGCGGGATGCGAGAGGGCGCTGGTGTCGATGAAGGAAATTCTAGGGAGGCCGCAAACGGCCAGGGCGTGAACAGAGGATGTAGGGAAGTACCGAATCAAAGAAGCGCTGCTAATTGATTATTTGGGGAGTTGCGACGTGACCGGCTCAATTGGCGCGCTGATCTTCTGTTTGTCGTCGGTGGAAAAGAGCAAGAATTGGCTGAAGGTGTGACGGCGATGAAAGCGCCGGCCGGAAATAGAGCAGTACCAGTCGGCGCTCTTGGGAAGCCAAAGTTGCAGAGGTTTGTTGTGGAAGCGCACAGGACCGTATTCGATAAGTTGATGATCGCGTAAGAGCCTGATTTCGGGGGCCGAACGCATCAAGTCCGATTCCATGGCAAGGATCTGTGATGTGTCAACATCGATCCAGGCGCGCCCCTTAAGTCCGACGGCAACGAAGCGGTTACCCACGTGGTAGGTGAGCATGGTACTGGCATGGTCGGCGCGTTGATGAAAATGCACGACCCATGCGGCGTGGCCCTGCCAGGAGCCTCGACCTTCGCATTGAAATTCGTATCTGGCCTGCAAGTACGGGTGAAAAATTAATGCCAGCGTGGGCAGGCCGATCGTGGCAATGTGCCCGGGAAAGTCCTCTGTAGCAAACGGACCATTCCGGTATTCGTGTACGTCCAGATCGCTCGTGCCAACCTTGCGAATTTCGACGAGATAATCGAATTTGCGCGTCTCGCGGGAGGTTTGTAGTCCCATGGGGCTGACGTTGGAGTGCTCGATCTCTTCGGTGGCGGTGAAACGATCGACATTCTGGACGAGCTCTTTGGCGCGACTGCCGACGGAGTGGAGGATTTGATCGAGCTGGCAGGTGGCAGTGGGGTCGAGGTCGAGTTTCTCGGCGTCCACGTCCGGAGGCGCCCAATTTGCTTCCGTGATTGGCGTGATGTCGGGAAGGGGCGGAGGGTCGGAATCCACGGTCGCTGCGGCGCTGCTCACGGCGTGGCTCCCCGAGGACGAAGTGTCCGAAGTTTCCGCGGTTGTCCCGGCGTCGCCGGCCGTGCTCGGCAGTCGCAGTTTGCGCATGGCATCGACATATTTTTGTGCGGCGGAAGCTTGCGGGCTATTCGGTTGCTCCTGCAGAAATTTCTCAAGCGATGTGGTGGCGCGGGAATAATCGTGGTCGAGATACTGGGCTTCGCCGAGTGCGAGCAGAAAGGCCGTGTGGTCCGGCGAGAGGGTCAGGGCCTTTTGCAGGTAGGCGGCGGCTTTGGAGGTCTCCTTCTGACGCAGAAGAAGTAAGCCCATCAGATAATTCCCATCGGCGAAGGTTGGATCCAACGCAAGGGCGCGCGAGAGGTGCTGCTGCGCTTCGTTGAGCCGGTTCAGTTGCAGAGCATGAATCGCTTTTTCGGATTCCTTAACGGCCTTGGGAGAGGCAGAGACGGAGCCGACCTTGACCTTAGCGCCTGTGACTGTGGGAACCAGAGAGACCACGATGTTCTGGTCCTCTCGTGTGCCGGAGATGCGAACTTGTTCCTGGACGGTGCGGTAGCCGGGCGCGGCAATTTCTACGACATACTGGCCGGCGGGCAGAGCGGTGAAACGGGCGAGTCCACTCTGATCGGAAGTGGTGGACAGTTTCGTTTCGATTTGCGAGGTCAGGAGGGTGACGGCGGCGCCTTCAAAAAATGGCGCACCCGTCGTGTCCTGGATTTGCAAAGTAAGTCGGCCAGTCGATGCATAATCGAGCGTGCCGCGGGTATCGGGAAGTGCCTGGGTGCTGGACTGGGCAGTGGAAGATTGGGGAAGAAGGAGCATTGCGAAGGCGCAGAGCAGCACCCATAACACCTGGATCAAAGAGAAACCCGCCAACGGTCGCATGGACCCACCGCTGGCCGCAATCATATCCCATCCTTGATGCCCAGGATAGCGAGCACCGGAAAAAATGAAGGGAGCAGAGTCAAGATTTAGACTCAACCTTTTTGGGAAAATGGGGCCTCGCCGGAGTCACGGCGGCCACCGCGCGAAAAGCTGTTCCGTCATGCGAACTCCGGCTGGCGACTCGGGGAAACAGCGCAGAGAGATGGGTTCGACCCGGCGCGCGATGGTGTAAAATAAACTATAAGTGGACGTTTGGCTGGACATAGATTGGGCAAATAGCCGCGGTTTAGCAAGGGCGCGGCAGTACACCGGCAAGGAGATAGTGTTGCGGGCGAATTGATCGGGTCGGAGAGCAAATGGATTTTACATTTACAGAGGAACAGCAGCAGTTGCGGCGGAGCGTGCGAGAGTTTGCGCAGGGCGAGATATTGCCGCATGTGATGGAGTGGGATGAGGCTTCGCATTTTCCAATGGAGATTATGCCGAAGCTGGGCGAGATGGGGCTGCTCGGCGTGATTTTTCCGGAGGAATACGGCGGCGCCGGGCTTGGCTACATTGAGTATGCGATTGCGATCGAAGAGCTTGCGCGCGTGGATGGCTCGGTGGGATTAATCGTTGCAGCGCACAATTCGCTCTGCAGCAATCATATTTACAAATTTGGGACCGAGGCGCAGAAAAAGAAATACTTGGCGCCTTTGGCCTCGGGGAAAAAGATTGGCGCTTGGTCGTTAACGGAGCCAGAGGCGGGGTCGGACGCGGGGGGGACGAAGACTACCGCGCGTCGCGATGGAGATTTTTGGGTGTTGAACGGGGCGAAGACATTTACGACCAACGGTCATTACGCGGATTTTTGCGTCGCCATGGCGGTCACCGATAAGGAAAAAGGCTCGCACGGAATAAGCGCGTTCATCCTGGAAAAGGGAATGCCTGGATTCAAGCCCGGTAAAAAAGAAAACAAGCTAGGCATGCGGGCGAGCGATACGTCCGAGGTGATTTTTTCGGATTGCCGCGTGCCGCTCGAGAATTTGCTGGGGCCGGAGGGCGAAGGATTCACCGGCAGCCTGAAGATTCTGGATGGCGGGCGAATTTCAATTGCGGCGCTAGCCCTGGGAATGGCGCAGGGCGCGCTCGAAGCTGCAGTCAGTTATGCGAAGCAGCGCAAGCAATTTGGGCAAGCAATCAGCCAGTTTCAGGCCATCCAATTCAAACTGGCAGACATGGCCACGGAAGTGGAGGCAGCGCGTTTGTTGGTTTATCAGGCGGCTTGGCTGGCGGATCGGAAAGATGTGCGGTTTACGCGGGAATCGAGCATGGCGAAATTGTTTGCCAGCGAAGTGGCAGTGCGCGTGGCCAATGAATGCGTACAGGTGCATGGCGGGTATGGATTTATTAAGGATTATCCGGCGGAGAAGTTTTATCGGGACGTGAAGCTATGCACGATTGGGGAAGGGACGAGCGAGATTCAGAAGTTGGTGATTGCGCGGCAACTGCTTGGTAAGAAGTGATTGGTGATGGGAAGTTACCCGCCACTTGAGACTTTCCGCTTGTTGTAATCGGTTCGCCGGCCTCGTGGCCGTTTAAGGGCGAATCTGCCTGCCTCGCCAATTCGTTGCTACGTAAGGGCGGTTCGAGCTGAACTTTTCGGCTCGTCTATCTCTTCCATACCTCATACGCGAGGTCACCGCCGAACGGCCAACACGGCCTTGCGACGGTTATTTCTGGTTGGCCGCTATCCGTCCTCAAAGGAGCAGATAGCCATGACAAGTACACTTGACATGACGTGATTTGTTCATGTAAAGTATGCTTGTCTTTTCGAGGAGCCCGCATGCAAATCTGCAACAAAAACGCCACCCCACTGCAGCGCCGATCTCTGCAGTTGATGGGCAGCGCCGTGATATTCACGGTGCTGCCCAATTTTTCGACCCCGGGTCTACCCAACCCGATTCTTGAGATATTCCCTAGGCTTTCGCAGCTTGCAGTTCGCAATGGGCATCCTTCATCGCTCCTTGTGGGAACGCTCGCGGCATTTTCCGTACTTCCAGTGCTCTTTGCCGTATGGGTGGCGGGCCGTTATTTGAAGGCCGAGCCGGATGAGTTCATTCGTGCGCTCGTTGTCCGGGCGCTGCTTTGGGGCATCGCGGTGACGATGGCGGGAGACGCGGTTGCCGGAGTCTTCATAAATCTTTATTCGAGACCGTTTCCCATCGGCATACTGAATGCGGATCTCTTTTTCATTTCGACGGCGATAGCGTTCCGGCTTGTCCACTGGAGCTACAGGTGAAGAACTGTCTGCGAACACTCCGTGCCGATCGGAGTTGGAGCCAGGCTGATCTTGCGCAAAAACTGGGAGTGTCGCGTCAGTCGGTCAACGCCGTCGAGACAGGCAGATTTGATCCCAGCCTTCCGCTTGCATTTAAGCTGGCCAAGCTTTTTCAACTGCCCATAGAATCTATCTTCTTCGAGTAGACGGCCTTCTGTTTTGGAGTACGTGCGGAATGCGAAATCCGGGATAATAGGCGGATGCGACTGGCCTCGTTGAGAGACCCACGGATAAAATATGCCGCTGTCTGTTGAGAACTGGGCGGAATTGGTGCGCGCTGGAGATGTGCGCGCGATTTCGCGTGCGATTACGGCGATTGAGAATCATCAGCCCGAAGCGGAAGAGCTGCTTCAGCGCGTCTTTGCGCAAACTGGACGCGCCTATCTCACTGGAGTTACGGGCGCGCCGGGTACTGGCAAAAGCACGTTAGTCGACCGGCTCGCCGCGTACTACCGAAAATACGAAGAGCAAGTGGGCGTGATTGCCGTGGATCCGACCAGCCCGTACACCGGTGGCGCGATTCTTGGCGACCGCATCCGCATGCAAAGCCACGCGAGCGATGAGGGGATGTTCATTCGCTCGATGGCCACACGCGGCTTTATGGGCGGGCTGGCGCGTGCCACAGCCGAAGTGGCGCTTCTGCTGGATGCCGCGGGCAAGCAAGAAGTGTTGATTGAAACGGTGGGCGTCGGCCAAGACGAAATTGATATAGTGCGGCTTGCGGCTTGCGTTTTGGTCGTGATGGTTCCCGGCATGGGCGACGACATTCAAAATATGAAAGCCGGGTTGATGGAGATTGGAGACATTTTTGTTTTGAACAAGGCGGACCGCGAGGGCGCGGATCGGTTGGAGCAACAACTGCTGGCGATGTTGTCGCTGGTCATGCCGCGAGATGGCTGGCATCCTCCGGTGGTGCGAACGGTGGCGACGGAGAGCAAGGGGA
>JBARCY010000038.1:0-13864 GCA_049794595.1 Candidatus Acidiferrum sp.
TCCATCCCAAGGTGCTGAAGAGCATACTGCGCGATGCTGGCCTGACGGTCGAAGAGCTGTCGAAACTGCTGTGACTCTCGTGTAATGGCAGGCCACAAGGCGAGGCGAATCACGAAGGAATTTTGGCTAGGCAGTCTTCGCAGTAGCCGCCGACTTCGGTGCGGGAGACGGTGACTTTCATTTTGAAGTCGCGGGCGATTTGCTGCTTGAGCTGTTCGTAGAGGCGGCTTTCGAATTCGCGGACTTTGCCGCAGCGGAGGCAGGCGACGTGGATGTGGTCGCGGGGCCCGTGGCTTTCGTAGTAGTGGCGGTCGCCGCGCAAGTGGAGAAGGTCGAGCTCGTCGATGAGGCCGATCTTTTTAAGAAGATCGATGGTGCGGTAAACGGTGACGAGGTGGACGCCGGGATCGATTTTTTGGGCGCGCTCGAGGATTTGGTCGACGTCGAGATGCTGCTCGGCGGCATCCATGACTTCGAGGATGACGCGGCGCTGGCGCGTGAGGCGAATTTTACGTTCACGGATGGCTTGCTGGAGTTTCCCGGTAGTCTCCGAGGTGTTGAGGCGCTCGCCTGTGGAAACGCGGTGACTCGGCGATGCAGACATCAGTCGCCTCCTAATGCGCGGCGCGACAGCTAGGAATGGCGCACCATTTGCCGCAAAATGTCATTGTACATAACGATGACGAAGATGACCAAGAGGAAGACGAGGCCAACCTGGACAAAGCGCTCCTTGAAGCTGAGGCTTAGGTCGCGGCGCATGACGCCTTCGATGGCCAGGAGCAGGATATTGCCGCCGTCGAGAATCGGAATGGGCAAGAGATTCAGGATGCCGAGGTTGATGCTGATGAGCACCATCAGCGAAATGACGTCGAGCGGGCCGCGGCGAACGGCCTGGCCGGCCATGTGGGAAATGCCGACGGGGCCCTGGAGCTGCTTGATGGAGACGCGGCCGCTGAAGAGTTTGCCGACCACGTCGACGGTGCGTCCGATGGTGTCGTAGGTCTCGGAGCCGGCAAACTTCACGCTGTCGTCAAAGGATACGTGCTTGTAGGCGACTTCGTCGCGCCGGGCCACGCCAATTTGATAGACATTTGTGTCGTCGTCCGCGGCGCCTTTCTTTGGCGTCACAACGAGTTGGACAGATTGGCCTTTGCGGCTCACGTCCAGAGTCATGGGCTGGCCGTTGGAGGACTGGGTCGCCAGCATGAACTGTTCCCAGTATTCGATTTTCTTGCCGTTGACGGCCGTAATGATGTCACCCTCGCGCAGTCCGGCGCGGTCCGCCGGCGTGGCTGGAGCGACTTGATCGATAATGGGGCGGATGGGGGCATAGCCGAGGATTTGGCTGGTGTCCGATAAATTCTTTGCAGGGACCTCGATCGTTTTACGCGTGCCGGCATCATCCACTTCTAACTTGAGCGCCGCCGGGGGAGCGGCCTGTTTCAGCGCGATCAGAGCCTGTTCCCAGCTGGGAGTGGCAATGCCGTTGATAGAGAGGACGGTGTCGCCCACTTTAAGCGGATTTTGTTGTCCACCGGATTCCGGAGCAAGACCCGTAACCCGCACTGGCGCGTTCAAATACGCGGAATACGGCACTCCCGCGATGGCAAAGAGGCCGGTGAGCATGAAGATCGGAAAAATCAGGTTGACAGCGGGGCCCGCGAAAGAGATTAGGGCGCGCTTCCAGCGCGATTTGCTCATCAACTCGTCGGGCGCTCCGGTTGGCGGCTTATCGCCCGCATCGACTTCGGAAAGATCTTGGCCGGCCATGCGTACGTAGCCGCCGAGAGGCAGCGCGCTCACGCGATAGTCCGTCGGGCCTTTCTTCCACCCGAAGAGGCGCGGCCCGAAGCCGATGGAAAAAACGTCCACGCGCACGCCGCAGAGGCGCGCGACGACGAAATGTCCCCATTCGTGAATCAGGACCATTACGCCAAGCACCAGGACGACGCCAACAATCAGATAAACAGCTGCCATGTCTCCGTCTTTCCCTTCTTATGACGCTTATGAAACCGCTGCTGCCTTGGCCGACAAACGGATCACTTCTTCCTGCGCCGTGCGACGCGCTTCGGCATCGGCGGCCAGCACGTCGTCCATCTTTTCGAAACGCGCACGCGGTGTGCGCGCCAGCACGCGCTCGATGACTTCCGCGATGCCCCGGAACGGAAGGCGCCGATCGAGGAACGCGGCTACGGCGACTTCATCGGCGGCATTCAGCGCGCACGGCATGGCCCCGCCCTTCTTCATCGCCTCGCGGGCTAAACGAAGGCAGGGGAAACGCCGGGTGGAAACTTTATGGAAATCCAACCGCCGGAGCTTGCGCCAATCCAAGGCTACCTGGTGAGACGCGACTCTCTCCGGATAGGTTAACGCATATTGGATAGGCATGCGCATGTCGGTGGGACCAAGTTGCGCCAAAATCGAACCGTCGACGTATTCGACCATGGAGTGCACGGTGGACTGCGGGTGGATCACGACGTCGATCTGGTCGGGGCGCATGCCGAACAGCCAGCGGGCTTCGATGACTTCAAAGCCCTTGTTCATCATGGTGGCGGAATCGATGGTGATGCGGTTGCCCATCTTCCAGTTTGGATGCGCCAGGGCTTGCTCGGGAGACACGCGGTCGAGATCGGCAAGCGGGGTCTTGCGAAAAGGGCCGCCGCTGGCAGTCAGCACGATGCGTTTCACTTCAGCGTGCGTGCCGCCGCGCAAACATTGGTGCACGGCGTTGTGTTCGCTATCCACAGGCAGCAATTCACGCCCGGCCTTTTTCGCGGCGGCCATCACCAATTCGCCCGCGGCCACCAGAACTTCCTTGTTCGAGAGAGCGACGATCTTTCCCAGCTTGACGGCTTCGTAAGTGGCTTCGAGGCCGACGACGCCAACGGCCGCGGAAACCACAATGTCCGCTTTTGTGTGCGTTCCGACCGCCAGCATGCCTTCGCGTCCGTGATGAATGGCGGGAAGCGGAGAAATTCCCCTAACGCGAAGCATCGAAGCCAGCTCATCGGCTTTTATTTCGTCACCTACCGAAACCAATTCGGGTTTGTGGCGCGCAATTTGGCTGCTGAATTCTTCCAGATTGCCGCCTGCGGCAAGCGCGGCGATAGAAAATCGCTCCGGCAGTGCTTCCACCACGGAAAGACACTGTCGCCCAATCGAACCTGTGGAACCCAAAATGGATAGTCGCTTCAATGACGAAACTTTTCTCCGCTTAGCAAGAACTGGCCGGACAGACATAAAGTCTGTCGCTCGCCGCCGACCTGGTGAGCCAGAAGCTCTTGTCTGTCTCACGCCCCATGAGTGGAAGGACCTGTGGACCTACCGGTTGGGATGGTAAATCCAAATCCAATAATACCAGACAACCGGGATTGCCAGAATGAGCGCGTCGATCCGGTCAAGCACGCCGCCATGGCCGGGCAGCAGCGAGCCGGAATCTTTCACTCCAGCGCAGCGCTTGTAGGCCGATTCGAGCAAATCGCCGGCTTGGCCAGCGACATTGCCCAAAGCAGCCATCACGAATAAGTTGGCCAGCGACACATTAAGAAATCTGGCAAAAACAACGGCGACAAGCAAGGCCCCAAAAACGCTGGCGATGGCGCCCGCCCAAGATTTCTTCGGGCTTAACACCGGCGCCAGCGGACGCTTTCCGATCGCGCGGCCGACAAAGTAGGCCGCGGTGTCACCGACCCAGGTTATGACGAGTGCAAACAACAGCAGCGCAGGTCCGTCCGAACCGAGACCGTGCAGCCGAACCGCAAAGCTGAGCGGAAATGCCACCAGAAGCAAACCGCTGGAACTGATTCCCGCCGCGGGCAGCGCTTCCACGATGGGCCGTCTGGTGGCCAGCGTGATCGCGGCGATGCCAAGCACAAAAATAAAAAATGTTTCCTGGATTCCCGGAGGCTGGCGCATGAACAGCCACACATGTTGGTAGCGGCTTTCCAACCATGACCACTGCTGGAGATCATCGGAAGGCATAAACGAAGGAAGCCATTGCACGTAAACCAGGAGTAACGCGCACGTGGCCGTCCAAAATCGGTAAGCGCGGTGGCCAATGGCCTCGCCCAACGCGAAATACTCGAAAAGCGCGAGCAAGACAACGAGAGCCGTGCCAATCGCGACGATGGCGGTCGAGCCCCACAAGACGAGTGCGACCACACAGGGAATCAAAACGGCGGCCGTCGCGACGCGTTTCCAGGTCATAGAAAGGGATTCCCCTGACGAATCACTGCTTCCATCTCATCACATCAAGAGAAATAAATCACGAGGGAGAAATGGGAATCTGCGCGAGCGTCATGGATTTTGCCAAATGTGCGGAACATGGAAGAGAGATTTCTCGGTACGCTCGAAACGACGCTCATCCAGAACTATTCGCCGACCACGCGAGCGGGCTTTTCCGTTTCGGGCTGGCCTTCGCGAATGCCGCCGTAACGGCGTTCGCGTTTCTGGTATTCGACAAGTGCTTCGAGCAGCCGCGCGCGATTGAAATCAGGCCATAGCGTCTCCGTGACGAAAATTTCGGCGTACGCGATTTGCCAAAGTAGGAAATTGCTGACGCGCATCTCGCCGCTCGTGCGAATCAGCAGATCGGGATCCGGCAATCCGCTCGTGTACATGTGCCGCGTGAGTGTTTCTTCAGTGATCGGGGCGTCGCCTGCGTGCCCATTCCGCTCGGCCAAGATCCCGTTCATCGCGTCCACGATTTCGGCGCGTCCGCCATAATTCAACGCCACGCAGAGGACGGTGCCCTGGTTGCCAGCAGTTCGCGCGATGGCGTCGCGGACGTCATCCTGCACGCCTTTGGGAAGTTCGTCCGTGCGGCCCAAAAACCGCATGCGAATATTGTTCTTTTGCAGAAGCGGCATTTCCCGGCGCAGATATTCGCGCAGCAATTGCATCAGGAAGTCGATTTCGGTTTTCGGGCGCCGCCAGTTTTCCACCGAAAAAGCATAGAGGGTGAGCGCCTCGATTTTGAGGCGCGCGCAGGTCTCGATGGTGGAACGCGCCGTTGCGGTGCCGGAGCGGTGGCCCGCGACGCGCGGCAGATGGCGCTGCTGCGCCCATCGTCCGTTTCCGTCCATGATAACCGCGACATGCCGCGGCAGACGCGCCAGATCGAGCTTCTCGAAGAGCAAGGCTTCCTCGGGCGTCAAGGGACCGAGGGCGGCGGAGGCGGAAACTTGAAGGGTCGTGTGTGATTTAGTGAGCGGCACAGTGTTTTAAGTGGGCTTCTTCTTTACGCCGCAAAGTTAACATACGATTTGGCATCGGCGCAATGCCAGGTTGCCTTGTCATACATCAGCAAGATGTGCGCCGTTCTGGAACGCGTCAGCCAGCCGACGGCGCGGCTTGGAAGATCGACGTGTAGACCAGCACGAGCGTCAGGATAATCATGGCAATCGCCGTTACCCACGCGACGATATTGAAGGTGAGGGTGTTCACGTGATCACCCATCAGGTCCCTGCGGTTCACGAGGAGCAGAATGAAGATGACCACGATCGGCAGCCAAATGCCGTTGCCTACCTGGGAGAAAATGAAGATCTTCCAGATAGGAACGTGCGGAATGAGGATGATGCCCGCGCCTACGGCAATTAAAATGGTGTACAGGCTATAGAATATTTTCGCGTCCTTGAATTTATGATCGATACCGGCTTCAAATCCCAGCCCTTCGCAAATGACATGCGCCGTCGAGAGCGGCAAAATCGAGGCCGCAAAAAGCGAAGCATTCAACAGGCCGAAAGCAAACGTAAATCCGGCCCACTTCCCTGCCAGGGGAATCAATGCTTTGGCCGCCTGAACCGCATCGGTGATGTCGCGCTGGCCGGAGACATACAATGTCGCCGCCGTAGCCACGATGATAAAAAACACGATCACCATGCAGCTGATGCTGCCCACCAAAACATCCGCTCGCGCTTGCGGATATTGCCTGGGTCCGACTTTCTTTTCGACGAATCCGGCCTGCAAGTAGAAAAACTGCCACGGCGCAATGGTCGTGCCGACCAGCGCGGTCAAGGTGAGCAAATAACCCGCATTGAAATTCAAGTTCGGAATGACCACGTGCTGCGCCGCTTCCAGCCAATTGGGCTTCGCCAAGATCGCAGAAATGATGTAGGTCACGTAGAAACCGCAGGCAATCAGGAAAATGACTTCGACCTGGCGGTATGTTCCTCGCATCACCAGAATCCAGACCAGGATGGCGGCAATGGGAACGGCGATATACCGGGTAACGTGAAACATTTCCATGGACGCGGCCACGCCCGCAAATTCGGCGACGACATTTGCCAAGTCCACGAAGAAACCGGTGATCATCACAAAAAACGTGGAGCGAAAACCGAACTCCTCGCGAATCAGGTCGGAAAGTCCTTTGCCTGTGATGACCCCCATGCGGGCGCACATCTCTTCGGTCACGTACAGCGCGATGGTCATGGGAATCAAAGCCCACAGCAGCGCGTATCCGTACTGAGCGCCCGCCTGCGAATACACCGCGATGCCGCCGGCATCGTTGTCGACGTTCGAGGTGATCAGCCCAGGACCGACCACCGCGAGCAGCAAAGTCAGCCGGCGCCGCAGACCGCGAATCTTGTGCTGCAAATCTTCGCCGCGCGTCTGCAGGCCCGCAAAGCTCGATTTGAGACTTTCCCAGTTCATCCGCCGATCCCAGTTCCTTCCTACTTTTTCACCAGGCGCGAAACTACGTCGTCCACGGTGACCGTGCCGATGGGACGCTTTTCGTCATCCACCACTGTGAGCATTCGCAGATTGTATTTGTCGAATAGCTCGAAGACCTCTTTTTCATCCGCATCACCGGCGACGCTCAAAAGCGGCTCGCTGCGAAGTTCCTTCATGGTCTGCTCGGGAGCGGCGAGGAGCAAACGCGCGATGGAAACCGTGCCGGAATATTGCGCCTCGGGATCCAGAAGGACAATGGTGTCGAGTTGGTCGAGGTTCAATTCCTGGCTACGAACCCATGCAAGCACCTCTTCCCGGTGCGAAACTTCGCCTACGAAGACGAATTGCGTGTTCATCATGCCGCCCGCCGTCGAGGGATCGAAGGCTAGCAACTCGCGTACTTCGTCGGCTTCCTGTCCGGGCATCTCTTCGAGCAGTTCCTCGGACGTTTCTTTCGGCAGGTCGGCGAGGAGGTCGGCGGCGGCATCGGGGGCCATTTCCTCGAGGATGTCGGCGGCTTTTTCGGGGTCCATTTTCTCGACGATTTGCGTGGTGAGGCGTTCGTCCAGTTCAGCGAGAACGGCGGCGGCGGTTTCTTCGTCGAGCGAGGCGATAATTCCCTGCCGCTCGGCTGCGGACAAGTCCTCCATAATTTCGGCCAGGTCCGCCGGGTGCAAATCTTCAAGCTTCTCGTGGGTGATGCGCAGCTTGACGCGGCGCATGGGATCCGACTCAATCAAATTCACGAATTCCCAGCGAATGGCTTTTTGAGGGAGCTTCTTTTGCAGCTTGCGAATCATGCCAGGGGACACCACGCCCTGAAGAAGCCTGCGGACCGCGCCGGGCAGACCTACGTCCACTTGCGTTACCCGCAGCTCGACATTTCCATTGGTGCGCTGCTCGGCCAGATCGACATCGTTGACGCGAACGACTTTACGGCCGCGCGTGTCGATAATTTGCTGGTCGAGCAAATCCTTGCGCACCGCTAGGAGCGACTCATTTGGTTCGTAAAGTTGCAGTGCCCGTTCGCTGACGCTCAGACGCATGGTCCCTGGAGCGAAAGTGGCCACCTGATCATAGCGAGCAAGAAGCGGCTGAAAACGGCCGCGCGAGAGCAGGAAATGGGAGAGGCGGTTCGTTGCTTGCGCGGGCTCGATAAAAAATTCGCGGACGCGGCCTACGAAGTTGCCTTGGGCGTCGTAGGCTTCCGCGCCCATCAGTTCCGTAGCGTAAATTTCCATTCTATCGCCTCCCTACTGCCGCCGGGCTAGATCTGTCGTCTTCCGAGGCCGGTTCAAAGTTCAAAATTGGCCCTCAAAGCCAACAAAAAACCCGCGCACCGAAAGAGCTTCGGCCGCGGGCAAGTACCTGATAAAAATAGGCTTACCGTTAGCCAGGCGCGAACCCTCCCCATCCTGCCGCCTGCGGCAAGCCTTTCAGCTCGCGCGGCGCTGCCCAGTCGTCCGTGCCAAACCCCATCGTTAATGACCGGTTTTTGCCGGTGCAACTAGGGCCAGGCTCAAGTTCGTTGGACGTACTCATCGGAAGAGAGCTCACCTCAAAGCGCGGCTATGCTGCGTGCCACGCAGCGACTCGCGAAATCTGGGAGCAATTTCGATACCGTTAGCGAATCGCAGTTGCAGTGTCAAGCCGAGTGCGTTTCTATGTCAAGAAAAGAATGGGGTTGCGAGCGATTTTTATTGGATTTTCTGCACAGGCCGGCTATTTCTTGGGCGCAAAGACCATGTCTCGGGGTTCTTTGCCCTGCCGGCGGCAATCTTCGACGTAGAGGGCAAGATAATTCTGTAGGATGTAGTCGTCTGTGGAGAAGCCCAGCCTTTGTGCGGCTTGGTCGATGGCGGCGGGAAGGCCTTCCAGTTCGACGAAGGTTCCGATGGGCGTTTCATCCAGTTCGATCAGCAAATCCTTCGCCCATCGCGCGGCGGCAGGCAGGCGGAATGTGGTGCGGTACTTTTCGTAGCGGAACCAGCCGCGCATCCCGAGACCTTCAAGTATTTTTGTGAGGATGGCGGCGTCGGCTACTTCGAGTTCCACCTCCTCTCGCATTTTGTGGCGATGATTTTCTTGCGCGCTGACGGAACCTACGCTTCCTTCGGCAAGGGGACGTTTGAACGTGAGAAGCGTGCGCTGGACAGGTGGCGCTCCGCGCTTTTTTGATTTTGCTTCGGGAGTTTCCGTTCGGATTCGGACAAGTTGTCCGCGCTTGGCAAGGCTGCCATCGGGCGTATCGAAGATGACGTTGCGTTCGTGGACGCAGCCGCCTCCTCTGCCGACGGTACGCGCGTCCAATCGTTTCAGCGCACGCCTGAGGGCGTTGGCGTCGCTGACCTTCAGCTTGATTTCGATTTCAGGTGGCATATTTCCCCGGCTACTGCCGTCAACGACTTTCTCCCGCCGAGGAGTTCCGCTAGTATAGCGGACGAATGTATTCTGCATTCGCAAAGCGTGAGCCTGGCCGAACCCGTCGCTGCGCCCGGCGACCGCCCACCGAGCGCACCGAATCAAAAGACGCATGAACCCAGACGCCAAAGCAGCGCCGGCTTTTTTAAATGAGGGAGCCGCGACTCCATCATTGTCGCCGCCGCTCGCGCGGCGCGAGCCGGTTGAAACCATTGTGCATGACGACCGCCGGATCGACCATTACGCCTGGCTGCGGCACAAGGAAAGCCCCGAGGTCATCGCGTATCTTGAGGCGGAAAACGTGTACACCGATGCGGTCCTAAAGCCCGCCGAAAAGCTTCAGGATGCCCTCTATCAGGAAATGCTTGGGCGCATTCTTCAGACGGATTTGTCGGTGCCGTATCGGCTGCGCGGCTACCAATATTTCACATGTACGGAGCAGGGCAAGCAGTATCCCATTCATTGCCGCCGAATCGATGCGAGCGGGTCACTGGACGAAGTGCTTCTGGATTTGAATCGGCTGGCGGAGGGGCATTCGTTTCTCGGGCTTGGCGCTTTTGACGTGAGCAACGACAACCTGCTGCTGGCCTACGCGCTCGATACGACAGGATTCCGGCAGTATACGTTGCACATCAAGAATCTGTGGAGCGGGGAGATTTTTCCGGAAGCGATGGAGCGCGTCACGAGCGCGGCTTGGGCGGCGGATAGCCGGACACTTTTTTACTGCGTGGAAGATGCAACGACGAAGCGCTCGCACCGGCTTTATCTGCACGTTGTTGGCTCGGCCGGAGCCGACGCGTTGATTTACGAAGAGGCCGACGAACGCTTTCGCATTGAGATTGAGCGCACTCGCAGCGGCGCGTTTCTCCTGCTACTGATTGCCAGCCATACGACGAGCGAGGTGCGTTTTCTCTCTGCTCTTCAGCCGGATGGCGAGTTTCGCGTGATTGCTCCGCGCGAAGCGGAGCATGAATATTACGTGGACCATCATCCGAATCCACTGACGCGCGAGGAGCGGGGAGCGAATCCTCACGACACGGGCGGCTATTTCTTCATCCGCACCAATTCGGGCGGGCGCACGTTTCGGCTGATGTGCGCGCCGGTTGCCGATCCGCAACGGGCAAAATGGCGCGAGATTATTCCTAATCGCCGGGATGTGATGCTCGCGGGAGTGGACGCCTTCCGATCGCATATCGTTCTCTTCGAGCGGGAGGGCGGGTTGCCGTATTTGCGCATCGTGGATCTGGGGGTTGAAGCGCCGGACGCTCTTTCCGCTTCGCACCGGATTGAGTTTGCGGAGCCTGCTTACAACGCGTCGCTCGGTGCTAATCCGGAGTTCGATGCTTCGTTTGTGCGTTTTCAGTACGAATCTTTTGTAACGCCGCGATCCGTGTTCGATTACGACGTGGGCGCGCGCGAACGCGTTCTCCGTAAAGAGCAACCTGTTCTCGGTGGCTACGACGCGGCGCAATATGTCAGCGAGCGTCTGCACGCCGTGACATCGGACGGCACGCTCGTTCCGATTTCGCTCGTCGCACGAAGAGATACGCCGCGTGACGGGTCCGCGCCGCTGCTGCTCTATGGTTACGGGAGCTATGGGCACTCCGTCTCCGTGACTTTCAGCTCGAACCGCGTGAGCCTGCTTGATCGCGGCGTGATTTACGCTGTCGCGCATGTCCGCGGCGGCGGCGAACTGGGGAAGCCGTGGCACGATGCTGGGCGCCTGCGCCAGAAGCGCAATACGTTTACGGATTTCATCGCTGCGGCGGAGCACCTGATCGCGGAGAATTACACGACTTCGCAAAAGGTCGTCATCGAGGGCGGCAGCGCTGGGGGGCTCTTGATGGGCGCGGTGGCGAACATGCGGCCTGACTTATTTCGCATGATCATCAGCCATGTGCCGTTCGTTGATGTGCTGAATACCATGCTGGATGCTTCGCTGCCGCTCACCGTCGGTGAATATGAAGAATGGGGCAATCCGCGCATCGCGGAAGATTATTTTTATATGAAGAGCTATTGTCCGTATACGAATCTCGAAGCCAAATCGTATCCCGCGATGCTTGTAAAAACGGGATTGAACGACAGCCAGGTGATGTACTGGGAGCCGGCGAAATATGTGGCCAAGCTGCGCACGCTGAAAACGGACGCAAACCTGCTGCTCTTGAAAACGAATATGGGCGCTGGACATGGCGGAGCTTCCGGACGGTACGATTATTTGCGGGAAATTGCGTTGGATTACGCATTCCTTTTGAGTGAGCTGGGAATCCGCGGATGAAGGGCGAGCGAAACTCCTTGTTGAGAGCGTTATTCAACCGGCTGACGGCTAAGCCATGAGCGAACCTACCTCGCCTTTGATGCAGCAGTATCACGCGATTAAGACGCGTTATCCGCACGCGCTTCTGCTCTTCCGGCTCGGCGATTTTTACGAGCTTTTCTACGAAGACGCCATTCTCGCTTCACGCGAATTGCAAATCACTCTGACTTCGCGCAACCGGGAAAAAGGCCAGCCGATTCCCATGTGCGGCGTGCCGTACCACGCCGCGGATGGTTATATCGCCCGGCTCATTCGCGGCGGCTTCAAGGTTGCGATTTGCGACCAGATGGAATTGCCTGGGCCCGGTAAAAAGCTGGTGCGCCGCGAAGTGGTCCGCGTCATCACTCCCGGCACGGCCACTGATGTTTCTGTTCTCGATGCGCGCGAAAACAATTATCTGGCGGCCGTGGCAAAGCATCCTTCCGGTTCGCCGGTGGGTCTGGCGTTCGCGGATCTCTCCACCGGCGAATTTCAGTCCACGGAATTTTCCGGTGCGGACGCCGATGAAGCTCTTCGCGACGAGCTGCAGCTCCTCCATCCGCGTGAAACGCTTCTGCCGCGTCCGCAACAGCTTTTCGAAACCGCGAAGACTTCTCTCCTCGAAGGCGCGGGCGGCGTCGAAAGCCGTCTCGAAGACTGGATTTTTCAGCGCGATTACGCCGAGCGTATCTTGCGAGAACAGTTTGGCGTTGTCGAACTCACCGGCTTCGGCCTCGACGACCATCCCCAGGCGCTTTCCGCCGCTGGCGCGATCGTTCACTATTTGCGCGAGAATGCCGCGCGCGGCGCGGATTCCGCCACGACAGGCACGCTTGGCGCGCAACCGACGAGCGTTGAAGCGCTGCAGCACCTGGACCGCGTGCGTTACTACGAGCAGCGCGACACGCTTGTGCTCGACCCGGTTTCCATCCGCAATCTCGAACTGATCAATCCCATCTTTAGCGACGAGACTTCCCGCAGCGGCCCGGTGACGCTCATTGCGGCTCTCGATGTGACCGTAACCGGAATGGGCGCGCGGCTTTTGCGCTCCTGGATTCTCCGCCCGTTGCTCGATCGCGGGGCGATTGGAGCGCGCCTGGAATCCGTGACGCATCTCGTACAACAGACGGTCGTTCGCGGAGAGATTCGTAAGGAATTGCGCGGCATCCAGGATCTCGAACGGCTTACGAGCCGCATCACTCTTGGGCTGGCCTCTCCGCGCGAACTTGTGGTGCTTCGCAAATCGCTGGCCCAGCTTCCCGTGCTCAAGAATTTTCTGACGCCGCCTCCCATCGGTGGAAGCGTTCTGCTGCGGCATCTGCATGGCGAAATCGACGAACTCACCGACGTTCGTGAACGCCTCGAACGCGCCATCGCCGACGAGCCTCCGGCTCTCGCCACCGATTCCGGCATGATTCGCGCCGGTTATCACGGCGAACTCGACGAGCTCCGCAATCTCAGCCAGCACAGCAAACAGATTATCGCCGCGATGGAAGAGCGCGAGCGCAAGCGCACCGGGATCGCTTCGCTGAAGATTCGCTTCAATCAAATTTTTGGCTATTACATGGAGATTTCGAAACCGAATCTTCATCTCGCGCCCGCGGATTACGAACGCAAACAAACGCTCATCAACGCCGAACGCTTCACCTCTTCCGAACTGAAAGAGTATGAGCGCAAAATTCTTGCCGCGGACGAGCGCATCCTCGAAATTGAGCGCCAGCTTTTTGTCGAGATTCGCACCGGCATCGCCGCACAGGCCACGCGGCTTCGGCGTACGGCTGCCGCCATCGCCCAGCTGGACGTGCTGGCGGCTTTTGCGAAACTGGCCGCCGATCGCGGCTACATCTGCCCTGAATTTAATTCCACCGGCGAACTGCTCATTGTCGGCGGACGCCATCCGGTGATCGAAGAGCTTTTGCGGCAGCGCGGCGAGCGCTTCGTTCCGAACGATCTCTGTTTCGACCCCGGACGCCAGCAGCTCTTGCTCATCACCGGCCCGAACATGGGTGGCAAATCCACCTATCTCCGCCAAGCGGCGCATATTGTCTTGATGGCGCAGATGGGCTCGTTCGTTCCAGCACGTCAAGCAAAGCTGCCAATCACGGACCGCATCTTCACGCGCATCGGCGCCAGCGATAACCTCGCGCGCGGGCGTTCGACGTTTCTCGTTGAAATGAGCGAGGTCGCCGCCATCTTGCATCACGCCACACCATCGAGCCTCGTGTTGTTGGATGAAGTTGGCCGCGGCACGGCGACCTTTGACGGGCTTTCCATCGCGTGGGCCGTCGTCGAGCATCTCCAAAAGCACACGCGCGCGCGCACGCTTTTCGCCACGCATTACCACGAACTCACCGAGCTCGCCGACCTTCTCACCGGCGTGCAAAACGTCCACGTCTCCGTGAAAGAAACGCCCAACGAAATTATTTTTCTGCGCCGCGTCGAGCCTGGCAGCGCCGATAAAAGCTATGGCATCGAAGT
>JBARCY010000039.1:0-1708 GCA_049794595.1 Candidatus Acidiferrum sp.
TGGCGCGCCCGGAGAGATTTGAACTCCCGACCCTCTGGTTCGAAGCCAGATGCTCTGATCCGCTGAGCTACGGGCGCGTGAGCAACATTATATCTCTATCGCGTCGAGCTAAACAGACTGCAATCCAGCTTAGACCATGGTGCACTCCATCTCTCGAAGATTTGTATTACAAGGCGTAATACAGTAGAATTAACGGGGAGAAATCATGGCCTCACCTCTCACGCTTCGGCTGGACGAAAAAACGCGGCAACGCATTGCGCGGCTGGCTCGCCGGAAACGCCTCTCGACATCGGAAGTCATTCGCCGGGCGATTGCGGCGTGGGCGGACCGTGAAGAGCCGGTCAGTTCCCCATACGAAGCAGTGAAGGATTTGATCGGCGTAGTAAACGGCGGGAATCCGAAGCGCTCTGAGCAGACCGGCAGGAGCTTCGCTGCCCTGCTGAAGCGCCGCAGGAGCCGAGGTTGATTCTTGTCGATGCTGGGCCGCTAGTCGCATTAGTTGATTCAGGCGACCAGCACCATGACAAATGTGTCGCCGCCTTCAAGGAGCTGCGCGAGCCGCTTGCAACCGTTTGGCCCCCGCTGGTCGAGGCGATGTACCTTTTATCTGATCTTCCTTTGGCGCAAGAAGCCCTCTGGGAAATGTTCGACCGCGGGGCAGTCCTCATACTTTCCCTGGATGTGGGTGACGTCCCACGGATGCGGGAACTGATGCGCAAGTACGCGAACCGCCCGATGGATCTTGCCGACGCCGCGCTGCTGCGAGTCGCCGAGCGAGAAGGTCTCCGCAAAATCTTTACTGTCGACCGGCGAGATTTCTCCGTGTACCGGCTCAATAACCGCACCCGCCTCACCTTGATCCCATAATTCTTGGCCACGCGGCGTATTGTGCTTCAGCCGACGGGCTGGAGGGTGGAGACTAATTCGGGGATGTCGATTTTGATGCGGGTGCCTTGGCCGGGGCGGCTTTCGATTTGGAGATGGAAATCGGCGCCGTAGAGGACGCGGAGGCGTTCGCGGACATTGCTGAGGCCGATGCCCTCGACGTAAACGTGAGGCATTTTTTCTTCGGAGATGCCGACGCCGTTGTCTTCGATCTCGATGTGGAGGCGGCCATCGCGATTGGTGGTGCGGAGCTGGATTTTTCCGCCGTCGAGTTTGGGGGCGAGGCCGTGTTTGAGGCAATTTTCGACGATGGGTTGCAGGAGCATGCTGGGGACGAAGGCTTCGAGAGTTTCTTCGTCGATATGCTTGATGATGTCGAGATTGTCGCGGCCGAAGCGGGCGACTTCGATATCGAGATAGTCGTCGATGAATTCGAGCTCTTCGCGGAGGGGGACAAAAGTTTCGTGCTTGCGGAGGAGGCGGCGGAGAATGTTGCTGAGCTTGAGGACCACGCCGCGGGCGTTGTCGGGATCAAAACGGATGAGCGCGGAGACGGTGTTCAGTGTGTTGAAAAGGAAGTGAGGATTGATTTGGCGGGAGAGCGCGTCCATGCGGGCTTTGAGGAGCAGTTGCTGGTGGCGTTCGAGGTTCATCTCGATGCGGGTGTTGTTCCAGATTTTTAGCGGGGCGGCTACGGACATGAGCGTGGCGATGACCGTCAGGGCGAGCCACCAGTCCCACCGCGGGTGAATCGCGAAGAGCCATTTTGGCTTGGTGGCTTGGACGAGAGCGACGCGGCCTAGCTCTAATGCAACGCAAACAC
>JBARCY010000040.1:0-8992 GCA_049794595.1 Candidatus Acidiferrum sp.
GCTCATGCCGGTTGGCCTGCTTACCCTTGAGCTGCACATCCCAGACGCGCAATCGCTGAAGGACAAGCGCCAAGTGCTGCGGAGCTTGAAGGATAAGCTACGCAGGCAGTTCAACGTGGCGGTGGCGGAGCTGGACCACCAGGACGTGTGGCAGCGGTCGGTGGTCGGAGTTGTGACGCTATCGAATGAAGAGAAGCACGTGAACGAAGTGTTGCAAAAAGTCCTGGATGAAGCGGACCGCATCCTGGGCTCGATCTTGATCAACCAGGCGATCGAAATTATTTAGGGAGTTTCGCGGGGACGGAAATGAGTCCAGCCAATCACCGGCACGAACGGGTGGGCGAAGAGATTGCTCACGAAATCAACGCCATGCTCGCGGGAGAACTAAAGGATCCACGATTGGAAGGCATGGTGGTGGCGAGCGAAGTGCGCGTGCAGCCGGACATGAAACACGCGCGCGTGTTCATCAACATGCAGGGGTCTGCCAAAGAGCAGAAGGACGCGATCAAGGCATTGGAGCATGCAGCGGGATTCATCCGGCGGGAGCTGATCGAGCGGCTGCAGCTTCGGCGATTGCCGGAGCTGCATTTCGCGCTGGACCATTCGCAGGAGTACACCGAGCGAATCGATCAGCTTTTGAAAGAGATGAAGAAGGACAAGCCTGCCGCGTCCTAGAAGAGATTCGCTCTTAATTCAAGAGCAATCAGCGAACATCCAGGTCATGCCAAGACAACCTCAGCCAGCTCCGTTTGACGGGGCGCTCGTCATCGATAAGCCGCGGGGAAAAACTTCCCACGATGTCGTTGATGCAGTGCGCCATCTGGCGGGGTTCCGGCAGATCGGGCATCTGGGTACGCTCGATCCGTTGGCAACCGGCGTATTGGTGCTTTTGCTGGGACGGGCGACGAGGCTGGTGCAATTTTATAACGGACGCAGGAAGCGTTACTCGGCGGGATTCCGGTTCGGGTTTGCGACGGATACTTACGATTCGGACGGCGAGGCGCAGGGGCCGGATCATCCGCCGGTGCTCGACGCTGGGGTTCTGGAGAAGCTCGCGACTGAGAACATCGGGCGATTCGAGCAGATGCCGCCAGCTTTTTCCGCAAAAAAGGTGAAGGGGCGGCCAGCGTACGAAATGGCACGCAAGAAGCAGCCGGTGGAACTGAAAGCGGTCGAGGTCGAACTTTTCGAATACAAATTGACCGGTAGCGAAGGCAACGTAGCGCGTTTTGTAATCGAGTGCTCGTCCGGGACGTACATCCGGTCCCTGGCGCACGAGATGGGGCAGAAACTGGGCTGCGGCGCGCACCTAGCTGAGATTACCCGGACCGCGGTCGGAGAATTTTCGCTGGAACAAGCCATCAAACTGGAAGAGCTGGCGGAAGCGGCGCGGGCGGGGAAATTTGCCGACTGTCTGATCCGACTCGAAAATCTGCTGCCGAATTTTCCGCGGGCAAACGTTTTGCCGGTCGTCGAGAGACGCGTGCGGCACGGCACGAAATTCAACGTGCAGATTGCGCAGATTCAGCCCGGCCGAGTGGAGTTGCCTCCTGGAGCGACGCTGCAACTCGATGGCGGCGAACTGAAACCGCCGCGATTGCGCGTGTTCAGCCAGCAAGACAAGTTGGTGGCTATCGCGGAAGCCGTGGTGCCCCGAACTTACCAACCTATCGTCGTCTTCGAACCTCTGCCTTAAACAAAATCATTCTCAACAGATGCGTGAACAGCGGGGAATTCCCCGCCATGGATTACGGCGGTGGGCGCCCAGGGAGGAGTGCGGGACTGCGGCCCACAGTGTTGTCGCGTCCGGCATAGATCGCACGTGAGAGACGATCGCGGATGCGCATTTTGTGCGGAGTAATGAGAATGAGCATCTCGGTGTCCTGGGCGGTCGTGCTCCGTTGACCGAAGAGATAGCCAGCTCCGCCGGGAAGATTGGCGAAACCCGGAAGACCGGTGAGAGTGCGAGTTTCTTGATTGTCGAGCAGTCCATCGATGATGGTGGGGACATCTTCCTTTACGCGCACGGTTTGGGAAATCGTACGGTTGGTGAGGATCGGGATGCCATTGATGGAGGTACCAGCGAGAGCGCGAATCTCAAAGTCCAACTGCAAGGTTACTTCGTCGTTCGGATGAAGGCTGGGAGTAGCTTTGATCTTAACGCCGAGATCTTCGTACTCCGCACCCGGATAGGGTTGCTGCGCGACTCCTGCTTCGCTGGAGTTAGAAAATAAGCTCGCAGGGCTCAGGATTACGGTGACCTGGCCGGCGGCTTCGGAGGGATTGTCAGTCACGGCGACGTCGGGCAACGAGGCGCCGCTGAGGCTGGCTGACAGGATGGCAGTGGGATTCGTGCCAACAGGAAGTTCGAAGGGGGACGCGAATAATCCCTGCCCAAGGCCGAGGTAGACCGAGATGCTATCCGTGACTGGATCTGTTACGGCCATGTCGGGAACGCCATCACCATTGAAATCGGCAATCGCGACCGACGTTGAGTTCTGCCCGGTGGCGAGCGGAGAGTTTGTCGCGGCGGTGAAAGTGCCATCGCCGTTGCCGAGAAAAACACTGAGAGTGCTGTCCGCCTGGTTGACGATCGCGAGGTCCGGGTGTCCATCGACGTTCAGATCTCCGGAGGCGATGGCGAAAGGCGATTTGCCAACAGCAAACGGAGAATTGGCGGCCTGGGTGAAGGTGCCATTGCCATTCCCGAGAAGAATGGAGACATTGTTCGTCGTCTGATTGACGATTGCCAAATCCGTATTGCCATCCGAATTAAAATCGCTTGCGGTCATGGCGATGGGGCCGGTTGCGGCGCTCGGCAGGGCGAAGGGCGAGCCTGCTGCTTGTTTGAATGTGCCATCGCCATTGCCGAGAAAGAGGGAAAAGGTGTTGTCCGTGAAATTGGTGACGACGAAATCTTGGTTGCCATCACCGTTGAAGTCACCGGTGACAATGGCGCTGGGCTGCTGGCCGACGGAAATAGGAGAGCCAGTGGCCTGCTTAAACGTGTCGTCGCCGTTGCTGAGCAGGACTTGGATCGTGTTGGCGACCGGATCGGTGACGAGCAAATCGTGAAAGCCGCTGGTAGTAAACGCCGCCGACGCAATGGAGGGGGCGATGGCTGGAGCGCTTGTTCTGCTCGCGCCTAGGGAGATGGGTGGACCCGCTTGCAGAAAAGTTCCGGTGCCCTGATTTTGCAAAATCGTGAGGGTGTTGTCGAGTTCGTTGACGACCGCGAGGTCCTGCTCACCAATGTTCCGAAAATCCGCGGCGGTGAGAGCCACCGGGCCGACGCCGACGTTGTAGGAAGTGCTCGGCAGAAGGCTGCTGCTCGGTCCTGCGACAGATGTGGCCGGGGTGGAGGTGCCGAGACTTGCGGAGAGCAAAGAAAGAGTTATTGGATAGCGGTCGCCTACAAAAAAGGTGGCGGGCTTTCCGTCCTGGGCGCGCAAGAGGACCTGATTTCCGCTATGAACCAGTGTGAGCGCGTCGGAAAATTGAGCGGCGACCGCGGGCAGGGTGAGAAGAAACGTGGTCTTACCGCCTCCGAGGAGTGCCAACGGCGGGATTAGAGAGCTGAGGGAACTGCTGGCACTGGCCGCGGTACCACCGTTTCCGAAAATACTGGCTAAGAGAGTTGTCAACGTGCTGATATCTTTCGCTGCCTGCAATTGGGCGATGAGGCCGGGGGAGAGAGAGATCAGTTCCGCGGAGGAAGGTGGGAGCAGGCCCAATGCGCGAGCCTTATTGCGATCGACTTCGAGGATTTCTATCTCAAGCAAGACCTCGCCGCGGGCCCTTTCCACCTGGCTGATGAGCTCGCCTGCGAGAGCGAGCCGCTGGGGAGTGTCGTGCATGGTGATCGAATGGCTGCCGGCGTCGAGTGTTATCCGGGTGGCGCCTGTCATTTCGCGAAGGACGCGAACCAGTTCCGTCATTTCGTCTGTGCCCACGGCCGCCGGAAGGACGAACGTTTGCTCGGCTTGCGCTGCGTACTCGCGGCGCTTTTCGGCGGTGTCCTGAGCGACAAATAAGAGAGTGGAGGTCAACGGGCGGAAGAATGTTGCGGTTTCGGTGCTGAGGACTTTCAGCGCGGTATCGAAATCGACATCGTCCGCCAGAAGACGAATGGTGCGCGCGGGCAAGTCGGGGTCGAAGGTGACTTTGATTCCGAATAGCTCTCCCAGCTGCTCGTAGACAGTTTTGGTATCGCCGCGAAGATTGATGCTTTGTTTTCCAGTGCGAGGCTTTAGCACCGGCAGACCTTCAATCGTTGAGCCGCTTTTCGAGACCGGGCGGTCGTTCATGGCCTTCATTTGCTTCATGCGTTCGGCGACGATGGTGTTCCCAGGGTCGATGAGCAGGGCCTTGGCGAGTTCCTCGACGGCAACGTCGGCGTGGCCGATGAGGGCGTCGCGCTCCGCAGCGTCGACGTGGTCGCGAACGAGTTTCGAGCGCATAGCCGCGATACGCTCGATGAGGGCGGTGTCCTGGGGAGCATAGCGCGCGGCTTGCTGATAATAATGGAGAGCTTCGTCGTAGCGGCCTTCCGCGAGAGCTTTGTCGGCGACTTCGGAAATTTTCTTGGCGTATTTTGGATTGGGGCGCGGGGTCATCTGGAGTTCGGTTTCGTTGGGGGCCGTCTGCGGAGGGGAGGACTGCGATGGTTGTGAAGATTGCGCGAAGGGGGGAACGCAAGAAAGAAGAAGGGTCAAGAGAAGAGCGGCAGTTTGGCGTAAGAAGAGGGGAATCATAGTTGATTAGACTGGGCTAGCTATTCTACCGTGAGTGCAAGAGAGAAAGCGGACTGGATTGGTCCGGTTGACGGAAATTCATATAAAGAGTACACTTAGAACTCAGTTGCAAATTACTTACAACTGGAGATTGCTTGCTTTCCGCATTTCTCATTGCACTCCGTGAAGGCGTCGAGGCGTCCCTCGTTGTCGGCATAGTCCTCGTTTATCTCACGCGCACGGGTCGGTCGCAACTGGCGCGTTTTGCCTGGTATGGCGTAGCAGTGGCCGCTGCCCTCAGCTTGGCTGCCGCGATTCTGCTGGAGCGCTGGCGCATCAGCGAAGACGGGTTCGAGGGGGTGATGTACCTCGTCGCGGCGGCGTTCGTTATTACGATGATCCTATGGATGAATCGAGTTGCGCGCCACCTGAAAAAAGAGATTGAGCAGAAAATCGAGAGTTACGTGGGTCGGGCGGGCGCGGCGGCGGGATGGGGCATTTTCCTTTTTGTGTTTTTGATGGTGCTGCGCGAAGGGGCGGAGCTGGCGATCATTCTGCGGGCGGTGGAGCTGTCTACGGAAGGGCTGGAGATTTGGATTGGCACGATTTTGGGAATTGGCGCGGCCGTCGCTGTGGGCGTGTTTTTTTTCAAGGGCACGCTGCGCGTTCCGCTGCACAGGTTTTTTGCGGTTACGAGTGCGATCCTGATTCTGGTGGCGGTTCAGCTGGGGTTGACCGGCTTGCACGAACTGAGCGAAGCGCAATGGATTCCGTCGAGCAAGGCGGAGATGGCCGTCGTCGGGCCAATCGTGCGGAACGAATTGTTTTTCTTCGTGCTGATTTTTGGGGCCGCTGCGCTGATGATTTTGCGCGAGTGGCAAACGGCGTCACACGCGAAAGCCGCGAACGAAACTGCCGGTGAAGCAGAGAAGAGGTTGCTGGAGGCGCAGAATCGGAGGCAGAAGCGCTGGATGATCGCGGCGGCTACGGGATGCCTCTCCGTGATTCTGCTGCTGACCGGAGATTTTGTATATACGAGTGCGAATTCGGCGCCGCCCAAGGCGCAGGCTATCGATCCAGTGGGCAATGAAGTGCGGATTCCCGTGAGCGAAGTGCAGGATGGCAAGATGCATCTGTTCACCATCGACGCTGTGGGACAGTCGGTGCGCTTCATGGTCATCAAGAAGCCGAATGGATACGGCACGGCCCTGGATGCATGCCGCATCTGCGGGGCCGAAGGTTATCGGCAAGATGGGCAGAATGTGGTTTGCAGGCATTGTGGCTCAGCGATTTATGTGCCGACGATCGGCGAAGCGGGCGGGTGCAATCCGATTGGCGTCTCGTCGCATGTGGATGGCTCAGATCTTGTCCTGGATGTCTCTTCGCTTGTGCAAATGATGAAGGAGATTCCGCAGTAGGGGCACGATCGATCGTGCCCCTACAGACGCTAATGTTTCTACGACTCGTTGCCGATTCGTTTACGCGCCGGCCGCGCCGAAAGGTGCTGACGGCTGCGGCGCTGTCGATGGGGATGGCCGTGGTGACGGCGGCGCTGAGCGTGTCGCTCGATGTGGGCGACCGGCTGGAGCGCGAGTTTCGCAGCCTGGGCGCGAATTTAGTGGTGACGCCGGCGGCGGATTCACTGCCGCTCGAGATTGGTGGAGTGGATTACCGGCCGGTTAACGCCGGTGCGTATCTTCCTGAAGCGGACCTGCCTAAACTCAAAACAATTTTCTGGCACAACAATATCGTGGGTTTTGCTCCCACTTTGGACACCTCGACTTTAGTCGAGGGCCCTGTCCCTTTACCAGACATCACTTCATCCGTCAGGCACTCGGTTGCCCCTGCTTTAATCCGCGTAAATCTAGTGGGAACCTGGGCGCGTCGCCCGATATCTCTTCCTGACGGCTCTACATACACCACCGGAATTGAAAAAACGAATCCTTGGTGGCATGTGAGTGGACGATGGTTTGGAGACTCCACAACGGAATGCGTCGTCGGCATAAGACTGGCGAAGCGGCTCGGACTCTCGGTCGGCAGTAAATTGAAAATGGTGGAGGAAAAGAAGGGAGCAGACATTGCTTCCTCGCGTGAATTGGCGGTTGTGGGCTTACTAGAATCAGGTGGGCCAGAGGATGACTCGGTGATCGTTCCCATCTCGGTTACCCAAGAGATCGCTGACAAGCCCGGCCAATACCGCACGCTCTACGTCAGTGCGCTGACGAAACCCGAGGATGATTTTGGGCGGCGCGACCCGAAGACGATGAAGCCGGAGGAGTATGAGCGCTGGATGTGCACACCTTATATTTCTTCGATCGCGGCTTCCATCGAGGAGGTGTTGCCTGGGACGAATGTGCGCGTGATACGGCGCGTGGCGGACGGCGAGGGCGTCATTCTCACGCGGGTGCGCGCATTGCTCTGGATGGTGACGTTTGCAGCGCTCTTGGCTGCGGCCCTGGCGGTGGGCGCTTCGGCGGCAGCTTCGGTGATTGAGCGGCGAATGGAAATTGGGCTGATGAAGGCTTTGGGCGCGGGGTCGGGAACTGTAGGTTTCCTGTTGGCGGCGGAGCAGCTTTTGCTTGCGTTTGTCGGCGGAGGCATCGGGTATTCGCTCGGAACGATTCTGGCGCGCCTGGTTGGGCAAAAAGTCTTCGGCGTTACGCCGGAGCCATCTCTACTTGTGCTCGTTGCCGTGCTTGCGCTCGCCGCGGGCGTCACACTCCTCGGTAGCGCCATTCCGCTGCGGCGCGCTTCGCGTTATGAGCCGGCGCCGATTCTGCGAGGCGAATGATGACGGCCGCGCACAGCAATAATCGCTCGATGTTCTGGCGCATCGTTCGCAGACTGGTTTTTGCTCACCGCGGGCGATTGTTTGTGATTCTGCTCGCGCTCGGCGCAGGCGCTGCGGTCACGGCAGCCCTACTCAATCTTCAAGTGGATGCCAAGCGCCGCATCACCTCTGAATTCCGCGCCTTCGGAGCAAACGTCATTATTGTGCCGCGCCTGGGCTCGCAATCCCAGGGAGCGGTTCAGACGATTGACGAGTCAGCTCTGCGCCGCGCGGTAGGGCTGGCCGATTCAGACCAAGTCTTGAGTTCGGGATTCCTCTATGGTGTGCTTAACGTGGCCGCCGAACACACAAGACAAGCTGAAATTAATTCCTCCTGGACGTCGGCGGTTGTAGCTGGCTATTCGACCGATAAGTTTCTCAACCTTCTTCCCTCCAAGCCTGTCGAAGTGACAGAGCCAACTAGTTGGGACATGCCGAATTGCTATGCGGGCTCCGCGATAGCCGGCGTACTGCGCATTCATGCTGGTGACTCTCTCACCATTTCTACGATGACCAGATACGAAGAACCGGATCCAGCAATTGAATCGCAGTGTTACGTCCAGGCAATCGAAAGCTTCGGAAGTGCTGAGGACAACCAGATCTTCGTCAGCGCCGCCGTGGTACAACGTCTGATGAACCTCCAGGAGCGCCTTAGCGTGATCGAGATGAGCGTTCCAGGGACTCCAAGTCAAATCGATGCCTACGTCTTGAAGCTGAAACAGGCAATTCCTGAAGTCGATGTTCATCCTATCCGGCAGTTCACGGAGGGCGAGGCGAAGATTTACGGACGCATCAGCGGCTTGCTGACGGCGACAGTCGCGGTGGTGTTGCTGCTCACCGGGCTGTGCGTCATGGCGGCGATGACCAACGTGGCGATGGAGCGCAAAAACGACGTCGGACTGATGAAGGCGATTGGCGGCGCGACACGGCGCGTGTTGCGGCTTTTTCTTGCGGAGGCGGCGCTGCTTGGCTTTGCAGGCGGCGCGATTGGTGCGGCGGCGGGAATTTTTCTTTCTATTTGGTTGGGCAAGCAAGTATTTGGCGTAGCGGCGCAGCCGCGGCTGATTGTGTATCCTATAGCCGTGGCACTCACGACTCTCGTTGCGATTCTCAGCGCGTACCCGCTGCGGCGGCTCGCGAGTGTGCGGCCTGCTTCGGTTTTTCGAGGTGAAGCGTGAGCGCTCCTGTCCAGATTCTGCCGGAACAGAAGACAGACGCGCCGCAGGTGGCGATCGAGAATCTCGTCAAGAAATACGGGGCGTTGCGCGCTATCGATGATCTTAGTTTCAACGTGCATGCCGCCGAATGGGTCGCGCTTATGGGTCCATCGGGCTCGGGCAAGACCACGCTGATTAATATTCTTGGCGGGCTCGATACGCTCAATTCCGGCCGCGTCGTTGTGGACGGCATCGACCTCTCGAAGCTGCGC
>JBARCY010000041.1:0-18807 GCA_049794595.1 Candidatus Acidiferrum sp.
GTTCGACACTGTACAAGAAGCAGTGAAGGGCACTGGCGCCAACGCTTCCGTGATTTTTGTCCCACCGCCCTACGCTGCCGACGCCATCCTTGAAGCCGCCGACGCCGAAATTCCCCTCATCGTTTGCATCACCGAGGGAATTCCCGTCATCGACATGGTGCGCGCTTCCGCCACCGTGGATTTCACCAAAACGCGCCTCATCGGTCCCAATTGCCCCGGCGTCATTTCTCCCGGCAAATGCAAAATCGGCATCATGCCCGGCCGCATTCACAAGCAGGGCAACGTCGGCGTCGTCAGCCGGAGCGGCACGCTCACCTACGAAGCCGTCGACCAACTCACGCGCCTTGGCATCGGCCAATCCACCTGCATCGGCATCGGCGGCGATCCCATTATCGGTACCTCGTTCCTCGACGCGATGCACCTCTTCAACGACGATCCCGACACGCACGCGGTCATCCTCATCGGGGAAATCGGCGGCAACGCCGAAGAAACCGCCGCCGAATGGATCAAAGCCAACGTGAAAAAACCGGTCGTTGGCTTCATCGCCGGCCAAACCGCGCCGCCCGGCCGTCGCATGGGCCACGCCGGAGCCATCATCAGCGGCGGCCAAGGCACCGCCAAAGACAAATACGCCGCCATGTCCGCCGCAGGCATCCGCACCGTCGAAACTCCCGCGGACCTCGGTTCCGCCATCGCCGCGGCGCTTAGATAGGGTTTGTAGGGGCGGGGCTCGCCCCGCCTGTCTTTTCGTCAGCAAATATTCTTATTTGAAAATTCTGGAGGAATCTTTCGTGGCACTAGAACGTACACTCGCAATCATCAAACCGGATGCCGTCGCGCGCGGCCAACAGGGCGAAATCCTTGCTCGCATTCAGAAAGCCGGTTTCCACATCGTTGCCATTAAAACGGTGATTCTTACAGATGGCGAAGCCGCAGGCTTTTACGCCGTCCACAAAGCCCGGCCCTTTTTCGGCGAGCTCTGCGAGTTCATGTGCTCAGGAAAAATTTTCGTCCTTGTCCTCGAAGCCGAAGGCGCCATCCTCAAATGGCGCGACACCATGGGCGCCACCGACCCCAAGAAGGCCGCACCCGGCACCATCCGCCACGATCTCGGCACCAGCATCGGCAATAATTGCACCCACGGCTCCGACGCTCCCGAAACCGCCGCCTTCGAAATCGGCTATTTCTTCTCTGGCCTGGAACTGATCTAGCGCATCTCCGAGGCCGCTTCACCAAAGAGTTCTATCGCAACGTCCGAAGCGAGCGGCTGGCCTCTCGCTTGTGACTCTTTTCCACGCATGAATCGGCTGCGCTCGCTTTGCGCTTCTGCGGTTTTGTCTAAGGCCGGTCCGGACTTTCCAGGGCTTTTATCACAGGAGGAATGGTCGCTATAACGATGACAACAAGAGCGACCAGCAGCAGTGCTTTGTTGGGCCTCCCTGCTTTTTTCGTGTTCTCATCCCCCGCACTTCCGCCTCCCGCCGCGCCGTCCTCGGAAGGATTGAGCAGCACGCGATAGGACTTTCCCTCTTCAATCGTTTCGCTTTCGCCGTGATAGGAGATCCGTGCCGGCCCCTGCCGCGCAAAAACAATCAGTTCATTAGGTCCAACACGTCGGACCTGGACCACGCCGCGCTTTTCTCCCAGCGGACGAATCCATGCAGAGCTGGCCATGATTGCCGCTGGCGTGCCGGCCGCCACCGAAAACTCAATGCCGCCCGACAGCAGTTCCGCCTCGAACTCTTTCGCCGCTCCGTCCGCCGCTTCTCGAACGATCACGCTGCTTTGCTCCGTCAAATAAAGCATGGCCTCACCCGCCGCCACGCGCAACGAACCTCCCGCGGCCGTCGACAAGTGGTCGCCGTCATAAATCGTCGTTCCGTTCGATGCGGCCGCGGAACCTAAATTCGCAAGCTCCGCCTGCACAATGATTCCGAGCGCGCCGGTTTTGCCGCTGGCGGGAACGCCCGCCAACAAAAGAGAAAAGGACATTGTAACCGCCAGAAGGCGCTGGGTGCCTGCCATGCGATACCTCCGCGAAAGCCGTAATTTTGAAAATCGGGTTGGGGGACGCCTTCCCGACGGCCCGTAAAATAAACAGATGAATATACTATTCTAGTAATAAATAGTGGACAAGGAGATTTCGCGGATTTCCCCGGGTGAAGGCTCAGGCCCTCATTCGGTCGCGGACGGTGGCTGGCTCTCTTCTATAATGTTGTCGTGGATCCTCTTCGCGAACTTGGCCGCGTCCTTCTCGTCCTCGCTGCGTTCCTCGCGATCATCGGCGCGCTGCTTTATTTCGGCGGAAATCTCCCCTTCCGCCTCGGTAAACTTCCCGGCGATGTCGTCCATCGCGGCGAACATACGACCTTTTATTTCCCCATCGTCACCTGCCTCCTTCTTAGCCTCGTCCTCTCCTTCCTCCTCTGGCTCGTGTCTCACTTTCGCCGCTAATCCCCCCACTGAATTTTCGCCCGACCACGCCCTCCTGATATATAGTTCCCGCGTCCAACACGCAGAATCGCCGTTCAGCCCGGCAAATTTTCTCTGGAGATCACTCATGAAGCGCGCATTCGTCACTCTGACCATGGCTCTTGCCGTAACTCTCGCTATTTCCCAGGCATCTGCCGCGCAATCTTCGTCGAGCACATCCGTCTCGCAACAACAAACCGCGGTCCGCCCTTCGCAGCAGCCCGGTCCCAATCCCTTCGTTGGCGCTCCTGCCGCCAAATCCGAAGACGTCGACTCCATCGATCACGTTCTTATCGCTCTCTACGCAGTCATCTCCGGTCCTCCGGGCGAGCGCGACTGGACCCGCTTCCGCTCTCTCTTCCTACCCGGCGCGCACCTCACCTCCACCAGCAAAGGTCCCGACGGCTCCATTCGCGTCCATCCGAACACCGTGGATGATTACGTCAACCGTGGCGGCGCATACTTCCTCAAGAACGGTTTTTTCGAATCGCCGATTCACAGCCGCGTCGAGTCCTTCGGCAACATCGCTCAAGTCTTCAGCAGTTACGAATCCCGCCACAACGCCGGCGAAGCCCCCTTCGCCCGTGGCATCAACAGCCTTCAACTCCTCAAGGACGGCAAGCGTTGGTGGATCGTCGGCATCCTCTGGGACGAAGAGCGCCCCGACAACCCTCTCCCCAAAGATTTCGCCACCAAGCTGTAATTTCAAATGCGCTTGTAGGGACCGCCTTCCGAGGCGGTCCGCTCTCCTCTCCGCTTCCAATTTTCCGTCGTTCATCCATCTCGCACGATGATCGCTTCCACCTCTCTTTACACCACCGCGCGCACCTCCTATAGTCTTTAGTGCATGCCGTTTGCTCCCTCCAAACGCATTTCCATCCCTGCGCGAATTCTCGCGTCGCATTTTCTTTTAATTTTCTTCGTTTTCGCATGCGCGCTCGCCGCCAGCGCCGAAAACATCAAAGACATCCATCCCACCAGCTACGTCACCGATCTTGCCCACGTCATCACGCCCGACTCGAAAACCCGCCTCGAGAATCTCTGCCTCGAGCTCGAGCAAAAAACCGGCGCGCAGATGGCCATCGTCACCGTTAACTCGCTCCAGGATGAAACCGTCGAGCAATACGGCAACGATCTTTACAAGCAGCTCGGCGTCGGCAGCAAAAAAGACAATCGCGGCGTTCTCCTGCTCATCGCTCCCACCGAGCGCAAATACTGGACCGAAGTCGGCTATGGCCTCGAGCCCGTCATCAACGACGCCCGCGCCGGTGACGCTGGCCGCTTAATGCGCTCCTACTTTCTCCAGAAAAATTACAGCGCCGGCATCGAAGCCGCCGCGTGGCAGCTCGCCAAATACGTCGCCGACGATCGCGGCGTAACGCTCACCGCAACTCCTCCCGCTCAGCCGGTCCAGCCGCGCAACAATGGTTCTTCTTCTTTCCCCATCTGGCCGATTTTCATCCTCATTTTCTTCGTCTTTCACATTGTCAGGGCCATTGCTCGAGGTGCATCGGGCCGCGGAGGAAGGCACGGCGGAGGCGGCTGGTGGATTGGCCCGATGATCGGGGGCATGCTCGGCGGTGGCGGATTCGGCGGCAGTTCAGGCGGCTGGGGCGGCGGTGGAGGCGGAGGGTTCGGCGGTTTCGGCGGCGGGAGCAGCGGCGGTGGTGGTGCTGGCGGTAGCTGGTGAGCGCGCCTGATAGGCACGCTTGACAAACGCATTACGTGAGCATACTTGGCGAGTGTTCTACGTGAGTTTGGATAAGGAGCGGTGGCAAAATGCTGTCGACGGAAGAGAAGCTGACTGATCTTGTAAGCCGGATGAAAGAATTTGCCGCGGAAAATCTCGAATCCTTGATTCTCTATGGCTCTGCCGCCCGCGGCGACTTCAAGGAAGGCCACTCCGATCTGAATGTCCTATGCGTGCTGCGGTCGGTCGCCGCCCTCGAATTGACGCGCGTCGCGCCCGTCGTCCATTGGTGGACCAAGGACCAGCACGAACCCGCCCCGCTATTTTTCACCGCCGAAGAGTTGCGCAGTTGCGCCGACGTCTTTTCCATCGAGCTTCTCGACATGCAGGAGAATCGCCGCGTTCTCTATGGCGCCGACGTCGTGGAAAACATCCCCGTACCCATGAACCTCCATCGTTTGCAGGTCGAGCGTGATCTACGAACATTGCTTCTCAAGCTCCGCCAGCATTTTCTGCTCAACGGCCAAAAAGAAAGCGAGCTGCGCGCCACCGCCGCGAAATCTTCCTCGAGCGTCGTCGCGCTTCTGCGGCACACTTTGATCGTCTTCGAGCAAGAGCCGCCCGTCGCGGCCCACGATGTCTTCGCTCGCATCGCCGCGCTCACCGGCGCGAACGCCGAAGCCTTTGCCGCGGCGTTCAACCTGCGAGAACACCACGCTCATGCGAATGAAATCATGCGAGCCTACGGTGAATACTTGAATGCCCTAAGTGTGGTAATTTCCGCCCTGGATAAACAGGTTCCGAAGCACGAGTGGCAGCGGGCCGGCCAAGCCGGTTCCTGATTTTTTACGGAGGCAGGCATCATGAAGACAGGTCTAATTATTCTAGTCATTCTTATCATCGTCGCACTGCTGATTGGCGGCTCGTTTATCTCGCGGCGAAATCAAATGGCTATCAAGCGCGAAGCCGTCAACGCTGCGTGGGCGCAAGTTGACGTCGTTCTCCAGCGCCGCTCCGACCTCATCCCCAATCTCGTCGAAACGGTCAAAGGCTTCGCGCAGCACGAAACCGAAGTCTTCGATGAAATCGCCAAAGCTCGCGCAGGCTATTTGAACGCCACCACGCCCGCCGAAAAAATCGCCGCCAACAACCAACTCGATGCCTCTCTCGCCAAAGTTCTCGTGCTCACTGAAAATTATCCGCAGTTAAAATCCAACGAAAATTTCCTTCGCCTCCAGGACGAGCTAGCCGGAACGGAAAACCGCATCGCCGTCGAGCGCCGCCGCTACAACGAGTCCGTTCAGGACTACAACACCTTCATCTCGCTCTTCCCCAATAGTGTCATCGCAGGCATGAGCGGCTTCACCCGCAACGACACCTACTTCAAAACCGAACCCGGCGCCCGCGAAGCCCCCAAAGTCAATTTCAACACCACCCCAGCTCCCGCATCTACTCCAGCTCCGGCCCCCGCTAAGCCATAACGCGTCCGATCGCAGTCCACGTGAATTGTAGGGGCCGCCGTCGGGCGGCCCTTTTTTGGCCGTTTCCCTCTGCTAAATATGGAAGTCCGACCGAATGAACGCCTTTACTCCCGTGCTTCCTGTCAATCGCAAACACACCAACTTCCCCTGATTCTCCAAATCAATATGAAAATCGAAAAACGGACAACACTTGCTCTCCAGCACGACCCACTCACCCACCTCCGCAATCGAAACTTTCTCCGGGCTATACTGAAATTCGTAGCCCTTTTCCGTCTCGATGGTTTCGTTACGCGCGGAGAGCAGCTTCTCTGTCAACTCCTTAAGCCGCGCGCGCTCGCTTGCCGAAAGAGCTTTGATGTTGCAATAAAATTTCCCTTCGACTTTGGTCGGTCCACTCTCTTTTCCGTCCTGGTGCCCCAAACTGCGCCCCGCCGCCACCCCCACAATCGATAGCGCCACAACAAAAACTCCGATTCTCCTGGTGGTCCCATGCATCCGCCGCTTTCGGTCGTTGTTCATTTCGTCCTCCAGAATTGATTTGCCATCTCGCATTTGAAATGCTAGAAGTTAAAGCTGACTTTAAGTCAAGCGGAAATCCAGCCAGCGGTGTCCTACCCTCGCTTTTTGAAGGTGGGTTTCCGCCGCCAGGAGGGTGCCGGGCCCGCTCTCTTGAGGTTGGTTCTTCGGCGTTTCACATCGTCAAACGAGGAGGACACGGATGAAAATAGGAGAACTCGCCGAGCGCGCCCGTCTCGCGCCTTCCGGCATTCGTTACTACGAGAAAATCGGCCTTCTCGCCAGAGCGGAGCGCATCGGTGGCCAGCGCCGTTATTCGACTGACGAGCTAGATCGCGTCCTGTTGATCCGTTTCGCCGGTGAGATGGACTTCACCCTCGCGGAAATCAAACTCTTCCTCAACGGCTTCCGCGAAAACACGCCGGTCTCTACCCGCTGGCGGAAACTCACCACCCGCAAAATCGCCGAACTGCAGCAGCGCCTTGGTTTCACCCGCCGCCTGCTCACCCTGTTAGAGCGCCTGCAGCACTGTCACTGCGCGGACCTCCATCAATGCGTCACTGGCCTTGGCCTCAGCCCCCGCCTCGCCGCCCTCCGCAATGCGCGCGGCAAAACTTCCCCAACTCGTCGCACGATGGCCGGCACCGCAACCGATTCGAAGCTTATGCTATCCGCCACGAAACAAACGACTTGTTAGTTATCACTTGACAATGCATACCGATATGGTATAATCAGGGCTTACGTCACGGAGGAGAAAAGCTGGGCAAACGCATGTCCACCCTTCCCCCGCCGCTTTCCGCGAACCTACCTCCTTCTTCTCTGCCAAACTGTGCTCTGTCAGTTGTTGGCCAGAGGATCTCTTTTCCCCTGAGTCCTTTACAATCGGTATCATCGCAACGCGCCAGAGTAACTCCCCTAGAATCAGCACTTGCGAATCCGTCTCAATCTAAAGGACTTCAAGTCCTTCAGAATCTGCGTTTACAAAAAAACCGGGAGGAGGGGAGCAAATTTTTAGCTAGAAATCCGAGACAGTATCCTGCCCGGTGGCACAGCCAATCCTGGCTGTGCTCTTCCACTCGCCACTCGTCACTCGCCACTCGCCGCTTCCTCTCATGACAACCCAGCTCACCTTCAACCTCCAACCCACCCGCCGGGCCCTAACCGTCAGCGAGCTGACCGCCCGCATCCGCGACCTCCTCGGCAAAAACTTCACCGACATCTGGGTCGAAGGCGAAATCTCCAACTGCCGCGAAGCCCAGTCCGGCCACATCTATTTCACCCTCAAGGACGACCGCTCCCAAGTCCGCTGCGTCTTTTTCAAGCAGCAGCGGCGCGGCATAAAGTTCCGTCCCGAGGACGGCCTCCACGTCGCCGTGCACGGCTCGATCAGCGTCTACGAAGCTCGCGGCGAATACCAAATCTACGTTGAGAACATTGACCCCATCGGCCTTGGTGCGCTCCAGCTAGCTTTTGAGCAATTGAAGAAACGCCTCGAAGCCGAAGGCCTCTTTGGCGCCGACCGCAAAAAGCCGCTTCCCATGCTCCCTAGCCGAATTGGCCTAGTCACGTCGCCGCGCGGAGCCGCCGTCCGCGACGTTGTACGCATCCTGCGCCGCCGCTTTCCCAACGTCCACTTGACCGTTTTTCCCGTGCGCGTCCAGGGTGAAGGCGCCGCCGCGGAAATCGTCAAAGCGCTGAAATTCTTCAATCAGAAAAAACTCGTGGACGTTCTGATCCTCGCGCGCGGCGGCGGTTCCATGGAAGACTTGTGGGCCTTCAACGAAGAACCTCTCGCTCGCGCCATCGCCGCATCCGAAATTCCGGTCATCTCCGGCGTAGGCCATGAAACCGATTTCACCATCGCCGATTTTGTCGCCGACGTTCGCGCTTCCACCCCGTCCGCCGCCGCCGAGCTCGTCGTCCAAACGCGCCGCGAGTTCGATAAACACATCGCCGACCTGTGCGAAACGCTCGCCGGCCTCGTCCACTACCGGCTCCTCGATCTCAGCAAGCGCGTCCACGAACTTTCCGCCCGCCGCGGCTTCCGCCGCCCCCTAGATCTCCTTCGCCAGCAGCGCCAGCGCGCCGACGAAATGACTTCCCGCCTGGCGCTAGGCCTCCGCGCGCGCCTCGAACAATCGCGCAAACGCTTCACCGCGCTGCACCTGCGTATCGCTACTTTCGATTTTCGCGTGAAAATTTCCGCGTTCCGCCTGCGCCTCGAAAAACGCAGCGCCGATCTAGGCATCCGCATCGAGCGCCTGTTGCGCACCAAGCGCGAACGCCTTGAGCGCCTCGCTCTCCAGCTCCAGGAGCGCAGCCCCCTAAAAGTCCTGGAACGCGGCTACGCCATCGCCACCGACGCCGCCGGCAACCTCCTCCGCGACGCCGCCCAAGTGAATATCGGCGACGCGGTCGCCATCCAGCTTCACCGCGGCCGCCTCGCCACCGAAGTAAAGCGAAAGGACTGAGATCACATGCCCGAATCTGAGCTACGTCTAGTCAAGCGAAGTGCACAATGGTTGAAAAAAGAGGAACGGAGTCTCGTGCCAAAGGGCATACGAGGTATTTACGCCCTGCATAAGTTTCGTCCCCGCGTAAAGAAGTACGACGTCGTCTATATCGGGATGACAACGACTGGAATCGGGCTTCGCGCCAGACTCGACCGGCACGCTCGCAGTACGCGGAAAGACTGGACACATTTTTCCATGTTTGTAGTCTGGGAAAATATCCGGAATGAGGAGATCGAAGAACTGGAGGGATTGTTCAGGGAAATTTACAGGCGGGATAAGCGAGCTAACAAGTTTAATCGTCAAGGCAAATTCAAGAAGCTGCAGAACGTGCGTCTTTATTCAGATGAATTGAAGGACGTCCTCCTCAGAGATCTCGGCGAACAGAGGGAGGAGCGGGAGTGAGAGAACTGGTCTGTCACCAAAAAGACTAATCATCGTCGGAAGAGGAGGCCACTTTGAGGACCGCAAGAAAGGCTTCTTGCGGAATATCGACTTGGCCGACGCGCTTCATGCGGCGCTTACCTTCTTTTTGCTTTTCGAGGAGCTTACGTTTGCGCGAAATGTCTCCGCCGTAGCACTTGGCGAGCACGTTTTTGCGGATGGCCGCGACAGTTTCGCGGGCTATGACCCGGCTGCCGATGGCCGCCTGGATGGGCACTTCAAACATTTGGCGCGGAATCAGTTTTCGCAGGCGCGTCACCAATTCGCGGCCACGTTCTTGCGCGAACTCCCGATGGATGATCAGCGCCAGCGCGTCCACCGGTTCGCCGGCCACCAGCACATCCAGCTTGATCAGGTCCGATTCGCTGTAGCCGGCAAGATGGTAGTCCAGCGAAGCGTAGCCGCGTGAAACGCTTTTCAGCCGGTCGTAGAAATCGAGCACGATCTCGTTGAGCGGCAGTTCGTAGGTGAGCATCACGCGCGTCGGCGAAAGATACTCGAGATTTTTCTGCGTGCCGCGTTTTTCCTGGCACAGTTGAAGAATTGCTCCCACGGACTCATTGTTGGTAATGATCATCGCGGTGATGATCGGCTCTTCGATTTTTTCGATGTCGCTGGGATTTGGAAATTTCGCCGGGCTGTCGACTTCGATCACTTCGCCGCTGACGCGCGTAATGCGATAGCGCACGCTGGGCGCGGTCGTAATGAGGTTGATCCCGAACTCGCGTTCCAGGCGCTCCTGCACGATTTCCATGTGCAGCAAGCCGAGGAAGCCGCAGCGGAAACCGAAACCCAGCGCCACGGAATTTTCCGGCTCGTAAAAAAACGCCGCGTCGTTCAGTTGCAATTTGCCGAGGGCGTCCCGCAGCGGTTCGTAGTCATCGGCGAGCACGGGAAACAGTCCGGCGAAGACCATTGGTTTAATGGCTTCAAATCCGGGCAGTGGAGCGGCAGGCCGAGCCGCTTCCGTGACGGTGTCGCCCATGCGCGCATCCGCCACACGCTTGATGTTCGCGACGATGAAACCCACATCGCCGGCGCCAAGCTCTTCGAGCGCGACCGGTTTTGGAGTCAGCGTGCCGAGCGTTTCGACTTCGTACGTTTCGTTGCTGTAGCAGAGCCGGATTTTCAGATGCTTGGTCACGCGGCCTTCCATCACGCGCACCAGAACGACGGCTCCGCGATAGATGTCGAACCAGGAGTCGAAAATCAGCGCCTGCAGCGGATTTTCCGAGCTGCCTTTCGGCGGCGGGATGCGTTTCACGATGGCTTCAAGAACTTCTTCGACGCCGAGGCCACTCTTCGCGCTGATCAGCAGAGCGTCCGCAGCGGGAATCGCGAGCACGTTTTCAATTTGCTCCTTGACGAAATCGATTTGCGCGGCCGGCAAATCAATCTTGTTAATGACCGGTACGATCGTCAAATTATTGCCCGCCGCGAGAAACGTATTCGCAACAGTTTGCGCTTCGACGCCCTGGCTGGCGTCGACGACGAGCAGCGCGCCTTCGCACGCGGAGAGCGCACGCGACACTTCGTAGGAGAAATCCACGTGCCCCGGCGTGTCAATCAAATTGAGCTGGTAGGTGTTTCCGTCTTTCGCGGTGTAGTGCAGACGGATACTCTTCGCTTTGATGGTGATGCCGCGCTCGCGCTCGAGATCCATGGAGTCCAGCACCTGCTCGTGCATTTCGCGCTGCGTAAGCGCGCCGGTCATCTCGAGCAGACGATCCGCGAGCGTGGACTTGCCATGATCGATGTGCGCGATGATGCAAAAATTGCGTATGAACTTCGGATCCATGTAACTCGATTGTCGCGTCCGTTTTGCGACTGCTTTTATTTTATTCAGCTACCGGCAGGAGCCGCATGCTTCGAGGAGCCAAGACACCAGGCTGCGCAAAACCGTGCCGTGTGACAGTTCAGTTTGCCACAAATCGCCATTCCTCGCAGCCGTGCCGTATACTGCTCGGCAGAGACGACGCTGGAAGAGGCTCCGGCGGAAGGGTGTGGGGAGGAAACGGGTATGCGACGGCTATTCATGATAGCGATGTTGGCAATGGCAGTTCCCGCGCTAGCGCAGGAACAAAAGGCGCCGACGCTCAAGAGCATTTTGCTGGACCAGTTGCGAAGCACGCACAACAAGAGCGAATGGTTTGTGTGCGCGGACGTGGCGGTTGCGAGGCTGACGCCGGAACAAGCGAGCTGGACGGATGGCAAAGGGAATCACTCGGTGGGACAGCTTACCAATCACTTGGTGTTTTGGAACGAGCGGCAACTCGAGAAGCTGACGGGAGAGAAGCAGGCAAACTACAACGGTAACAACGACGAAACCTTCAACAGTTTCGACAGCAAGAGCTGGAGCGAAACCGTGAAACGGCTCGACGACGTTTTGACGCAATTGGAGACTTTGGTCGAGAACGCGGACGAGGCCAAGCTGAAAGAAATAGCTCCGGGAATCGCGCACGTCAACGCCCACAACGCTTACCATATCGGGCAAATTGTCTACGTGCGCAAAGAGCAAGGCTCCTGGGACGCGAGTAAGGGCGTGAAATAGAAGCGTCCAAAGATTTTCCGAACCAGTTGACTGTTACAAATAGAGATGGGTCTTCGGCTGCAGGATTTCAGGGATCTTGGCGTCCACATCGCCATATGCGCCGAAACGATGGCGTATTAAGTCCTACATCAACGACTGCAGTGCGGGTTGGAGCGCTCTCTCTAGCGGTATATAGTGGAATGGGACTGAAACAGGGCGGGATGCATGGCCCGATTGGTCCGCCAACCAAAATAAAGGCAATCGAGACGGATGGCCGCAGACGTCAGCAAACATTTGGACCGCGCAAAGCGATTCCTCGAGAAGAACCGCGTCGAGGACGCTATCGAGGCCTATCTAGCGGTGCTCGATGAGGCGCCGCAGCATCAGGAAGCTACGCAGGCGCTGGGAGATCTTTATGCGCGGATGGATCAGCAGGACCGCGCCGCCGTTTATTACGGGCTGCTCTTCGATTTGCTGATCGAACCGAAAGACGAAACCAAAGCGCTGGCCATTTACAACCGCTTCTTGCGAAGCGGCCCGACCGCTCAGCCGCCGGAACGAATCGCGCGGTACGCTTTCCTGCAGCAAAAACAGAATCATCCCGAAGAGGCGATCGATCAGTACTCCAAGGCCGCGGAGCTTTTCACCAACCTGGGGCGCCAGGAAGACGCGCTCTTTTGCTGGGAACGAATCGCGCAGCTCGATCCGGAAAATCTGAGCCGGCAACTGCGGCTGGCGGAGGCGGCGGAGCAGATCGGAAAGAACGCGCTGGCGGCGCGTACTTTTCTACGGGCGGGGCAACTCGCAACGGCTGGAGGTTCCGAAGCGGATGCGCTGAAGCTTCTTGGCCGGGCCCACAAACTCGCGCCGTCCGAGCGGAGCGTTGCGCTGCTTTACGCACAAGCAAAACTGCGAAGCGATGGAGCCGCGGAGGCAGCCACGCTTCTCGAGCCTTTTGCGGCTACGGAGAGCGACACAGTCTTCCTCGAAACGTTTGGCGACGCGTTGATCCGCGGGGGGAATCTGGACCGCGCGCGGGAAGTTCTCGAAAAGCTTTTGCGCGAGAAAAATGCAGGGGTGGAAAGGCTCTTCGAGCTTGCCGATGCGTACGCAGCCTCCGCGCAGACTACAAAAGGCGTGGACGTGCTTCAAACGATCAAGCGCCGGATGTTCGCGGACAAGCGGCAAAATGATTTCGCCACGCAATTGGACGCCATTGCCTCAAAGCATCCGCACTCGCAGGGCATGCTGGAATTTTGGGCTTCGGTTTATAACGAGCTGAACCGCGAAACACAGTATTTTGAAATTCTCGTGAAACTTTTCGACGTGTATTTTAATGCCGGTGATTTCCGTAAGGCTTGCGATTCGCTCGAGAGACTGGTGGACATCGACGCGTACGACTACCGGAACCAGGAGAGGATGGATAAACTTCGCGGTCACGTCGACGAAGCGTTTTTGAAGCGCGTGGGCGGCAGATTGGCGAAGTCCATGACCTCCGCACCGCCTCCACCATCCAATACCGGCGCGGGAACCGGCGTGGCGTCGCCGCAGCCGAACACGGAGGAAGGACGGCACGCGCAGGCGCTTGAGGACCTGATCGTGCAAACGGAGATTTTTTTGCAGTATTCGCTGCAAGGCAAGGCGCTCGAGCGGCTGCAGAAGATTGCGGCTATGTTTCCGGGCGAGGAAGCGCGCAATGCGCGATTGCAGAATCTTTATCAGATGGCGAATTGGTGGCCGCCGGGCGCGGCCAAACCTAAGCAGGAACCCGCCGCGCCCGCGGCGGCTGCACCAGCGGCGCCGATCGTGGAAGCGCAGCCGGTCACGCCCACGACGAGGACTGGAGTGTATAGCGCGGAAACGCTTCGCGATCTCTCGAAAATTTCCGAAATCAACCAGAAGATCTTCCGGCAACAAACGCCGCGGGCGATGCTGAACACGGCGGTGAACGAAGTGGGCTCACATCTGCACGGCGCGCGGTGTATCGCAGTGGTCGGGGCGCCGGGGCGGCCACCGGAGATGTCCGCGGAGTTTTGCGGACCAGCGAGCAAGCCTGCACCGGGAGCGCAGATCGTGCTGCTGCTTGCGGAAATGGAGAAAGCGGAGCCGGATGAGCTGGGCGGGCTGGTGGTCGACGCGACGGAGGGATCGATTCTCATCGAGTTGGGGCTTTCGACGGCGCTTGGCGTGATGATTACGGACAAAGAGACGCAAGCGCCCGCCGGAATGTTAATCGTGGGGCACGCCGAGCCGCACAAGTGGAAACCGAACGAGGCTTATTTCTTGCAGGCCATTGGCGATCAGATGCTGATGAGCGTGAGCCACACGCGGCTGCGATCTCTGGTGCGGCGCATGGGCGTTTCCGACGAACGGACGGGTTTGCTGAGCCGCAGCTCGTACCAGAGTTGCTTGCTGACGGAAGCGGACCGGGCGCGGACGCAGGGAACTCCGCTGGCTCTGACCATTTTGCAGATCGATCGCGGCGCGGAGATTTTGCGGCAGCAGGGCGAGTCGCCGCTGGAGCGGTTTTTGGAGCAACTGGCGCGATCGCTTCAGCCAATAGTTAGGCAAAACGACGTAGCAGTGAAGTATACGTCGTGGTCGCTGGCGTTTATTTTGCCGGACACAACGCTGGCTGGAGCGCAGAATCTTGCTGATAAATTGCGGCGCGCGGCTTCGGGCTTGCGGCCGCCGTGGGACACGACGCAAATCACGCTGAGCGCGGGTATCGTGGAAGCGGTGGCGAAACACGACTTCGATAGCGAAGATATCGTGACGGATTTGATTAATCGCGCGGAATTTAGCGTCGAGGAAGCGCGCAAAAAAGGCGGGGATACGGTCGTGACGCTGGAGACGCCGAAGGTCTGACCAAGGAAAGTTAAAAGCCTCGAAATTGTAATCGCGACTAATCGGAACGCTAATCGCAAATCATAGAGCGCGCGGATTGGAACAGGACACAAATTGCCCGAGGATGAATGGTCATGTTAGAATGACCATGGTCAGCTGGAGAGTCCCATGAAAAAGATGCAGGCGAGCGTGTTTAAGTCGCGTTGTTTGAAGGTGATGGACCGGGTGCAGGCCACGGGAGAGCCGGTGATTGTGACGAAACGGGGGAAACCAATCGTCAAGGTGATTCCTGCGCAGCCTGAAAAAGATGACTTGTTTGGATTCATGAAAGGACGGATGGAGATTGTCGGGGATATCGAATCTCCTGTCGTTCCGCTCAGCGATTGGAATGCACTTAAGGAAGATGCGGGGGAATGATACTGCTCGACACATGTGTTGTAGCTTGGATGGCGAGCGAGCCGGAAAAACTTTCGCGACCTGCCAGCGATGCGATACGAGGCGCGGCCGGGAGTGGCGGAATCGCGATTGCCGCAATCACACTCTGGGAATTGGCACAGTTGATGACCTCAGGCAGACTGAAGATTACCGGAGCGGTGGACGCCTTTGTAGAAGAAATCGCAGGACGGATGGCAGTGATCCCGATCAGTCCAAAGATCGCCATGCTGGGGACACAGTTCTTTCCGCCTTATCCGCGCGACCCTGCTGATCGGCTGATAGGCGCGACAGCGATTGCGGAGGGCATCGCGCTTGTGACCAAAGACCGAGAGATTCGGAGTAGCGGGCAGGTGAAGACGGTTTGGTAACCAGGCGAGGGAAAAAGGGGGACTCACTCCATTATGACGCGAGCAGCGGCCAGAGCTCTAAAGTTATTTTTAATGGCGGCGGTGTTGGCAACTGGTGGCTGCGGGCATTTGTCGAAGTCAGCAAATAGACCGTACAAATTACTGTGGACATTTCGGGCGGAAGGGAGAATATCTTCGACGCCCGCGATTGCATAGGATGGGACTGTTTATGTGGCGAGCGAGGAATATCTCTACGCCCTGGGCAAAGACGGCAAAGTGAAGTGGAAGTATGCGACGGATGATGCCGGAACAGTTTCGCCAATCATCGGGCCCGAGGGGATCGTGTATGTGGGAACCGCGAAATGCAGCATCAGCGCGATCCGGCCTGATGGGTCGGTGGAGTGGACTTACAGTGGGGAGAATAACGCGCTGCAGGACCCACGAGCACGGTATTGGTCTTGCTCGATGCACGCGACGCCGGTGGCTTCCGCGTCCGGCTCGCTCTACGTTCCCGGCTTTTATCGAGGGATGTATGTGTTAAGCCTGGAGACGGGGGATTTCGTGTGCGGCCTCGAAAGCGTGGTGATCGGTAATCTGTCCTCGCCGGCGATCTTGCCGAATGGGGTGATGCTGCAAGGCTCGCAGACAGAGTTTCAATGGATCAACACGGAAGGCCAAGCTTACAAAACTGAGACCGAGATGGGAGGGGAATGGGGATCGCTGGCGGTGTCGGCGGATAAGATGGTCGTGGTTTCCGGGCCGAGGTCGCTCAATGCATACGATGACCACGAAAATATGAAGTGGACGATTCCAGGGACTTGGATGTATGCACCGGTTATTACGAATACAGGCGTCGTTTATATCGCGGACTCGACGAACTTCAATGCGATCAGTGCGGATGGGACGGTTAAGTGGAAAGTACCGATGCTGTGGACCGGACCGGCGGCGGTGGCGGAAAACGGAGTGATCTATGTGGGTGCAGCAAGCAGGGGCCGGCCTGCAGACAGTCTGTACTCGTTTGATCCGAGCGGGGGACTACGGTGGGAATTTCCTGTGGACGGGTCGGCCAACAATTCCCGTCTAGGGCCGCCGGGACCGGCAATCGGGCCGGATGGGACGGTGTACGTCGTGACACAAGGGATGCAGGGCAATCACGAAGGAGTGGTGTACGCGATTGGTGAGAAAAACGGCGGGCTGATGAAGGGAGGATGGCCGAAGTTTCGTGGAACCATGAGCAATGATGGGCACGCGAGCTTTCAGTGAAGAGCTTCGAGCTGGATTTGTACTTTTGAAGTTCGACGGTAAACTGGGAAGTGGGAGTCCGGAAGGATCAGTGAGGAAATTATGTTTCCAACGGATATAGTGATTGTGGCGGGGGCGCGGACGCCGATGTCGCGGTATACGGGGGCGTTTTCGGAGGTGAGCGCAATTGATTTGGCGGCGCATGCTTCGAAGGAGGCGATACGAAGGTCGGGAGTAGAAGCGGCGGAGTTTGACCACGTGATTTTTGGCAACGTGATGCAGACGAGCGCGGATGCGATTTATGGGGCGCGGCATGTGGGATTGAAGGCGGGATTGAAGGTGGAGACGCCGGCGGTGACGGTGAACCGGCTTTGCGGATCGGGGATTGAGGCGGTGTCGCAGGCGGCGCAGCGTTTGCTGTTGGGAGAAGCGACGATGGTGCTGGCGGGCGGCATGGAAAATATGACGCAGGCTCCGTTTGTAATTCGCGGTGCGAGGAACGGTTTGCGGCTTGGCGGCGGGGCGCTGGAGGATTCGTTATTTGTGGGGTTGACGGACAGTTTTTGCGGTTTGCCGATGGCGATGACCGCGGAAAAGTTGGCGGAGCAGCACGGAATCACGCGCAAAGATGCGGATGCGTACGCGTTGCGGAGCCAGCAGGCGGCGGATGCGGCGTACAAAGCGTGCCGGATGAAGGAAGAGTTGGTGCCCGTGGAAGTGAAGCAAGGGAAAAAGACGATCGTGGTGAGCGAAGACGATCACCGGCGGCCGGAGACGACCATGGAGACGCTCGAGAAATTGCCGCCGTCGTTCAAGAAGGATGGGATTGTTACGGCGGGAAATGCCAGCGGGATCGTGGATGGCGCGGCGGCGGTGGTGGTGACGCGCGAGGCGACGGCGAAAGAGCGCGGGCTGAAGCCGCTGGGGAGAATCGTGGCATGGGCGACGGCGGGAGTCGATCCGAGCATCATGGGGATTGGGCCGGTGCCTTCGTCGCAGAAAGCGCTGAAGCTGGCGGGACTTACGCTGGGGCAGATGGATCGTGTGGAAGTGAATGAGGCGTTTGCGGCGCAGTATCTTGCTGTGGAGAAGGTACTCGGCTTAAATCGCGACAAAACGAATGTGAATGGCGGGGCGATTGCGCTGGGGCATCCGCTGGCGGCGAGCGGGACGCGGCTGCTGATTACGATTTTGAATGAGTTGCGACGAAATGGACTTCGCTACGGTTTGGCGACGGCGTGCATTGGGGGCGGGCAGGGGATTGCGATGATCGTTGAATCGCTGTCAAACTAGAATTGCTCGTTTTTGCGGGCACGCTTCGGATGGACGAGCACCATGGCCGGCGTGTTCGCAGGCGCGGGAGGATACGTATGCCTCTTGTCGACGTTAGCAAACTCAAAGTCACCGAGCGCTTGCCGGGCTGGTATGGGCGCTACTTCCACTCGGCAAGCATGACTTTTGCACACTACGATTTTAAGCGCGGCGCATCGATTCACGAGCACTTCCATCCCGAGGAAGAGGTTTACGAAGTGGTTGAGGGCGAGCTGGAAATAACCATTGACGGGACAGTTGAAATTGCACGGCCGGGATTCGTCGCGATTGTTCCAAGCAACGCGCGGCATTGCGTTAAAGCTCTCACCGACGGACGCGCCATCATTGTTGACTACCCTTTGAGACGCGGATTCGAATAGACCGCTCAACGCCTGGCAGCGCGGAAGATGACGCGCTAATCTCGCTAGGAATCAGCGAACCTCGCGGTCGATGATACACTTTTGATTGTCTTTGCCGGGCGAATCCGGCGATTCCGGACCAAATTTCAAACGAGGCGAGCATGGCAATTCAAAAAGTGGGAGTTGTGGGGTGTGGATTGATGGGGTCGGGGATCGCGCAGGTGTGCGCGGCGGCGGGATTTGTGACGGTGGTGCGGGAAGTGTCGCCGGAGATTGTCGAGAAGGGATTGAAAGGGATCGAGAGAAGTTTAGCGCGGCTGGTGGAGAAGGGAAATTTGACGGCGGCGGCGCAGAGTGAAATTCGCGGACGGTTGCGCGGGACGACATCGCTGGAGGATTTGAAAGATTGCGATTTGATCATTGAGGCGATCATTGAGCAGCTGCCTGCGAAGCGAGAACTATTTTCAGCGCTGGATGGGCTGTGTCCGCATGCGACCATTTTTGCGAGTAACACTTCTTCGCTGACGATCACGGAAATTTCCGCCGCGACGAAGCGTCCGCAGCGGTTTGTGGGTTTGCACTTTTTTAACCCAGTGCCGGTGATGAAGCTGGTGGAAGTGGTG
>JBARCY010000042.1:0-16641 GCA_049794595.1 Candidatus Acidiferrum sp.
CTCTCCTCGCGCGCTCCCGGGCGCAGCCTGGCCATCCAGATCCGCCAAGCTCTGCTGCTCGGTCTTGCCTACAACCTCTACCGCCTCAGGCCCACCCCACGCCTGTAGGATGTCAACAGAGCCAGCAGTGTTTGCAAGCGGCTTCGCAAGTGTTGATTCTAAAGAGTTTACTGTTGCACCAAAACTGCGCGGCCGAGATGCTTCTGTTTGGTCTCAGTGTGTCGTGCGCTCCTCCATACGTTGTATTGTCCGCTCCAAAACAAAAAAGCGGCAGCCAAGGCTGCCGCAGTGCAAAATTCTACCTGCTAGGAGAATAGCCTGGGGACGGGTTTGTTCAAGGGACAAATTGGACGTACGGGAATGCGGTGCTGGGTGGCGTGCTCAGAAAACGTCATTCAGAACACCAGGCGAAGAGCGCAGATTTGATCTCTATCGTTCGAGGAGAAGTGATATCAGGATAACTGGAACAGGGAATGTGAGTTCTACGATAGAATTGCGCGAATAGGGCGGCGAGATGACTCTGAACAGGTGCCGTTGGGCGACGAGTGAGTTGAATATTCCTTATCACGACGAGGAGTGGGGCGTGCCGGTGCACGATGACCGGCTGTTGTTTGAGTTCGTGATTCTTGAGGGTGCGCAGGCGGGGTTAAGTTGGGACACGATTTTGAAGAAGAGGGCGCGGTATCGCGAGGTATTTGACGGATTCGACGCGGAGAAAGTCGCGCGGTACGACAAGAGAAAAGTGCGCGAGCTGCTGAAGGATGCGGGAATTATTCGGAACAAGTTGAAGATTGCGGCGACGATTGCGAATGCGCAGGCGTTTTTGAAGGTGCAGGAGGAGTTTGGGTCGTTCGACAAATATATCTGGCAATTTGTTGGCGGGCGACCGAAACAGAACACCTGGAAGACGCACAAACGCTTACCCGCCAAGACAGTGGAATCGGATGCGATGAGCAAGGATTTGCAGAGGAGGGGATTTCGGTTCGTGGGTTCGACGATTTGTTACGCGTTCATGCAGGCGACGGGGATGGTGAACGATCATTTGGTTGAGTGTTTTCGCTACATCGAACTCAAGGGGTAACACATCATTCTCTGATGTTGGATCGATCGGCCAAAATGTCAAAGGCAATGGACATCTGTTTTCGGAAAGTCATTTCCCTTTGCCAAGAGCGGCTCACCGGATGTTTTTGCCAAAGCGTAAGCAAAACAGTCACCGAAATTGAGGCTTGCCGGATGACGACCTTTGCCATATTTGCGCCATCCGGTACGAGCAACTTCGACCTGTGATACGTCGACGGGCACTATTTCTATATTGAGCCGATGGAGAAAGAGATCGAATTCACGGCCAGCAATTTCACCGCGGCGCGCTTCCAGCACAATGGATGTCTCCAGAGCGTTCGGGGCTGACAGTAAGCGAGAGCCGTCCTGGCGAATGCGCTCGAGGAAATTCTGCCGTTCAGGCTCGGCGAGAAAGATCGCGAGCAGGGCGGAAGTATCGATGACCATCAGTAAGGGATTCCCTGGGAGTCGTAGCCAAGAATCTCGTCTTCGGAGCGGTCGTCCAAGTGTGGAAGAGTGTCAACTCGATGGAGGATGTCATCTACTTCTTGGACCAGGTTTTTTGCATGGCGGCGACCGCGCAGGCGTTGAAGACGATCGCGCAAGGCGTTGGTGATGGCATCGGTCAAGGACTCGCCGGTTTCCTCGGAAATCTCACGTGCGAGCTTCTCGGTTTCAGCGTTTTTTATGCTGAGGGGCATAGGATTTCAACTCGGATACTATAAAATAGACTACAATATAGAATCTATAATTTCAAGCTCCGAACTGGCCAGGTGAGGTTGATGTGCACGATCCAAGACTCATAGGCACATGGAAATCTGACGCCCACAAGACAGCACGCGAAATTTCGGCGCGTCGTGATATTCCGGCCACAAAGAAGCGCAAGCTGCGGAGCCTGTTCGGGAAGTTGGAGCTGCGCTTCACGCGGACTCGTTGCCACACACAATTCGATGAGCATAGAACCTTCAATCGCTGCGTTGTTGTGGCGAGGGATTCTAACAGCGTAGCAATCGTGATCTTCAATCCCATCTCGGGACCACAGATTTCTCACATTCATTTTGAGGGCCAGTTCTATTGGATTTGCCTAGGTCTGATACGAGAGTACTTCAAGCGGAAGAAGCGATAGGCCGCTCGCTTGCGTTGAGGGCAGGGCGAGCTTACGATAAGAACCTGCCGTTTCTTGGTGCTTTCCAACGTAGTGATGATGAAGTGAACGTTGAGGCGATGAGTGTGGTCCGTGTGAGCGAAAAAGGGACAGGCAGGAGTGCCTGTTTTGCTTAGGAGAGAGCCTGCATGAAATCGGTGGTGGTGGTGGGCGCGCAGTGGGGCGATGAAGGCAAGGGTAAGGTGGTGGACTACCTTGCGGGGTCGTTTGATTATATTGCGCGCGTGGCGGGCGGACACAATGCCGGACATACCGTCATCATTGGGAAGGACCGGTATGTGCTGCAGCTGATTCCTTGCGGGATCTTGCGGCCGAAGCAGCAGGCGGTGATTGGGACGGGAGTGGTGGTGGATCCGGCGGCGCTGGTGGCGGAGATTGAGACGCTGGCGAAGGCGGGGATCGACGTGAAGGGACGGTTGCACGTCAGCAATCGCGCGCATTTGATATTTCCATATCACCGCGAGCTGGATAAAGCGGCGGAAGGCGCCCGCGGCGCGGACAAGATTGGGACGACATCGCGCGGGATCGGGCCGGCGTACGAAGACAAAATGGCGCGGCGTGGTTTGCGGACGTGCGATTTGCTGGAGCCGGAATTGTTTCGAAAGAAGGCGACCCGGGTTGTGGCCGAAAAGAACCGGCTGGCGAAGGGCGCGTACGGCGCGGATATTGATTTTTCGCATGAAGTGGAAGCGACGCTGAAGTTGGGCGAAAAAATTCGTGGATATATTTGCGATACCGCGGAGCTTGTGAATCGCGCGCTGGATGAAGGGAGGTCGGTTCTGTTCGAAGGCGCGCAGGGGACGATGCTGGACATCGATCACGGGACATATCCTTATGTGACGTCCTCGAGCGCGATTTCTGGAGGCGCGACGACCGGCGTGGGCGTGCCGCCAACTAAAATCAAGAATGTGCTGGGAATTTCGAAGGCTTACACGACGCGAGTGGGCAGCGGGCCATTTCCGACAGAGATGCCCGAGTTGGAAGCGAAAGAGGTGCGCGAGCGCGGGAAAGAGTTTGGAGCGGTGACGGGCCGGGCTCGGCGGTGCGGCTGGCTGGACTTGATGGTGCTGCGCTACGCGAAAATGATCAACGGAATCGATTCGCTGGTGGTGACGAAGCTGGACGTGTTTGATACGCAGCGCGAGATTCAAGTTTGTGTCGGATATAAATACAAGGGGCAAACGCTGAAAGAGATGCCGGCGCTGGCGGAAGAGTACGAGCAGGTTTCGCCAGAATACAAGACGCTGCCGGGCTGGTGCGAAACGACATACGGCGTGAAAGATGGGGCGAAATTGCCGAAGGCGGCCCTGGATTACCTGCGATTTATTGGAGATTTCTTGCAGGTGGAGATTGGGATGATTTCTACGGGGCCGGAGCGGGATGCGACGATTGTGCCAGAGGGGACTTTGCTGGCACGGTGGTTATAGTAAAAGAAAAAGACTTTACACAGAGATCGCAGAGAACACCGAGGACACAGAGAAGAGTTCGGAGAAGGCTTCGAGAAATTGCAACCGATGCTCACTTACGAGCAAGCACGCCAGATAGTCATCGAAAAAATTGGGGAGAAGAAGGGTCCGCGCGCTACGGAACAGGTGCGCGTAGGGGATGCGCTGGGGTATGTGCTGGCCCAAGAGGTGAAGACAGACCGCGAGTATCCGCCATTTAACCGGGCGACGCGCGACGGGTATGCCGTGTTTGCGGCGGATGCGAAAGCGGGAGCTACGCTGAAGTGTGCGGGAGAGATTAAGGCCGGGGACCGCGTCACCAAGGAGTTGTGGGCGGAGACTTGCGTGCAGATCATGACTGGCGCGGCGGTTCCGTCCGGCGCGGACGCCGTCGTGATGGTCGAACACACCAAGCGCGATGGCGACAGTGTGCGCTTCGAGCGTGCCGCAGTGACTGGGCAAAACTTCGTGCCGCGTGGAAGTGAGGCGCGCGCGGGACAGACGCTGCTGACTCCAGGGATGCGGCTGGGTTATGCGCAACTGGCGCTTGCCGCGCAAGTTGGCGCAGCGGAGCTGAAATGTGGGCAAAAGCCGCGTGTGGCGATACTGACGACGGGCGATGAGATCGTGCCGGTAGACAGCATTCCGGGGCGATTCCAGATTCGCAACAGCAACAGCGTATCGATTGCAGCGCAGGTGCGGCTGGCGGGCGGCAGACCGGTGCTGCTCGGAAACGCGATGGATCGAGAGGACGATTTGTCGTCGAAGATCCGGCGAGGATTGCAGGAACATTTGCTCGTTTTGTCTGGTGGAGTGTCGATGGGGAAGTACGACCTGGTCGAGAAAGTGCTTAAAGAGATGGGTACGGAGTTTTATTTTGATGCGGTGGCGATTCGGCCGGGGAAGCCGGCGGTTTTTGGCAAGTGTGGAGAAACGTTTTTGTTTGGGCTGCCGGGGAATCCAGTGTCGACGATGGTGACGTTTGAATTGTTTGTTACGCCGGCGGTGGATTTGTTGAGTGGAGCGGAAGCGCGGGCTTTGCCAATCATCGAAGCGCGCTTGGGCGAGGGGCTGCACGAGAAACCGGGAGTGACGCACTTTTTACCAGCGCGCCTGTCACGGGAAGAGGCAAAACAGGAGGTTACGGCATTGAAATGGCAGGGATCGGGAGACGTGGCGGCGCTGGCTAAGGCGAATTGTTATGTGATGGTGCCGGCGGAAGAGGAGGAGTTGGCTGTTGGGGAAAGGGTGGACGTTTTGCTGCGAAGAGATTTGCTTTGAGGAAGGGGCGACAGAGCGAACGAAAGAACTAAAAAGACTGTGCACAGAGCCCGCTGAGGCACCGAGCACACCGAGAAGAGAAAGACCGATTGAGCGAATGGGGAAGCTGTCACATTACGGCGAGCGCGGCGATGTGAGGATGGTGGACGTGTCGGAGAAAGCGATGACGGCACGGACGGCGGTGGCGCAGGGGTTTGTGAAAATGAAGCCGCAAGTGGTGCGTGCGGTGAAGCGGCTGCGGAATCCGAAGGGGAACCCGCTGGAAGTGGCCCGGATTGCCGGGATTGCCGCGGCGAAGAGGACTGCGGAGTGGATACCTCTTTGTCATCCACTGCCGCTGACGCACATTGATGTGACTGCGCGGCTGTGCCAAAATGGCGTGGAAGTTCGCTCCGAAGTTACGGCGACTGCCCAAACCGGGGTCGAAATGGAAGCGCTGGTCGCCGTTACTGCCGCGGCCCTCACGGTCTACGACATGTGCAAAGCTCTTGATAAGGGCATGGAAATCAGCGGGATTGTTCTCGTCAAAAAGACGGGCGGGCAGAGCGGCGACTATATTCGGGAAGCGAGAGCTGCGGGAAATCGCAAAAAAAGCGCAAGGAATCGGAGTCGATGACCGCGGCGAGCACAAAAACCGTCAAGCTGCTGGTGGCGGACGACAATCCGCTGGTGCGGGACTTGATCGTCAAGGGCATGGAGCCGTTTTGTGAAGTTGAGACGGCGGCGGACGGCGCGGATGCGCTGTTGAAAGTGATTGATAATGCGCCTGATGTCATCCTCTGCGACTACAAAATGCCGGGGCTCGATGGACGGCAGCTTTTTGAGAAGTTGCGCGGGCGCGAGGCGACGCGGCACATTCCCTTCTTGTTCATGGCCAGCCGCGCGGACATTGAAGAAAGGTTGCGGCCGCTGGTGGACGGCGTGGAAGATTTTGTCACCAAGCCATTTCTCGTGAAGGATTTGGTGCGCATCGCGAAGAAAGTTGTAGATCGGTTGCATCTTGAGAAGTTGCAGAAGCGCGCGTCGCGGCCCGGAGTGATTCAAGGGCGTCTGGAAGAGATGAGCATGATCGACCTGATGCAGTCGCTCGAGATGGGGCAGAAATCATGCCGGTTGGTCGTGAATCACAACGGTGAACAAGGCGAGCTTTTTTTTGCGAACGGGCAATGCCGCGATGCGAAGAGCGGAAAAGTCGAAGGCGATGACGCGGTCTACCGCGTGGTGCTTTGGACCGCAGGCGAATTCGAGATTGATTTCAACGCGGCGAACGCATCGACGCGCACGACCACCACGCGAAACACTACCGGGCTTTTGATGGAAGCGATGCGGTTGATGGACGAAGCCAACCGCGACCCCGTGGAAACGAAGCAGCCCGCCTGATGCGCGTCGCAGTACTCACCATAAGCGATACGGTTTCGAGAGGGGAACGCGAAGACCTTTCCGGGCCTGCAGTTGTTGCCGTGTGCCGTGGATTGGGTTGGGAAGTGATGTCGGTGCTGCGCGTTTCGGATGATCCCGGGAATATTCGCGAGCAGTTGCGCGAATTGGCGGACTCCGGGCGCGTGGACCTGATCTTGTCGACCGGTGGTACGGGAATTGGCCCGCGGGATAACACGCCGGAATCGACGGAAGCGGTCGCGGACCGCATCGTGCCGGGAATAGGCGAAGAAATTCGGCGCAAAGGCTCGGAGCACACGCCGACGGCTGCGCTCTCGCGGGGTATCGCGGCAGTTCGGTCAAAGACGCTCATCGTAAATCTGCCCGGAAGTCCGAAGGGCGCGTCGGAATCGCTGGATGCCGTGGCGCATCTTTTGCCACATGCCATTCAGGTGCTGAACGGCGCGCGCCACGATTAGCCGCTTTCTTGCGGCACATCCATTTTCGTTCATGCTTTGCTGCTCGACTTTCTCCTTCTGAACATGATTCTTGGGTTGACCGAAGCGCGGTTCGCGTCAACAATGTTTGCACTATGGCGCAAAAACTTTCGGACAAAAAGCTGGCGGTTCTGGGGACCGGAAAGCTCGGCGGGATTTTGCTGCGCGCGTACCTGAAACAAGGGCTGTTCTCCCCGAAGCGCGTGACGGCGACGGTGAAGCATAGCGAGAAGGCCGCTGCGCTGGCGAAAGAGCTGGGAGTGACGGCGATCACGGAGAATCGCAAAGCTGTACACGGCGCGGACATTGTGCTGCTGGGAGTGAAACCGCAAGTGGTGGGAAGCGTGCTCGAGGAAATCGCGCCGGAGCTGAGCGAAAAAACACTGGTCATTTCCGTGGCGGCTTCCGTGCCGACGAGTTACATCGAGCAGCACACGGGCGGAAAAGTGCCGGTGGTGCGCGCCATGCCCAACACGTGTTCGGCGGTGGGATGCGGGATGACAGGGATTTGCCGTGGGGCACATGCAAGCGCGGAACATCTGGAAATGGCGCGAGCGATGTTTGACGCGGTGGGCCGCACGGTGGTTGTCGATGAAAAGAATATGGACGCAGTGACGGGGCTTTCCGCGAGCGGGCCCGCCTTTGCGTACATTATTTTGGAGTCTTTCGCGGAAGCCGGCGTGAAAGTGGGATTGCCGCGCGATGTTTCGACACTGCTTGCGGCGCAGATGATGAAAGGCGCGGCGAGCGTGGTGCTCGAGACGGGCGACCATCCGGCCCTGTTGAAAGATTCGGTAACGACGCCGGCGGGCTGCACGATAGACGGAATTATGGAGCTGGAAGAAGGCAAGCTCCGCGTCACGCTTATTAAAGCCGTGGTGAAAGCGACGCATCGGGCGGGAGAACTGCTGTTCGAAAAGTAGCGCTAAAGTTCGTGCCAAAGCCACGGCGTCCGCTGCGGGTGGCGTCCCAGCTGTCACAACAGTCCTCCTGAATGATCCATACACTCATCAACGCGGTACGCGGCTTCCTCAGCGGAGATGGAGCGCTCATCCTTCCGGAGATGGAGCTGCTCCTTTTTGCCTGCGGGATTCTGGTGATCGATCGCTGGTTGGCCACGAACGAGAAACGCTGGAATGCATTGCTCGCACTCGCGGGAACGGCCTTCAGCGGATTTACGTTGTATGCGCAGCGAGGAAGAGTGCAGGCGCTCCGGGAAGCGAATCCAGCGTCGCCTGGCCTTCTGGGCCTTCATCAAAGCATGCTGGTCGATCCCCTGTTTCTTTTCTTCGCGGCACTTTTCTTGGCTTCCACGGCGATAGTCATTCTGCTTTCGGTGCGTTATCTCGAATTGGAAGAAGCAGGTCGCGGGTCATATTACGCGCTGCTCTTGTTCGCCTGCACGGGCATGATGCTGATGGTTTCGGGCGTCGATTTGATCGCGGTGCTCTTCGGGCTGGAGATTATGGGACTGAGCTATTACGCACTTGCTGGGTTTTCACGCGACGAACAGCGCGCCGCGGCCGCGCGGAGAAAATATGCGCTTTTCTGGGCGTGCAGTTCAGCAGCGTTGTGTGCAGGCTTTCTGGATTTGTGCGGAATATTCCGGACGACCAATCTCGGGCGGATTGGCGCGATCCTCGAGGTGCGTCTCGACAACGGCGTGTCGTTCGGCGGCCTTACGGCTTGGCACGCGGTCCTCGCTCTCAGTCTTATCGCCATAGGTGCATTCTTTTTAATTGATGTTGCCCCGCTTCACTGGTGTGCTCCTGGCCTGTCCGAATCGGCCCCAACGCCGGTCGCGGCCTATTTGAGCACCGCCGGAAAAATTGCAGGTTTTGCTCTGCTGCTGAGAGTCTTTTCTTTTTTGTTCCTCTTCGCTCATGAGAAATGGATTTACGTTTGGGGCGCCGCGGCCGTTGTATCGCTCCTGTGGGGAAACATCGCCGCATTTCGCCAGACGAACGTGAAGCGGATGCTCGCCTACGGCGCCGTGGCCCATACGGGATTTATCCTGCTGGGATTGGTCGCCGCAAATGAGGCTGGGTTTAGCGGCATATTGTATTACCTGGTCGTCTACCTTTTCATGACCGCCGGGGCCTTTGGCCTGCTGATTGTGATCGAGCAGCGCGGGCACGCTTTAATACGGCTGGCCGATTTGAATGGTTTGTACCAGCGGAGCCCCGCGGCGGCGCTGCTTCTGCTCGTATTCATGATGTCGCTCGCGGGGATGCCACCAACCGGCGGCTTCATGGCTAAGTATTCCATCGTCAAAGCCTTGATTGCCGTGCCCCACCCCGAGCTCGCGGTCTTTGCCGTCCTCAATGCGCTGGCGGCGGCGTATTATTACGGGCGCGTCGCGGCGCACGCCTTAAAAACACCGGCCGCTGACTCAGCCGCACTCGCAACGCCCACGCTCGCAATCAGCAGCGGCCAAACCGTGGCGCTGACCGCCGCCGTATTTGTGTCCCTTGCGACTGGGTTGTATCCTGAATTATTCCTGCGCATCGCGCGCTACGCCTTTGGCCAATAATCCGAACAAGACGGACTCACCGCCATCGGCTCCCCAGCCGAAGAATTTCACCACCCAATTTGGCATGGCGATGGAGCTGCCCTTCGTGCTAGCCGGTGCGACCGCCGTAGGTGGTTTTCTGGGCTACCTTCTCGACCACTGGCTGCATACCAAGCTCGTCTTCACGTTGATCCTAGGCGGCCTGGGATTTTTCGCCGGTCTGCGCGACGTCCTGCGGCGGTTGCCAACAAATGGCGATGGAAAAAGCTGAACATTCTGCTACCGCCCCGAACGGCTCAGCGCAAACAGCCGATTATGCCCGCACGGAGCGGCGCATCGCCTGGCTGACGCTGCTTCTAGGCGCCACCGCGGCTCTCGTCGCTGTGATCCTGCGCCAATGGCCCTGGGCTGAGGGCCTGGCGATCGGCGCAATTCTTGCCTGGCTGAATTTTCGCTGGCTGAAGCGCGGTTTGGACGCGCTGGTCGCGGCCTCCGTGGCCCAAGAAGGCCTGGCAAAGCCCCGAGTCCCGCTGGGAACATGGTTCCGCATGATCTTCCGCTACGCCTTGATAGCCCTCTGCGTCTATGTTATTTTTGAATATCTGAAAGTTCCCCTTGTAAGCATGCTCGTGGGGTTGTGCGCCCTGGGAGCCGCGACGCTGGCAGCAAGTCTGTACGAAATTTTGCATCCTCTGGGATAGGCATGGAATACACGATTAGCTGGCTGACGAAGATAGTGAACTTGTACCTCGGTCATGCGGCGATGGCGCTCCTGACCGCGCTGCACATTACGCCGAGCCATCCGGAAACACCCATCCCCGAGCAGGTGGTGATGAGCGTGGTGGCGCTGATCATCGGCACGCTCCTCGCTCTGTGGGTGCGATCCCGGCTTTCCGTGGAAAGACCCGGCGCAACGCAACAGCTCGCCGAACTGTTGATCACGAATTCGCAAGGATTCGGACTTCGCGACATTCTCCGCGAAAACGCCGGCCACGACGCCGATCAGTATCTCTACATGGTCGGATCGATCGCCCTCTTCGTGCTGATCGGCAATCTTTTCGGCGCTATTCCGACGGTTCTCAATCCGCCAACCTCGGACAAGAGCGTCCCGCTCGCCGGTGCAATCCTGGTTTTCCTGTATTTCAACTGGAAAGGAATCCGCAAACACGGGATCTTCGGCTATTTGAAGCTGTTCACCGGCGGCGTGCACTGGGGGCTCTGGCTGTTAATTTTTCCCGTCGAGATCATCAGCACGTGCGCGCGACTGCTGTCCCTGACTGTCCGCCTTTGGGCCAACATTTTTGCCAGCGATTTGCTCTACGAATTGTTCCTCGCGCTTTTTGCCCAGGTCGCTTTGTGGGGCTGGGAAAAACAGCACGGGCTCGGCATTGCGCTCGGTATTTTCCCCGCGACGATTCCGATTCTCTTTCTCGGACTGCACATCTTCGTTTCCTTTGTGCAGGCCTACGTCTTCACGATTCTGCCGTCGGTTTATCTGGGCATGGCGACGGCGGAGGAGCACTGATTTCGCGCGCCATCCGGCGGATGGCTTCGATTTTTCGGCCGTTTCAGCGTGAGCCCGGCTGCTCGGTGTCCGGGAACCACCTCCTGGCGGCAATTCTAAGGAGGAAGTGATGATGAAACTGAAGGTTCTGGCAATGATGGCGGCAACAGTGCTGGTGCTCGCTCCAGCGGCGTTTGCGCAGGGTGGCGATCAGGCGGCGGCGGTAGGCGGCGGCAAAGGGCTCTTGGCGATTGCCGCGGCGTTCGGCATGGGCATCGCGGCGTTCGGATGCGGGATCGGGCAGGGAAGAGTCGGAGCGGCGGCCTGCGAAGGCATCGCGCGCAACCCGGCGGCAGCGGGCGTCATTCGCGCGGCCATGATTCTGGGGCTGGTGTTCGTCGAGACGCTGGCGCTCTTCACATTGCTGGTAGTCTTCGTCAAGGTCTAAGACGAAATATTCGAGAGTTTCCGTGGCCCGCGGGCGCAAACCTGCGGGCCCTTTTTATTTCAGGGAGAATACGAAATAGCCGGGACGACACGCCGCCCGTGTCGAGTAAGGATCGCCCGGCTCAATGATTGATGAGATTCGACTGGAGCAGGTAGCTCAGAATTTTGCTGGGAAAGAGTCCGAAGTAAACGGCGCTGGCGGCCGCGATGAACAGAACGGTGTTCACCGACAGCGGGAAGCGGGCCGGGACCGTCGCGGCGATTTCCGCGCTAGGCTCGCGCATATACATCACCACGATGATGCGGATGTAGTAGTAAGCACCGATGATGCTGTTGATGGCCATGAGCACAGCCAGCCAGATGAGATGCGAATCGATGGCAACCTTGAAAATGTAGAATTTGCCGAGGAAGCCGGCGGTGACGGGCAGGCCGAGAAGCGAAAGCAAGAAGAGCGATAAAACGGCAGCCACCCAGGGCTGGCGTTCGCCAAGGCCGGCGAAGTCATCGAGCTGGAGATGTTTTTCGCCCGCGCCGCCGAACTGCGAAACGATGGTGAACGCGCCGACTTTCACAAGCGCATAGGTGAGCAGATAAAAGAGCACTGCGGCATAAGCGGGAGCGGCGCCGATTTCAGTGTCTTTCGAAAGCGTGGTGACAGCGGCAAACGCCACGAGAATATAGCCGGCGTGGGCGATCGAGCTGTACGCCAGAAGACGCTTGACGTTGGTCTGCAACAGCGCACCGAGATTCCCCACGAACATGGTGGCTGCCGCAAGAATCCAAAAAGCCCAGAACCAAAATTGCGTGGCGGCGTGAACGTCCGCAAAGATACGGAGGAGCAGAGCGAAAGCCGCTGCTTTCGGCCCCGCGGAGAAAAGAGCGGTAACGGGAGTCGGCGCGCCTTCGTAGACGTCGGGCGTCCAAATCTGGAAAGGCGCGGCCGCGACTTTGAAGCCGAGGCCGATGAGAATCAGGGCAAGACCGAGTTTTAAGAGGTTGCTGGAAGGATCGGCGGCGTCCATGCGGAGCAGATTGGTGGTTCCTGTGACGCCATAGACGAGCGCGATGCCGTAAAGAAAAAATGCCGTGGCAAAAGAACCGAGCAGGAAATACTTCATCGAGGATTCGCTGGATTTCAGGGAATCGCGGCGGTAGCCGGCAAGGATGTAGCTGGAGATGGAACTCAACTCGAGGCCGATGAAGGCGGTGAGCAGCTCCTGGGCCGAGGCGAGCACACCCATTCCGGCGGTGGCGAAGAGGACGAGCGCGTAGAACTCCGCGTCAGCGAGGCCTTCGCGCTCGAGATAGGGAGCCGCGGCGAGAATCACAAGGACGGCGATGAGGCCGACGAGATGGCTGAAGAAAATGCTGAAAGGATCGGCAGCTGCAAGGCCGGCGAATGCGGGGCCCGGATTATGTACCGCATAAAAGTTGCCGCAGATGCCGAGGAGCGCTCCGATGACGGCGACCGTGGTGAGAGCGCGGCGGCTGCTGACGAACGGCTGGAGCAGCATCAGAAGCGCGCCAACGCCGCACCAAATCAGTTCGGGCAGGACGCGAAGCAAGTCTGCGGTGCTGGGGAACGCGGACATTTAGCGGGTTCCGAGCCTTTCGAGTGAGATTGGTATTTGTGCGGTCCCGGCAGGCACGGCTAGTTGTTGCCTGACTTGCGGTTGCCGCAAGGGCTTCGCCGGCGCAAGCGCATCAAATGCTTGTGGAGGCGGCGTCATCTGATCGAGCACTGACTGGCTGGCCACCGCCGTGCGGCGGGTGATGAATGTCGAGCCGATTCCCATCCAAAGAATCACGACAGCCATGGTCACGAGAATGGTGCGCTCGCGCACGGAAACGTCTGGCAGCGTGCGGTTTTTCTCGACCGTGACTTCGCCGAAGAAGACGCGCTGGTAAGACCACAGCAGGTAGCAAGCCGAAAGAATGACTCCCAGAGCCGCCCACGCAGCCCAGCCCCAATGCACTTGGTACGTGCCGAGGAGAATCAGAAATTCGCCGACGAAGCCGTTGAGCATGGGCAAGCCGAGCGAAGACAGCACCACAAACAAGAAGAAGGCCGCGAGCCGCGGCAGGGGCGTTGCCAGGCCCCCGAATTGGGATATCTCGAAGGTGTGGCGCCGGTCGTAGAGCATGCCAACTAGCAAGAAGAGACCCCCGGTGGAGATCCCGTGAGCAAACATCTGGAAGACCGCGCCCTGCATGGACACAACGTGGAAGGCGAAGATGCCCAGGACGACAAAACCCAAGTGGCTGATGCTCGAATAAGCGACAAGTTTTTTCAGGTTAGGCTGGACGAGAGCGACGAGCGCTCCATAAATGATGCCGATGATCGCGAGGACCGCGATGGCGGGCGCAAAACGCCGCGAAGCATCCGGGAACAGCGGCAGGCAGAAGCGAATCATGCCGTACGTGCCCATCTTCAGGAGCACCCCAGCCAGCATTACGGAGCCGGCCGTAGGCGCTTCCACGTGCGCGTCGGGCAGCCAGGTGTGGAACGGGAAGAGCGGAACTTTAATGGCGAAGGCCACGAAGAACGCGAGGAAGAGAAGCGTTTCTGTCTGCGGCGGCAGAACAAGAATTCCGTTTTGCAGCGCCTGCTGGATGGCTGGCAGATCGAACGTGCCCGTGGCGTTGTACAGCCACAAAATGCCGACCAGCATCAGGATCGAGCCGGCCATCGTGTAGAGAATGAATTTGACGGCGGCGTAAATGCGCCGCTCGTGGCCCCAGATGCCTATGAGGAAGTACATGGGAATCAGCATCACTTCCCAGAAAAGGAAGAAGAGAAAGAGGTCGAGCGACAGGAAGACACCGACGACGCCGACCTCCAGAAGCAAAATCATCACGAAAAATTCTTTGACGCGCTTCTCGATGCTGTTCCACGAGCAGAGGATCGAGACGACGGTGAGGAACGTGGTCAGGATGACCAGGAACATGCTGATGCCGTCCGCGCCGAGATGATAGTTGATGAAAGTTTCTGGCGCCGATCCATGAGGTCCGAGCGCGATCCACTTATGGAATTCAACCAGTTGGTAGCCGGAGCTGCTGAGAGAGACGCCGCTCAGCAGCCACCAGACCGAAAAAATAAATTCGGCGAGCGAGACGGTAAACGCCAAGCGCCGGATCCATTCGTGGTCATCGTTGCGCAGGAAGAGCAGGGCAATAGCGCCAAACGCAGGCAAAAAGATCAGAATCGAGAGCAGCGGTCCGGCAGGCATCAGCGCACCATCCCGGAGACCAGCCCAGCCGCGGGCCAGAAGAAAATGATGGCGATGACCACGAGCGCGCCGATCACGACCCACACCGCGTAGCTGCGCGTGTTACCCGACTGCGTGTGCCGCACGGTATCGCCGATGGAAGTCGCGCTGCTGGCGACGCCGTTGACGGCCCCGTCGATGGCCGCCACGTCGATAAATTTCCAAAGTACGTTGGTCGAAATCCACATCAGCGGCTTGACCACCGCCTCGGCGTAGAACTCATCCACGTAATACTTGTTCAGCAAAGTGGTGTACACACCGCGCACGGATTTCGCCAGCTCCTCGGACTTGCCCGGCCGGCTGATGTACAGCCAGAAGGCGATGCCGAATCCGATCAGCGCGGTGAGGACCGCGACTCCTGCGAGAGGCAGCTCGAGCGCATGGGTAGCCGCTTCCGTGGCGGCTGATTCGCCACCGCTGAAAACCGGCGCAAGGAAATTCGAGAAGTAATCCGGGCCGCCCCAGAACGAGGGAAGAGCAAACCATCCGCCGAAAATCGAGAGCACAGCCAGAATGACGAGCGGGCCGAGCATGCTCCACGGCGATTCGTGCACGTGGACGTGGTGCTCATCGTATTTCTGCTTGCCGAAAAACGTCAGAAAGATTAGCCGGAACATGTAGAAGGAGGTCAGCAACGCGGCGAACAAGCCGACCGCATAGAGAGTGTGTCCGGTTGCCGCGCCGCCGTTCTCGCTCTGGAACGACGCCAGCAGGATCGCGTCTTTGCTGAAAAAGCCCGCGAAGAGCGGAGCGCCCGTGATCGCCAGCGTGGCCGTGAGCATGGTGATATACGTCCACTTGATTTTTTTGCTGAGGCCGCCCATGTGGCGCATGTCCTGTTCGCCGCCCATGGCGTGGATGACGCTGCCGGCCGCGAGGAAGAGCAGAGCTTTGAAAAAGGCATGCGTCATCAAGTGAAAAATGCCCGCCGAAAAAGCGCCCACTCCGCAAGCTAGGAACATGTAGCCAAGCTGGCTGACGGTTGAATACGCGAGAACTTTCTTGATGTCCGTCTGCACCAGGCCGATGCTTGCGGCGAAGATCGCCGTGGCGCAGCCGACGATGGCGACGACCAGCATGGCCGTGGGCGCATGCGTGAAAAGCACGTGCGAACGCGCGACGACGTAAACGCCCGCGGTCACCATGGTGGCCGCGTGAATCAACGCGCTAACCGGCGTGGGGCCTTCCATGGCGTCCGGCAGCCAGACGTAGAGAGGAAGCTGTGCCGATTTGCCCGTGGCTCCCATGAAGAGCAGCAGGCAGGCCACCGTCAAGACGCCGAGATGCCCGATGGCGTCGGGCTGCATCGGCGCGGCCTTTTGGAACACGGTTACGAAGTCCAGCGAGCCGAACGTGCGGAAGAGCAGGAACATGCCGAGCATGAATCCGAAGTCGCCAATGCGGTTGACGATGAACGCTTTCTTTCCTGCGTCGGCAGCCGACTTTTTCAGGAAATTAAAGCCGACGAGCAGATAGCTGCACAGTCCGACGCCTTCCCATCCTACGAACAGCAGCACGTAGTTCGCCGCCATCACCAGGATGAGCATGAAGAACATGAACAAATTGAGGTACGAAAAGAATCGGTAGTAGCCGCCCTCGTGCGCCATGTACCCAGTGGAATAAATGTGGATGAGGAAGCCGACGCCCGTGACGACCATGAGCATGACCACGGTAAGCTGGTCGATTTGTAGATCGAATCCGGCGTGAAAGTTTCCCGCCACAATCCAGTTGAAATAGTGTTGCGCCGGGAAAGGCTGGTTTTCAGCCACCAATGCCAGGTATTCCCGCACGGCTTCGACCGCACACAGAAAAGAAAGGCCCGTCGCTCCAAGTGCAACGATATTGACGATCTTATTCGGCCACTCGGCGCCCAATAGGCCGTTGATGGCCGAGCCGAGCAGCGGCAGCAGCGGAATGATCCACAGATGGTCGAGTATGGGCATTAGAGTTTGAGCAAGTCCACGCGCTCGACGTTCAAAGACTGCCGGTTGCGCGCCGTAAGAATGATGATTCCCAGCCCGACAGCCGCTTCCGCTGCCGCCACCACGATCACGAACAAAACAAATACTTGCCCGTCCGACTGGT
>JBARCY010000043.1:0-3613 GCA_049794595.1 Candidatus Acidiferrum sp.
ATCCCAGCTCCACCGCACGGTGCGCAATCTTCAGCGCATCCTCCGGATCTTTCACTCCGCTCCCCAGCACCGAATTGATGTTCACCTGAAAAACAGCGAATTCCGAAAGCCATTCCAGCCGGATATCCAGGGTCTTCAAACTTTTCTTCGACACTTCATCCGGCACCAGATTGTCGATGCTGATCTGCAAGTGTTCGAGCCCCGCTTCGTTCAGCGTCCTAATCCGCTCCCTGCTCAGCAAAAATCCGTTGGTGATCATTCCCGCGATCATCCCGCGCGTCCGGATGTGCCGGATCACCTCCTCCAGCTCCGGATGCATCAGCGGCTCGCCTCCGCTGATGGTGATGATCGACGTGCCCATGTCCGCCAGAATATCCAGCCGCTTTTTCATCTCCGCAAGCGGCACCGGCTTCGACACATTGTCGTACTCGTTGCAATACCCGCAGTCCAGATTGCAGCGCCGCATCGGAATGATGTGCACCAAAATCGGATGCTTCGTCGACGCCAGCGCCTTGGCGATCATTTTCAGCTCGCGCGCACGCGTCCGACGAAACCGCCGCCGCCGCTCATGCGACACCACCGCGCTAGCCCTTACCGATTTTGTCTCTTCTGGCATGAATTCCGCGAATTCCCCAAGGCCTTAATTATACACAACGCCAGTCCTTCGGCCTTCTTTGGCATAGCGCTCCGCGACGAGGGTTGCCAATTCTCCAACTCCCCGACCAGTGGTCTCCCGGGTCGGCCGCACTTTTTCCTCATCGTAAAATAGTTTTCCCTGCCTTCCTATCGCATGTACGATGCTCATCGCTAAACGCGGCGGTCTTGCGCTTCGGCCGCTTTCCTCATCGGGAGGTCTCGTCGATGGCAAATAAGCTTCTCGCACCGCTTTCGCTCGCGCTTGTGGGCGCGTATTTGATCGCCTGCGCCAAGCCCGCTTCTCTCGCTCCTCCTTCCGCGGATTCCGCGAGCTTCGACCCCAACGGCACCGCGCACATCACCCGCGTAGTCCCCATGCCCTCGACCATCAGCCCCGAAGCGCAAAAATGGCTCGCCTCGCTCGCGCATTCCACTCCCGGCCCTGAAGACCTTGCCACGCGCCGCAAGCGCACCGACGAATGGCGCGCCCGCCAATCCGCCGAAGCGAAGCGCCTCTTCCCCGTCAACATCCAATCCACCACCACCGCCGGAGTTCCCACCGAGATCATCACCCCTCTCGAAACTCCCGCGGCAAATCGCAATCTCGTCCTCATCAATCTGCATGGCGGCGGCTTCAATTCCGATTCCGGCTCGCTCATCGAAGGCGACCCCATCGCCAATCTCGCGAAAATCAAAGTCGTCTCTGTCTACTACCGCCTCGCTCCCGAAAATCCGTTTCCCGCCGCAGTCGACGACGTCGTCGCTGTCTACAAAGATCTCCTCAAATCTCACAAGCCGCGCGACATCGGCATCTTCGGCACCTCCGCTGGCGCTATCCTCACCGGTGAAGTCGCCGTTCGCCTCAAGCAGCTTAATCTCCCTCTGCCCGCCGCCCTGGGCCTCTTCTCCACACTCGCCGATTACTCTCGCCCCGCCGACTCGATGCAACTCTTCGCCTTGAACGGCTTTCCCGGCACTCTCCAGCCCCAAGATCCAAATCAACCTATCGGCCAGGAATACGCCGGCAACACCGACCGCAAAGATCCCGTCCTCTCTCCCCTCTTCGCCGATCTCAAAGGCCTGCCCCCAACTCTGCTCGTTTCCAGTACGCGCGATCTGCTGCTCAGCGACACCGCTCTTTTCCATCGCGCCCTCCTCCGCGCCAACGTTGACGCCCAACTCGTTGTCTTTGAGGCGCTTCCCCACGCCTTCTGGTACCACTTCGAGCTCCCCGAAACCACCGAAGCCCTCAACCTCATGGCCAAATTCTTCACAGAGAAACTCGGCCATTGAGAATTCACCCGGAGGGGCGTGGAATGGGTCTCGGGTGGGTATACGGATGACTGGTAATGGTGCAAGGCCGCGAGCCAGGTTTGCGGAGCACCGGCTAAGGAAATAGGCTAACCTAAATCTTGTGAATCCAAACGTTTACATTATCGCTGGGCCGAATGGCTCGGGGAAGACGACGTTTGCGCGAAAATTTCTACCAAAGTATGCGAACTGCAGAGTCTTCATGAATGCCGACCTGATTGCGCAAGGATTGTCACCTTTTGCGCCGGAAAGGGCCGCGTTTCGCGCGGGCCGATTGATGATGGAAGAAATCAAGATGCAGGCGGCGCGAGGCGAGGACTTTGGATTTGAGACGACGCTTTCAGGCAAAGGCCACTTGCAGGTCGTGCGCGGGCTGAAGAGGCGCGGGTACGAGGTGCACATCTTTTATCTTTGGGTGCCTAGCGCGGAATTGACACTCGCGAGAATCAAGGAGCGCGTTTTGCGAGGCGGGCATGACGTACCGGAGGCGATAGTGCGCAGGAGATTTGGGCGGTCGATCAGACACTTGCTGGGATCGTACGGACGGCTGGCGGATAGATGGATTCTGTTCGATAACTCTGGTGTAGCGCCCAGAGAGGTGGCAACTTCGTGGCCCGGTAAACTTCGTGTCTTAGACGAGAGGCTGTATAATGAGCTTCTTGCGAGTTACGGTGAAGCATGATTAGTCCGCCAGTAAATATTCTTGATTTGCCGCTCGAAGAGCGTGCAATGATGGCGCTGAAGGAAGCAGTTGAGGGAGTCATTGAGGAGCACATTCGCGAAGGGCTTCCACTGTATATCTGGCGCGATGGAAAAGTCGTTGCGGTCCCGCCGGAAGAGTTGCGGACCCTTCCTCGCCAGTAATCCCGGCACGGACTAACCCTGGCCCGTCTCCTTTTCCTTATCTCATTACATCCCTAGTTCGCCTGTTTCCGTCTTCTCCTCCCAGCCATGTTGCGAATGCCCCCGGCTATCTTTCTCCATCCAAACGACTTAGAGTTTATTCTTGACAAATAGTAATAATGTGTCATAATGTTTGAGTAGATTCGGGCACCGTTTCTGTCTGTGCCCCGCAAGTCATGTGCGCTTTCTGCATCCCGGAGGCTTCTACGGGACGCCTCCGCCGCGCGGTCCTTCAAATTTCCGCAAAATCTTCAGTCCCTCCCAGGTTACCACTTCATAAAAACCGCTCTCTCCCAATCCCTTCACAATCAACACTTACACAACTGTTGATTCCACTGCACTTCAACTCCTTTAGTAGCAATGCTTACAAAAAACCACGGGGGAGGGGTTCCGCTGCCAGCCCCAAAGTTTGTCAGCTAGTTACCTGCCACGTGCTGCCCCTGCGTACGCACAGCAACTCCCGCAACCCAATTGCTTTCATCGAGTTACCTCACGGTTCTCTGGATACCCCGGTGGGTGGGGTCTCTCTGCTCTCTGCGTACTCTGTGTCCTCTGCGTTAGAATCCCCATTCCAACCCGTCTCGGCCTCTGCCGGTACGCGCAAGCCGAGCTCCGGCGCCTCTTCTCTGCGCGTCGCAGCGAACTCTGCGTCTCTGCGTTATCTTTTCTGTTTGGAAGTCGAGAGTCACCGGCCACTCCATTTCAAGGTAAGATTTACGCGTTCACTCCCAGGAGCCACAAATGTCTGAAGCCACCGAGCTAG
>JBARCY010000044.1:0-9959 GCA_049794595.1 Candidatus Acidiferrum sp.
GAGTCGGAATCTAGGGTGCCCCGATTCGCTGCGCCAAATCGGGCGCTAGTTGCTGAAAATGGCGCACATTAAATGTATAGATTCGCTCGCAATCCGCTTCCCGGGCGCAGCGCAGGTGAATCGCATCGTAAATTCGGCCCCCGATCCATCCTCGATCAGCGCACTCCCGAATGGTTTCTATATACATTTGCGGCGTGACAGTGATGAGTTGGAAATGAGGCAGGATTTCTTCTGACAGAATTTTCAATGCTTCCGAAGGATAAACGGCGGGGCGGAAAGGCGTGCGTGTAAGAACCGCGTAAACTTCGGAAAGGCCGTGGCCAGTTGCCAATCCTTCGACTTTACCGTCTTGGGCCAACGCTAGCGCGGCAGCGGCTTGGTTGTGGTGCACATGATCTTTAACTGAAGCCGCCACAAAAATTGTGGTGTCGAAGTAGACCTTCATAGGCCCAATAGTTCTTTGATTCGTTCGTCCCGCATCTCGTCAATTAAGTTGTCCCAGTCGAAGCCTTTGGGCAATTTGCCCAGATGCACCCAATGTCCGTTCACTTTTATCATCGAAGGCCGCTGGTCTACGGGTTTAAGCAGCACCCCTTCTGGCCGCTCTTCGATCTCCAGGTCGGTCCCCTGTCGCAGACGGAGACGGTCGCGCACAGGCTTTGGGAGGACAATCCGGCCCGCCTTGTCGATTTTGACGTTCATACCATTTATAATGGCATATACCATTTCAAATGGCAACTCTTGCTTTGTTCAATGGTATGAATGCTTTACCGGCCGTCGCCCAAGTCGTTCATATTGCTAAGGGAGGAGCGCTTATCGAGGGAATCCGTAGCAGCGGCACCGGTGATGAGACGTGCCCCACGACTGAAGGTCAAATACTCGAAGCCCCATTGAACAAATACCAAAACTCGGCTCTGAAACTCCACGATGTACATCAAGTGGACAAACAGCCAGGTGAGCCACGCCAACAGCCCGGAAAGGTGCAGGCCGAAAATGTTAGCCACCGCTGAGGCGCGCCCGATTACGGCCATATCTCCTTTATCGAAATAATGAAAGGGTTTGATATCCTTCTTCCCTTCCAAGCGCCCACGAATGACTCGCGCCGCGTAGGCTCCGCCTTGAATGGCCACCTGCGCGACACCTGGGTGCGGTTTCCCATCCTTATCGAGCGAAAACGCCAGATCACCCACGATGAAAATATCGGCGTGCCCTGGCACGGTCAGGTCGGGAGCGACTTTGATTCGTCCGCTGCGGTCCGTTTCCGCTTTGGTGCGCTCGGCCAGCTTTCTGCCGAACTCATTGGTTGTCACGCCGCCGGCCCATAGCACGGTTTTTGCCGGCAGGCGCTTCGACTCTTCGCCGGATTTGTAGGTGACTCCGCCGGCGTCGATGCACGTCACCATCACACCCTTGCTGACTTCCACACCGAGTCGCGAAACAAGCTTCTCCGCTTTCGCCGAGAGATCCTCGGGATACGCCGCAAGGACGCGCGACCCGCTTTCCATCAGAATGATCCGAGCCTCGCGCGGATTGATGTGACGAAAATCGTTTTTGAGCGTTTCGTTGGCAATCTCCGCAAGCGCGCCAGCCAACTCCAGTCCGGTCGCGCCTGCGCCGACGATGACAAACGTGAGCCAGGCGCGCGCATCCTCGTCGCTCGTCGATCGCTCAGCGCATTCAAACGCGTAAAGAATTTTGTGGCGAATCGCCGTGGCTTCTTCGATGGATTTTAGACTCGGCGCCCATACGCGCCAACCGTCATTGCCGTAGTAAGACGTCTGTGACCCGGTCGCTACAATCAGCGAGTCGTAACCGTATACGCCGCCGTCGCGCAAAGTGACGCTCTTCGCGGTTGGGTCGATGTCCGCTGCTTCCCCTAGCAAGACCTGCGCATTTTTCTGCTTGCTTAATACGCCGCGCAGTGGAGCGGCAATTTCTCCCGGCGACAGTGAGCCCGTAGCCACCTGATAGAGCAATGGCTGAAACAAATGAAAGTTACGCCGGTCGATCAACGTGACCTCGACAGACGCATTTTTGAGCTTTTGCGCGGCGTTCAGCCCGCCAAAGCCGCCGCCAAGAATGACTACACGCTGCCGCTGTTCCATACAGATCGCTCCACCTTACACAACCTCGATACAACTACGATCATCTCATCTTCGTTGATTCTCCTAATTTAGACGCGCTGCCAGCCCCCGAAGATGCGCTGAAACTCGATGGAGTAAACGATCCGGCTCTTTTGCGCCCCAGGCCAATGCCCAAGACTAGCTATCGTGTTTTGACCCTCGCAGAAGCGCTGGGACTCGCTGGATTCATTGCCTGGTATATCTGGCAACTTCAAAGCGCGCGGCCCAATTCCTGGATCGTCTTTCCGATATGGATTCTCGCAAGCATCGCCTTGCATCGCGACACTCCCAAAACGCTCGGCTGGCGCGCCGACAATCTTTGGCCCGCGACACGCCAAGGACTTGTGATTTTCGTTGCTTTTGTCATTGCCGCTCTCGCGGCAGCGCTCCAGTTTGGCGCTTTCCATCGATTGACATTTCATTTCTCGGAAACGAAACGTTTCCCCGGTTATTTCGCATTCTGTCTGCTGCAGCAAGTAGCTCTGAATTCCTATCTCACGAACCGGCTGCTCTACGCGTTTGAGCAGCCTCGTGTGAGCGCCCTGATCGCCGGCGTAATTTTTGCCGCGCTCCATTGGCCAAATCCAGTTCTTGTGCCACTGACATTTGTCGGCGGCGTGGCCATGAGCTGGCTCTTCGCGCGCGAACGCAACATTATCCCGCTCACGGTCGGTCAGGCCATCGTCGGCACGCTTGTATGGTGGGCTTTTCCCGTCGCCTGGCATCACGGAATGCGCGTCGGTCCCGGCTACTACTCGTTTCACCCGTGAAAAATCAGCGTAAGGATTTGCCGCTCCCGTAGATAACGACTATAAATTCAAATGATCGTAGTTCCCTGCCGTCCTACGCAAACTCGCCGCTCTCCGTTGTGAATTCGCCGTCTTCTCCCATACACCTGGAATAATCAACGAGCACTTCGGGCAAGCGCCGTCCACAAGCCGATTTTCAAGCACATCGTGCCACGACCGCCGCACCAGCAATTCGCCACACTTAGGGCAGTATGTGTTCGCCGCGTCGCTAAGAATATTTCCCTCGTACACGTACTGAAGACCCGTTTCAAGAGCGATTGCGCGCGCGCGGTGAAGAGTTTCGGGTGGCGTGCGCGGCTTATCCTGCAACTTGAAATCCGGATGGAACGCCGTGAAGTGCAAAGGCACGTCCGGCCCAAGCTGCGTCAGAATCCATTCAGAGAGCTCTCGCGTCTCGGCCGGATCGTCGTTCAAAGTAGGAATCATCAGATTCGTTATCTCAAACCACACGTCCGTTTCCTTCTTCAACCATTGGAGCGTGTCCAGCACCGGCTGCAAGTGCGTCAATGTGGTCTTCCCGTAGAAACCTTCTGTGAATGCCTTTAGATCGATGTTCGCCGCGTCGATGTGGTCATAGATCTCGTGAAAAGCCTCGTACGTGATGTACCCATTCGAGACCATCACCGTTTTCAAGCCGTATTCCTTCGCCGCCTTGCAGATATCGATCACATATTCGCCCCAAATCGTGGGCTCGTTATAAGTAAACGCCAGCGAATCGCACCCATGCTCCAGCGCCAGCAGAGGCACCTCCTCCGGCGCAATATGCTGCGACCGCACCTGGTCTTGCCGCGACTTCGAGATGTCCCAGTTCTGGCAAAAAAAGCATCCCATGTTGCAGCCCGCCGTACCCATACTGAACACACGCGTCCCCGGCAAGAAATGGTTCAGCGGTTTTTTCTCGATGGGATCGACTTGCAAAGCCGCGGGCGCGCCATAGCCCAAGCTGTAAAGCCTACCGCCCTGATTCACGCGGATAAAACAAAATCCAGATTGTCCCGAATGGATGTGGCAATGCCGAGGGCAAAGATAGCAGTGCACGCGGCCTCCGGGCTCCGCCTCCCACCAGCGCGCCTCATGCAGCTGCTCCGTCTTCTGGAGGATCTTCAACTCGCTCACAAACGGATCCTCCTTCCAGCCAAATTATACGCCTGCAAGCGCTTGGCATCGGACTTTTGCGATTCGGTGGGGTTGTTCCAGGAGAACAAGTTTCAAGCGTGGCGCCGGATGTGCCTCTGCACCCGCCGCCGCTCCGCGGCCCAATCCACAAAATTCATCATGTTCGACCGGTATTTCCAGGAAAGCCGCAGGAATTTTCGCGCATCCAGGTTCGCCGCTTCCGTGCCAAGAAACGTCTCGAATCGCCATCGCAAGTAGGGGCTCTTCCATGGCCTGAATCGATGCCCGCGTGCAACGTTCCAGTAGTACCGCAGTGTCTTAAACATCGGTCTTGCACGGACAAAACGCCCGCTCCCAAGCTTCCTTCGTCTTAAATACTTAACCGCCGCCCAACGGCGCCGACAAATGCTCATGCACCAATACCCATCCGGACGCGCGCCTCTCCCAGATCCCCGTATAGCGAATGTCTATTTCCACATCTTTACCGTCTTTTGTTTTTTCGGATAAATGCATCGGGACTGTGGTCCACGCCACGCTCCCATGCCGGCTGACCTTCAAATCTTTTCCCGCCGTGAGCGTCCCACTCACCATGTTGTCGAAAAATTCCTTCTGCACGCCGTCGTGGTATTCCTTCCAACTGTGATATGCAAACGGCGCGACGTCATAAAACACAAGCCCCTTCTCCTTGGAGTAGAAGCGCGCCGGAGCGTCTGCGTTGCCCGTGCTCCATGCCGCGCAATACGCGTCAATGATTTTGCGAAACGTCGCGTCATCGCTGGCCTTTTGCTCAGCTCGCGCGCCGGCAAACGTCAGCAATCCTCCCGCAAGCGCCAGTGCCACATAGAGAAGCCAGCGCCATCGTCCGCCGCTTAGGGCGTTTCCAGTTCCGGTTTGCAAAGTCATCTCCGTCCGCCGTGAGATTGCTTCGACGTTAAGGCGGGAAACGCCAACGTTCATTGCGAGATACCCTACGGCGAATGATGAAATTTTGCAAGAGGGGCCTAGTACGCGCTTCCCACGCCACTCTCCGCTGCTTCTTTCGCCGATGGCATCCGCCACTCGCCGGTAAATTCCGCCCGCCTGCCGAAAAGCAAGTGCGCGTCCCTAAGCCACTGCGTAATCTCGCTCGTGGGCGGACAAAACGCCTGAGTTGGAGGGGAGAATGGCAAAAGGGCAGACAGTTGGATATGAACAAAAGAGCTTTTTGGGAAGGATCTTGGTGACACTGGGGCTGGCGGCTCTGGTGGCTGACTTTGCCTTTCTCTCGCACGCGCTCAACCATCTCTTGGAATCTGCAAAGTCCGGCTTGCTCGGGTTTGTACCCGCCATCGGTATGTCTCTTTTGAATGCAGCCCGCGTGATTGCCTTTCATCAGATCGACTACTTCTCCCTCATTTCGCGTATCTTGGTATTATTCTTCGCGATGGTCGCCGTGATCGTCGGACTGGCTTTGCTACGATCGCATTCTGCCGGCTCGACGCGAGCAAATGACTTGAACACATCCGCGTTCCGCGAACGGGAGACCGACAATGGATGATCGCGACAAACGTCCCCAGGTCGTAGCAGGAATTATGATCGGCGGCAGCAAAGGCAGCCCGGAAGCTTCTCGCGTTGGACTCGTGTGGGGCGCGATGATCTTCTTGATTGGCGTCGCATTTCTCCTTGACCACTTGGGTCTGATCCACATCGGCTCGATTTTCAGCTTTTGGCCCATGATTCTAGTTTGCTTCGGCATCGTGCACCTCTTCACACGATCAACTCGCGCCTGGGGCCTGATACTGATCGCGGTGGGCGCAGTCTTCCAGCTCAACAATCTCGGCATCATGCACATGGGCATCGCCGACTTGTGGCCGCTCGCAATCATCATCGCGGGCCTGTTCCTCATGTGGAGCGCTCTGAAGCCTCCGGTCGTCGCCAAAGGTACCGGCGACACATCGGACACACTCGATGCGGTTGCCGTCTTTGGCGGTACGGAGCGGCGCATCAGCAGTCAGACCTTTAGAGGCGGCAGGGTCACATCCGTGTTCGGAGGCGTTGAACTCGATTTCCGCGATGCCAACATTGACGGCGACGAAGCCACTCTCGAAGTCCAATGCATCTTTGGTGGCGTCGAAATTCGCGTACCCGACGCTTGGAATGTGCATTCGAAGAGTATCCCGGTTCTGGGCGGCTATGCGGACAAGACACGCAGTTCTGCAACTCCCCAGGACGCGTCAGCCGCAAAGCGGAAAACTCTCATCATTACAGGCTCGATTGTTTTCGGAGGCGTGGAGATCGGCAACTAAGCGCTCTCTATGCATCCACTTCTCAGTCCGATTAGCAGGTTCGGTCTGTACTTGCTCGCGTGGGTTCCGCTGGCCGGCATCCTGATTTATCTAATGGCCGTGCCGGGCAAGCTCGGCTGGCTGGACGCAACGGTCCTCATTATCCCCTTGTGCCTGATCTATCAGTTCGTAAGTCTCTCCGCGTGGTACTCCTGCAAAGCGGCGCCCATTCAAAAGAGCACTGGCCAGCGCCTCTGGCTGACACATCTTCTCGCCGCCGCAATCCTCAGCCTTCTGTGGGTGCTGCTGGCGAGGCTGCTGGCCTATGGCCTTTCACAATTGCCTGACTTTCAGGGACTCGACCGGCGTTTCTCCTCTCAACTCTCCGTCCTCTTCGGGGCTGGTTTTCTTCTCTATCTCCTCGCGGTCGCTTCTCACTACGTCATACTGGCCATCGAGGATTCCAATCGGGCTGAGATCCGGGTGCAAGAGACCAGCATCCTCGCACGAGACGCGGAATTGAAAGCGCTGAAGGCCCAAGTGAACCCGCATTTCCTCTTCAACAGCCTCAACTCCATCAGCGCGCTCACCAGCATCGATCCTGCGAAGGCCCGCGAAATGTGCATCTTGCTGGCCGAGTTTCTCCGCATGACGCTGGGACTCGGCGAAAAGGCCAGCGTGCCCCTCTCCGAGGAGCTCGCCATGCTCCATCGCTATCTTGCGATCGAGAAGGTACGATTCGGCTCGCGTTTACAGATCGAGGAAGACCTTCAAGCGGAATCCAAATCCGCCCACTTGCCCCCGCTGTTGCTCCAGCCGCTTGTCGAAAATGCCGTTATGCATGGCATCGCCAATCTCCCGGATGGCGGTCTCGTGCGCATTTCCAGCCAGAGCCAGAACGGACGCGTCTCGCTGGCGATTGAGAATACGTTCGATCCTGATGCAACCCCCGCGCGCAAAAGCGGCCTCGGACTAAGAAACGTGCGCGACCGGCTGGAAGCGCGCTATGGCAAGGACGCCAACATGCGTACCAGCGCCGAAAACGGAATATTTCGCGTGGACTTGTCTTTCCCTGCGTATCCCGACGAGGTAGAAACTTGAGCAAGTCGCCAGAAAAGAAAATCAACGCGCTCATCGTCGACGATGAAGACCTGGCGCGCCTCGTCCTTCGCGAGCTGATTCAATCGCGTCCGGAGATCACCGTCGTCGCCGAATGCGCAAACGGCTTCGAGGCCGTGAAGGCCGTTGCCGAGCATAAACCTGACCTGATTTTCTTGGATGTCCAGATGCCCAAGCTCTCCGGATTCGATGTTCTCGAGCTGATTGGGAACGAGGCCGCAGTCATTTTCGTTACAGCCTATGACCAGTACGCCATGCGCGCCTTCGAAGTTCACGCCGTCGATTACCTCTTGAAGCCCATCGGCCGTGAACGCTTTGAAGCCGCCCTCGAACGCGCGAAATCTCGCATGGGCGAAAAAATGCCCGCGCCACCCGAACTTACCGCCGCCGCGCGCCCGCCAAAACAGTTCCTGGACCGCATTGTGGTCCGCGACGGCACTCGCGTCACGCTGATCCCCGTTAGAAAACTCGACTACGCCGAAGCTCAGGATGACTACATCGCCCTAGCTAGCGAAGGCAAAAAGCATTTGAAGCAGCAAACTATCGCAAGCCTGGAAGCTTGCCTGGACCCAGAGCAGTTCGTTCGCGTCCACCGCTCCTATGTCGTGAATTTCGAGCGCGTTGCGCGTATCGAACCCTACGGAAAAGACAGCCGCCTTGCCATCCTCGCCGACGGCACGCGCCTTCCCGTCAGTCGAGCAGGCTACGCCCGCCTAAAATCTCTCCTGGATCAACGCACCTAGCCGGCACCCTATAATTCCTGATCTTTCTGGCGGATAAAGGTTCGACTTGGTGCAACGACCTACGGCAATGGCTTCCAAAGCGTTTTTGACAGGGCGTGGCGGAAGTCAAAAGCCCGATCCGATCTAGAAACCACATCCCGCCCAGGCGAAGAAGTTTCACTACCCACTTTTCCGGTTACCGCTGCCAGGCATTTGGCGAATCTATTTCAGGATTGGGGTCCGAACCAGACGCCGAAGCGACAGATTCAGCCACCGGCTCCTAGGGAGAATTGTAGAAGTCACGAATTTCCTCGGTTTCGACGGGTGCGCCATCGCACGTACTCGGCGAGTATCTTGTTCTGGCAATGGTCTTGAGGAAATAGGAATCGACAGCTTCACCTTCGGATTTCAAGACGGTGAGATTGTGCCAAAGTCCGTCAATGCCGATGATACCGTAGATTTGAACGTGCATAGGTGGAGCGCCGGGACGAAACTGCGGAGGAGGCATTAGCGGAAGCAGGTTTCGATTCAGGATAGGGTGTGCAGGCACCGGGTGAGCGCACCAGCGGGTCCAACGAGCGTCTGGAGGAGGGTCAAAGCTCGTGGCTAGGGGGGATGCATCAGTCAGGTCAACGATTTCAACTTCACCTGTGGCCCTTACGGAATTGCGTTGAATCAACTTGTGAGGGAATTGGCGTCCATGAAGTTCCTGGTAGTCCTGATACTCAATTGAGTCGTCAAAATCGTAAAAGGGGTAGGTCGGATACAAGATACCTTTGTTCTCGATCCGGCTGATCGTTGGAAGCGATTCATCTAGGTAGACTTTGATCGAGAAGCGATCATATGCAGAAACCTCTACGATTCTTTGCAGATTGCCGTGGCTTCGCTTTTCCGACAGTTTTTCGATCCTCATGATCGTGTTTAGATCGAAACGGACAGGAAATTCAATCAGACGCCTCAAATGGAAAAGTGCGGCGACTGGATTCGACGGCTTGCGGCTGATGAAGAGGCGATCGCCCCGAGCCACGCGCACCTCTTCGTAGTTCGTTGCTCTAAGTTCGTCTCTCCAAGACGTGGGCGATTGCCACTCTAGGGAATACGTGGCCTCGATGGGATGATCCTTATCCTCTCTGCCGACTAGACGCGCATTAAGCCGGAACGGAGTGCTCCCTGGTGCGCGAATGTCACTGAGTTGAATAGCTTCGGAAAGAAGTTGCGCGGCTTGCGCCGTTGTTTTCTCGCCTGCGCGCACGGAACCAAGCAACAGAAGGATAAAGGCGATGCAGGATGAAAAGATCAGCTTTGGGCAAAACTGTCTCACGCTGATAGCTTATATATTACGTGACGTATATTGGCAAGACATTGCAATTCGTCAACTCGTTCGCCAGGGACCCGCAAGAGGAAACCTGAAGAGAGAACTCTCACGCAGTTCCGAATCACGAGAACCTCAAAAAAATCCACATGTCTGGTAAGTCGTGCGAAAACTAGCATTTCTTCGGGCCTTATTCGTACACACCTACCGCGGACCACTTGAGGGAAACCGCGAACAACATCCTCTATCGGAGTTGACGAATCACGCTACCCGCTTCACCCAAATCCGCGACGTCGCCGGTTTTCCTAAGTGCATCGTCCGGCCGTCCGCTCGCAGCGTCATCGTCTCGTCATACTCTTTCTTCTGCACGCGCACCGTTTCTCCCGGCCGCAGATGCAGTCCATCCAGAAATTGCAGAAACTGCTCGTCTTTCTCGTAAACGCACAGGATCTCCGCCTCGTCTCTGGCGGCTAAATCGGAGAGCAGAACTGCTC
>JBARCY010000045.1:0-1975 GCA_049794595.1 Candidatus Acidiferrum sp.
ATCGATCCCAGTGAGACGAGCAGCGTGGTCGCGAGTGCCGCGGGCTGACCGGCTTTTAGCACCAAGGTGACGAGTGTGGTCAGCGCAGCCGCCAGAGTTACGGCCCACAAACGGTCCGTAGACAGAATGCCCGAGGAGATCGCGTTCGGCGCGGACCACGCATTCAGCACAAGTACCGCCAGAAATCCGGCGCCGAGGCCGATCAGGTGTCCGACAATAATATTGTAGGCGCGGGCACTGCGCAGTTGGGGTTGTTCCACCAGTTCGTAGGCTGTGGGACCCAGGCTAGCAAAGATCAGAGGTTGTTTCGCCGCCCAGGCGATGGCAGCCAAGGCCAGGACCAGACCACCCTCTCCCAAAGTTGCCCAAAACAAATCAGTACGTTTGTTCAGCATCGTACCTCTCTGGAAATTCATTTGCGGACAGACGCGATCTCATTGTAGCGTCAGTTTTCCGGAATTTGTTTAATGGGGATACTTTGTCGACAGGGGATCGAGGCATTGCGGATGTTACTACCTCTAAATATTTTGCAAATTCGCTACCTACGTCTGGAGCTTCCCGTTTGGGTCGCCGCTGCTTTCGTGCCGGCGCCCTATGGTCAATGGCGGACCGTTCTTGACCAGCCCCTCACGGTATGTGATGCTGAATTTTCTAGTGATTTTGCCAATTTTTCCATAGAGTGCTCATCCTATGCACCTTCGGATTTGCCGGGAGGGGGATAGCTGGCTCCGTTTTGCCTGGAAATCCGGCTCGTGCTCATAACGCTGGCGGCCGGCACGAAATCTGGAAGCCCGGGCAGTGAGCGCGAAAGCCACTCCGCATGAAATCATCGCTGGAACGAAAAGTTGCCATTGGTTTCGCCGTGACGCTGATCGGCGTAGCCGGCCTGTTTGTGCTGCAATATCGTGCAGAACGCAGATTGACTCAGGACAGCCAATGGGTTTCGCATAGCCATGACGTTCTGCGGGAACTCGAGTCCACGCGGAACAGTCTCAATCGTGCCGACGCGTCGGCTCAGAGCATGGTGATTACCGGCGATACCAGTTACATCGCCACATACGGCCGTGCGATCGCGGGTTTCAACGGCCATGTTCGGAACTTGCGCGAGCTCACCGTTGATAACGATAAGCAACAAAGTCGCCTCAATAGCCTGGAATCTTCCTCGCTCAGCGCCATTCGTGCCCTTCAAGAAGAGATGAACTCGCGAAAGACGGCGCCCCTCACCGCCGCAAAGGCGCTATCGTTGGAAAGTTCTGTCAGGGTATCGCTCGATGATGTGCGCTCCGTAATCTCGAATATGGAAACCGAAGAATGGGAACTTCTGCGGCAACGCAATGATGCCGCCGAGTGGGCCAATCATCGCGTGCACGAAGTGATTCTTCTTGGAAGCCTCTTGGTGATCGTGTTTATCGGGCTTTTCGCCGCCGCTTTGCTTGTGGATGTCGCGGAGCGCGAACGGGCTGAAGAGCGCCTGCGCGCGCTGTCCGGGCGGTTACTTCAGATCCAGGAGGATGAGCGCAGACACATTGGCAGAGAACTGCATGACAGCTTGGGGCAATATCTTTCCGCTCTAAAAATGCGGCTGGAATCTCTCCGGCCGGAAATCGAACCTACGGGCGATGGACCGGCTGAGGATCTCGTGGAATGCATCAATTTGGCGGAGCAATCGCTGAGCGAGGTTCGTACGGCGTCGTATTTATTGTACCCGGCATTGCTGGACGAAATGGGCCTTCAATTGGCGATTCCCATGTATCTGGAGGGATTCTCGAAACGTTGCGGAGTCCAGACTACATTTGAGAGTCCCACGGAAATCGGCCGCGCGGATCGTGATGTAGAGCTCGCGCTTTTTCGCGTGCTGCAAGAAAGTCTGACGAACGTCCACCGTCACTCCGGCAGCGCAACGGCGCATATTCGTATCGCCAGAGAAGATGGTTTTATCAGACTTGAAGTCACAGATGCGGGAAAAGGGATGCCC
>JBARCY010000046.1:0-17433 GCA_049794595.1 Candidatus Acidiferrum sp.
GCCGAACTGCTCGCCATTAGCCTCAAAACACTTCACAATAAGCTGAAAGAATACGGCGGCGAACGCGCCGAGGCGGAGTAGGGACCTGCGATGCAGCTACGGCTGCGCACAAAACTCACGCTGGTGATGACGGGACTGGTGCTGCTGGTGGTGGCGGCGGTGTCCGGCGTGTACTTTGCGCTCTTCCTGCAGCAGGTCCTGGATCAAAGCGAAAATAGAGCGCAAGACATTGCCAACAGTACTTTCGTGCAGATAAAGGTTGCGCTGCTCAACGCCGAGGCGCAAGGCTGGCGGCCCGAGTCCAATTCTTCGGATGACATTCGCGACTATGTGAGCTATGCGCTCGGGTCCAGTCAAGGTTTGCAAGCCGAATTAAAATCGGATGTCGCCAAGACTTCCATCTATGAAGTTTCGATCACCGACAATCAGGGCATCATCCTGGCGTCCACCGACGATTCTTTGCGTGGAAGATTCCGAGAGCGGCGGCCTCCGCTGTCTCAGCTCACTCGCCGCGGCTTTCTGCATCAGGTAAAAGTCCTGGCCGGGCCGCCCGGCGTTTACGAATACGATTATCCATTTAATAACGGGAACGTACCTTTCGGAGAAGTGCGCGTCGCCGTATCCTCCGCGCTGTTGCTCAACAAGGAAATTTTGCCGATTGTGAGAAACCTTGGGACTATTGTCCTGCTGGCCTTGCTCATTTCGACGATTCTCGCCGCGGTTGTCAGTGGTGCAGCGTTGGCGCCCCTGGCGCGTATCTCCGCGCAACTGGACCGCATCTCCGCTGGCCAATACGATGCGCCAGTGCCAGAGGTCAGGGGTTTCGCAGGAAGCGGCGACGAACTCGGCCAAGTCAGCCGGAAAATTACGCAAGTCGGCCAACAATTACGTGGAGTGCACGAAATCTTCAGCACCATGCGCGAGAACATGAACTCCGTTATGGCCGGCCTGGAAGACGGTTTGCTTTTGTTTACGCGCGATGCACGCGCTGTCATGGTGAGTCCTGCCGCAGAGAAATTTCTTGGCGCTCCCGCAGGACAATTTCTAGGGAGGCGAGTGACGGAGATATTCCCGGTTGGGCATCCACTGCGCGATGCGTTGCGCATCGAGGGAGATGAGCTGATGGAGGTCGCCGCGGAAACCGAGTTGAAGACGAGTGAAGGAGAGAAGCGCGTCAGCGTCAGCGTGCAGGCAATTCAAGAAGACGGCGAGCGGATGGGCGCGCTGGTGACGCTGCGCGACCTCGATTCGCTCGATAGCATCAACACTCAGTTGCAGGTCAGCGAGCGCTTGGCTGCGCTGGGACGCATCACTGCGGGTGTCGCTCACGAAGTCAAAAATCCGCTCAATTCGATGCGGCTGTGGCTCGAAAATTTGAAAGAATCCTTGCCGGCGGATTCCGATGGCGGCGCGAGGCAAGCCGTAAACGTGCTCGACAAGGAGATCGACCGCCTGGACGCCGTCGTAAAACGCTTCCTGGATTTCACACGGCCCATGGACGTCCGCCTCGAACCCACGCAGCTTGCCGAACTGCTGAAAGAAGTCCTCGAAGTCGCGCAGCCGCAAATGCAGAAGGCGAACATTCAGGTAGCGCAACTCTTACCGATCGACGTGCCGGAAGTCTACGTCGATCGCGCTTTGCTCAAGCAGGCCGTGCTGAATCTGGTCTTAAACGCGGGCGAATCGATGTCCAGCGGCGGGCAATTGCGGCTGGTCCTCAGCCGCCGCGGCGAAATGGCGGAAATCGCCGTGGGAGATACGGGGAAAGGCATCCTGCCCGAACACCGGCAGAAAATCTTCCAGCTCTTTTTCACGACGCGGCCGGGGGGAAGCGGCATCGGACTGGCCAGCACATTTCGCATCGTGCAACTGCTGAACGGCTCCATTGATTTCACTTCGGAAGTCGGAAAAGGAACCACGTTTCGAATCGAGCTGCCGCTGGCGGCGTGATCTGGAGCGCTTTGCAGACTTAAGCGAATATGACGGAATCTTCGGCCCAACCCGAGAAGTCCGCGATGCAAGGCAGTGCCCGACTTTTGATCAGTGCGCTGGGATCAGCGGCGATTTTGCTCGGCGGATGTGCCGCGCGAAAAACGCCCGCAATACCCTGGACCACTGCAGTACTCGTAAGACCCGTCCCGCCGCAGCATCCTCCGATGGCGGAAAACCCTACAGACCCCGTTCCCGATCTTCGGCTCGAAATTCCGCCTCCTCCTGCGCCTCTCGCTCCGCGAACCGTTCCCGCGAGGCCCCGCGGCGTGGCTCCCGCGCAAAACGAAAACGCCCGGCCAGGAAAGCCTGCGGCTCCGCAGATCGTTCCCGATTTAACGTCGCAAGAATCCGCATCGCTGCAGCGGCAAACTGACGAAAGCTTGAGGGTGGCCGAGCGCAACCTTGCCTTGGCCTCCGGAAAATCCTTGAATCCCGCGCAGTCCGACCTGACCTCCAAAGTGCGCAGCTTTATTTCTGACGCCCGGGAAGCGGGGCGCGCGGGCGATTGGGTGGGTGCCAGCGATCTGGCGCAGAAGGCTCAAGTCTTGTCGGAAGAGTTGGCCAGATCGCTTTAGAGCCAATCAGCTTTCGGAATTTGTTGGCTGCACAATTTCCCGCTGCTCAAGCCGCGATGCAACCGATCTCGTGGCATGAACCCGTCGCCAGGATGCGCTAAGATGAGCGCATGAAGAAGTTTGACGTGGCTATTGCGGGCGGCGGCTTGATCGGTGCATCCATCGCACTTGAACTTGCGCGCGCCGGCCTAAACGTCGGAGTCTTCGACCGCCAGGAGCCCGGGTTGGAAGCTTCCTGGGCTGGAGCGGGGATTCTCTCTCCTGCGCCGGAAAATTCGGCCACGATTCCGCTTGTGCCGCTGGGCAAGGCCAGTATGGCGCTGTATCCGGAATTCGTGCGCATGGTCGAAGAAATCTCCGGACAAAGCGCTGGCTACCGTCCAAAGGGTACCCTGCAAGCGCTTTTCACCGGCGATGCGCGGGAAGAACTCAGCACAGTGATTGCACTCCATCACGGTCTGGGGCTGAAGGCCGAGCCACTTAGGGCGGCTGACGCTCGAGCGCTCGAGCCATCTCTCAGCGAAGATCTCGAAGCCGCGGTGCTTCGTCCGGAAGAAGCATCTGTCGACAATCGCGCCTTGACGGGCGCCGTGCTCGAAGCGGCGCGACGTAGTGGCGTGCAATTTTTCCCAGCACGCGGAGCGGAGTCAATTTGGCGCGAAGGCGGCCGGTGCGCGGGATTGCATTTGAGAAACGAAAAGATCGAGGCGCAATGGACGGTGATTGCGGCTGGATGTTTCTCCGCGAGTATTGAAGGAGCTGCCGATTATGCTCCAGTGCGGCCCGCAAAGGGCCAAATGGTGGCGCTCCGTGCGGACAAAGTGAAAATCGAGCGCGTTCTCTGGTCAGAGAAAATCTATTTAGTTCCTCGAAATGACGGCAGGATTCTCGCTGGGGCGACCGTCGAGTACGCGGGTTTCGATAAGGCGCTGACCGCGGGCGGCATCGAAAAGATTCTCGCTGCGGCGATCGAACTGGTGCCGGGCCTCGCGGCGGCTCGCGTGGAAGAAACCTGGGCGGGGCTTCGCCCGGACTCGCCGGATCATCTCCCCATTCTCGGGCCAACCGACCTCGATGGGTTGCTCATAGCTACAGGGCATTTTCGCAGCGGAATTCTCCTCACGCCAATTACCGCGCGGCTTATGTGCGAATGGGTGACAAAACAAAGTGTCTGCGTCGATTGGGAACGATTCAGCCCGATGCGCTTTCAGTCTGCGTCCGCGCACAGCGCGCCTGCGTAGAATTTCCAGGAAAAATTCATCGGCATGGGCAAAGACCCGCCGTGGCAGATCCGCAAACGCTTGCCGGGAAAGGTGCTCGACCCGCGAGCGTCACAGCTGTGGAGTGGGCGGCGGCGTGATCGGCATCGCCATTCCAGTGTTATTGAACTGAATTTCGCTCTTGTCCAGTGCCAGTTCGTGTTCGAGCACGACATCCAGCGTGGAACCACGCGGTAGTTGAGCTTCCGGACCTCGCGTCAGAAGAATTGCACCGAGTCCGGCGGCAGCGCCGATGCCGGCGCCGATGCCGAGGCCTTTGGGACCGTTAGCAATGGCGCCAATTCCCGCGCCAGTCGCGGTTGTTTCCGCAACAGTTTGCGCATCCTTCCCTTTCCCGCCGGCGCCAATCACCTTTCCTTCGGAATCCATGGTCTCTTTTCCGCCCGAATCCGCGCTGCGCGGGGCGGCATTTAGATCGACAGTGTAGCCATTCGGAAAAATCAGCGTGTCCAGGCGCATCCGAAACTCGCCGCGGCCTTTGACGCGGCCCGGCCGCTTCGATTCGATGAGCTCTCCGCGAAGATAAGAACCTACGGGAATGATGATGTGATTGTCCTGCGTGATCGGAAAGGACGTATGAAAGTAAACGGAATCGCCGGGCTTCGCGCTGCGTGTGGAAATGCCATTTTCAAGGACGACCGCGACTCGCGTGCCCGCGGGAATCCTGATTATCTCCCGGGGCGCTGGATTGGCCGCCACGGCAGGCTGCGGGGGAGCTACTGGAGGCGGAGCCGACGTCTGTGGCCCTGCGGCCTCTTGTGCGCGGCTTAGCTGTGGAAGGACGAACAGACTAGCAGCCATCAGGCAATACGAGAAAAGGAACCGGCGGGGCGACTTTCTCATGACATCCCTCCGTTATGCTTGGTCCGATGCTCCTGCGCAGGTGCTAGATGCCTGAGTATATCGCTTGCGCGCCTGCAGAGAGAGCCGAATCTGGCCGTCCAATTTCTGCGTTAATTGATTGTATCGCTCCAAAATCGAAGTTGGGCATCGGCTAGCAACCGGCTGATCGCCTCCCGGTCCACGTTGTCAGGAAGCGGCGAAGTTGCCTCAGCAGCTAGTGCTTCTGACTCGAGTTGCGCGCCGAGCTGTCGGATTTCCGAAAGAGAATATTTGCCCTTGCGGATTTCGACCAGCTCATCCCGGTTCGGTCGCGGCAGTGTGATGCGTCCGTGTTCCATCAACTCTTTCGCTTCTCCGTAGAGACGGATTACATGCATGGCGTACTTGGTGTCATATCCATGTTTAGTTTCGAGCTCGGCCCTGTGAACGTTCTTTTGCCCCTTCTGCCCGAGAAGTCTTTTCATCTGGTCGTCCGCGAATCCGAGGAACGGCTTTACATGCCCTTTGGCCAGGAAAATCTCAGGACGGGCTGAAAAGTGATCCCAGGTGCTGGTTGTAAACTCAAGCGGCGCGAACAAAAAATGCAGAGCCGATGGATTGCCTTTGGCGGCGAGCCCCGCCCATTTCGTCAGAGTATAAAGGCAGACGTCTACATCGGAAGGGCCGTTGCCCCCGGGTTTGCCACCGGTCGTGAATACGAAATGCTCCTCGCGTTCAAGCCCCAGAACTTGGGCCGGCGGAGGAATGTAGAGACCGTACCAATCGGTGTCGTCGGTCGCGCCCAATTTTGCGCCGTGTGCTTGCGAGCCACCGATACACGCCATGATTAAGTTTTCTTGATGAGCGAATCCGTATCGTGCGAAGTCGGGTTTCACGGCGTGGCCCCTGGTACCGTCTATCGTACCGCGCTGTTAATGTCCACGCATAAATCGGCATTTCCGCTTCCCCTAAACCGCCCGCCGTTCTCGGCTCGCTCTGGTTGACGGCGCGGAACGAAACTCGATAGCCTCGGAGCATCTCAAAGAGCGGCCAAGAAAGAGGGCAACGGATATGGCAAAACTGGCGCTGATTTATGGAATGCGGTTGCTGCCGGAAGAGGAACTGGGCGAGGTGAAAGACGCTACAGTTGTTCTGAAAAATGGACGAACGGCGCGCATTTCCATGCACCTGATTTCAGGCAGCAAAGAAGAGATCGAAGCGACGTTCCACGAATCTGTCGCCGCATTTTTTGAATTGTACCCAGAGATTTAGAGTTTAGAAGTTGGAGCTTTCTTGATCGAGACTCGGGAAAGAGTCAGCGGTTTCCGAAATTTTCGGGATCGGCGTTGGGATCGCCCAGATTGTCGTTGATCAACACCGTGGATTGACCGGTAAGTTCAAATCGTTTGCGGCATTTGAAACACGCCACCAGATCATCGAGCCGCACCATGAAGGAAGTCGCCTTCGCAAATTTTCTCCGGTCTTCTTCACCGGCGCCGCGAGGCAGTTCCCTTTTCTTGCGAGAGACCTTCCAACGCACGGGAAATTCAAATTCGCCGCGGCAGCTCGGACAAACGAGCTTGATCTTCCTGGTTTCTTCCTTTTCGGTGTAAAACGCGCGTTCATCCATGGCTAAGTTGCGGGCGTACTCACCGCATCTTCGATTGTAACAAATTCCAGGCCGAGGTCACGCCATCGAGGAAGCCAATATTCGAGCGCCGCGAGGGTCGGCAGACGGTCGGCGTTCAGCTGGCGATGGGAACCATCATGGAGGCAGAGGATGTCGCCTGTGGGGACGGCCGATTTTGCGGTACTGGCGGCCAAATTGTGTTTTGCGCGCGCTGCGATGGGCTCCAGGCGCGGAATGAGCCAATCCGAGGACGTCGCACGCCAATCGCCCGGGATTAGCGTCCACATGACCACCCGCTGGCCGAGTTCGCGCGCGATGGGAACGACCCAGGGATTGCGAAATCCATACGGGGGGCGAAACCATCGCGCCGCAGATCCCGTGGCTGCTTTGATCGAGAAATTGCAGCAACGAAGCTCGATGGTGATTTGATCGGGTTTGAGCCAGAAAAGATTGGGATGGGCATCTGTGTGGTTGCCGATGAGGTGGCCGCGCGCGCCGGTCTCCTTCAAAAGCTCCGGGCAATCGCGCGCGTGTTTTCCGATGACGAAAAAAGTCGCGCGCGCCTGGAAGCGATCGAGAAGATCGAGCAGCTTCGGCGTAATCGCGGGATTCGGCCCGTCATCAAACGTTAACGCCAGCTTGCGCGGCGAGTTCGTGCGGCAAACCGTCGCGCCAAAGAGCTGCGAGCGAGGATAGACGGCTCCGTACGCGGCAACTCCCGCAGCGGCGGCTGCCACGGCAGGCGTCGCGGCAATCAGCCAGTGATTCATTGGGACCATTCTCGCACGACGCGTCTGATAACCACCACCTGGAAAGGGCGGTTCCGACGATTTAGACGCGGGGATGGCGCTAAAGTCTGCGTGCCGTCCATCCCGGAGAGCTCGCGGTCCCTCTGCGGGATCGCCTATGCCCACTCCTTGCACTCCTTGCGGACAATCGGTTCGCTTTTGCTCCTGTGACAGTCCATGAGACGGAGTAGGGCCACCCCTGGAGGCTCCAACTTGCTTCTAATCGCCTTGTTTTCAATAAGTCGGACAGCGTTTATAGCATCTGTGGGCTGCGTCCGGCTTCAGTTCCAGAGCAGCCCAAGAGCGTCGTATTTAACCATGTGGTTAAATATGAGGCCCCAGCGAAGTTCAGCCCTGCAGCTGGCGGCGGGACTTCAGGTCATTCAGCAGCCGCTCGACCTCATTGTCCCGATCCAGCCGCGTGAGCTTCTCGCCCACATCGTCGGTCAACAGCTCGACTTCCGCAGTGGCCACTGCTTCGGTGTGGTGTACGCGGTCCTTCAAGCGGTCAAACGTCGCGCTCTTCGAGTCGTCTCCGAGTAGCGTTTGCGCGTGCGCGGCTTTACCCAGCGCCACGCTACGGCGATGTCTTGCCAACAGCAAATCGCGCTTGGACTTGGCTTCCTCGAGCTTCTGCTCAAGCTTTTGCAAGGCGCTCTTCAGTGCATCGACTTGTGCTTTCTGGTCGTCCACCTGCTCGCGATAGCTAAGCGCCAGCCGCTGTGAGGTGTGGTAACGGTCCAGCGCAGCGCGGGCTAGATCGTCTTCTTTTTTGTCGACGGCAACTTCGGCTTTGCGCATCCAGTCCTTCCCCGAATCTTCGTTCTCACGAAGCTTCTTTTCGAGCATGTGCTGATCGGCGATCGAAACCGCCGCCTGCGTCTTGACCTGGAGGTACTGATTCTCCATGTCCATCATCACCTGCTTGATCATTTTCTCGGGGTCTTCCGCGCGATCGATCATATCGTTCAGATTGGCTCGGATTAACGTACCGACTCTTTCTAAAAGTCCCATAATATTTCTCCTTTCAAACTTCCGAAAAAATTCTTACGCCGCGGCCGGCTCAAAATTCGCGGGCGTCAATCCCGCGCCGCGGCAAAAGCGAAAACCGGCTAACGCAAATGGCCGATCAGCAAATGCAGGAGGCGAGGCATGCAAACGATGCTGAATGCAGCCAGCGTTTCGACCAAGAAAACGAGGCCTCCGAAAAAGTGCCGGGCGGCGAACGTAATCACCAGCAGGCAGAAGATCCACAGAATCAGGAATTCTTCCTTCAACGTCATGGCCGTCTCCCAACTGCCATCAAGCGTCCCGGCAAGCCCGAGGGCCTGCCGGGACGGAAGCGAACGTTATGACCTCGCGGGCGCAGCCGGCTTCTCCGGCTTCGGCGTCTTATCGCCGATCATGCGAACTTTGCTGAGCAGGTCCGACATCTGCATGCCGGAGAGCGCTTCGAAGAGCGCCGGCACCTGCGCGGCAATCTTCGTGATGTCGCCGGTCAGTTTGTAGGCGCCGGCTGCGTCGCCATTTCCTGTCGAGACGATCGTGACTTTGTCGACTTTGCTGAGCGGTTCGGACAAAGCCCGAACGACTTCCGGCAAGCTGGTGATCAGCTTGTCCACCACCGCGGCCTGGTTGTACTCCTGAAAAGCTTCGGCCTTGATGTTCATGGCTTTGGCTTCCGCTTCGCCTTTCTTGAAGATGATTTCGGCTTCGGCTTCGCCCTGAGCGCGAATGGCAGAGGCGCGGCCTTCGGCTTCGCTCATCAGCCGCTGGCGTTCGGCGTTGGCGAGCGTCTCGATGCGCTGACGTTCGATCTCCGCCTGCTTCAGCACGGTGGCGATCAGTTCGCGTTCGCGGCGCGCGATTTCCGCGTCTTGCACTTTCACCTGCGCTTCGCGCTCGACCTGCTGTACGCGCACGGCTTCGGTTACGACCTGCTGTTGCATGACGTTGGTTTCGATTTCGTAGGCTTTGTCTGCAGTCGCCTGCGCCTTTTTGGTCATCTCGAGGTAGTTAGCCTTCTTGATGTCCAGGTCGCGCTCCGCTTCGGCCTGCTTGGCGAGCGAAGCCGTTTCGGCGGCGACGCGCTCCTGATCCGCTTGTGCTTTTGCAACGGCCGCGGCTCGTGTCGCTTCGGCGCGCTTGATGGCGATGTCGCGGTCGGCTTCGGCGGCGGCTACTTCGGCGTCGCGCTTAATGCGCGCAATGTCCGGCCGGCCCATATTTGTGATGTATTCGTTCTTGTCGCGGACTTCTTTGATTGTGAAACTCACGACGTCGAGTCCCATTTTGCTCATGTCAGCAGCGCACGTGGAACGCATGCGGTCGCCGACCATTTCCGGCTCCTTGACGATTTGCTCGACCGTGAGCTGGCCGATGATGCCGCGCAAGTGGCCCTCCATCACCAGCCGGATCAAGCCTTCGCGCTGCTCCGGACGCTTCGTTAGGAATTGTTCCGCTGCCGTGCGGATGGATACAGGGTCTGATTTCACTTTCAGTTGAGCGACCGCCTCGACCGTAACGGCGACGCCTTGGTTGGTGTACAGGCTCTGCTGCGGAGCCACGTCGAAAGACATGAGCTCCAGCGAGAGTTCCTTACACTGCTCGAGCATCGGCAGAATGATCGTGCCGCCGTTGCTCACCGTTCGTGGACCGCGAATGCCGTAAATGACCAGCGCTTCGTGCGGCCCGACCTTCCGCAACATCCTTGCGAAGGTTATTAGAACCACGAGAATCACGAGCACTAACAAACCCGCCATGACCCAAACACTCGAAAAATCCAACATGGAGGACCTCCCTTTTCATCGACTGCACTGTTTCTATCGTGCGTCAGTCCGAGAAACTCTTATGCGCGCCGCTCTTGCACCTACTTTGTGAATTCATCCCACCGCTTCACGTAGGCGATCCCATCTTCGTAGCGCGAGATCACCACTTCGGTGCCCATCGGCAAACTCGTGCCGTTTTCGCAGCGTGCGCCTGTACTTTTGCGCGCGCCGTTCTGCTCGAAAATCACTTCGCCTGTGCCATTTTCGCGGATGGCCATGCTTACAGTTCCAACGCTGCCTTCCACCCGAAAGTCCCAGTCCAACATTTGTCCGCTAGTCGCTTTCACCATTCGGGCCATGAACTGAAAAACGAGCGTGCCCGCGAATAGCCCGGCCAGCAGCGAAAATCCCAGAATTGCCAAAGCCACGAAATGAGAATGTTTTGTCAGGATGTAGCCGACGCCTCCGAACCAGGCCAGGAACGCCAGAATTGTCGAAGCATCAAGCCAGGACCAGTGGCCACCGGACATCATGGGACCGGATTTTGTGGCTCCGCCTTTCAGACTCACGCCATGTGCGTGGCCAACGCCTGAGAGGCCGCCAACGTGGTGTGCACCGTGAAATGGCAGGTGCATGTGAAACGGCAGATGGAGGTGGATTGCGCCTGCCAGGAACGAAAGAACACTCGAGGAGAAGCCCACCAAGAAGCACAACAAATAGAAGTAAGACCAGGTCATAGCACACCTCGAAACGCATAACCACTGCGTGGACCGGAGTTCGAGACGCGGCCCTTCGGGTCAGTTATTCAAAGAACTTCCGGGCGGTGGATGTCCAACGCCTTGTTGCTTGCCGGAATGCAATACCTCTCCGAGACGGTCGGCCAGACCCGGCGTGCGAAGAATTTCCGCGAGCAGCAATAACGCTCTCCGCGAATCTTCGTGCTCCGCGATGGCCAAAAGGCCGCGGCGGAGCTCCGGATCGGCAGCAAACTGTTCCGCTCCGCCATAGAGCCAGGAATCGATCTTGGCGTCGACGACTCGGAGCACGGACTGTAGCTCCGGTGTGTAGCCCTCCGGATCGTCCACGAGAAAACCCGGATAGATGCGGAAGAAACGCGCCAGCAGTGTGCGCGTGCCGTGCGTGAGATGCGGGCGCGTACCGCTTTCGATTTGCGAGAGGTACGCCTGGCTTAGCCCGCGGCCAACTTCGCGCTTCATGGCTTTCGCCAACTCCTGCTGCGTCATCGGACGCCCCAGGCCGCGCAAAGAGCCTTCTACGGCGCGGAGAGAACGGAGTTTGTTCCCAAGAGTCATCGAAGGGCTCAGATATTGCAATCTGCAAATAATGTATTACTTTTCGCTATTTATGTCAAGGACTATATTCGTCCTGTTTTCATCGTTTTACAGACACATTGGAGAATTCTTGGGTTCTTGCACAGAAAGAACGGGGGAGGCCGACGGCTTAACGGTTAATCTGGTTTGCGCAACGATTGCAGATCAATGCCGAGTTGCTGGCACTTTTTGTAGAGGTGGCTGCGCTCCAATCCGAGCGCGCGGGCCACGTTGGTCATGTGAAAATTGTGGCGCTTAATTTCGGCGAGCAGCACTTCCTTCTCGAAGGCTTCGGTGCGTTCGGTGAGGGTTCCCGTTCCAATGGCTCCTGCGGGAGCGGCCGCTGCGGAACTGGCGGAAGAGTCTTCTGGGGGAAGGACGAGACGGACATCGGCGGCGGTGACGGAGTCTTCTGAAGATAGGAGGACGAGGCGCTCGACGACGTTGCGAAGCTCGCGGACGTTTCCGGGCCAAGCATAACGGCCCAGCTCCGCAATCACATCTGGCGCAAACACTTTCTCTTTCCATCCGTTTTGCGCGGCCACTTGCCTGGCAAAATGCGCGGCAAGCTCAGAGAAATCTTCGGGCCGCTCACGGAGCGTCGGCAGCACCAATGGAAAAACATAAATACGGTGGAAAAGATCTCGGCGAAACGCGTTCTGCTTGACAAAGTCCTCGAGGTTTCGATGTGTGGCGACAAGGACTCGGACGTTCACGCGAATCGGTTTGTCGCCGCCGACGCGCTCGACCTCACCTTCTTCGAGCACCCGGAGCAATTTAGCTTGCATGGAGACAGGCATGTCACCGATTTCATCAAGAAATAGAGTGCCACCTTCGGCTTGTTCAAATTTGCCGACATGCTTTGCGGCGGCGCCCGTAAACGCACCTTTTTCATGCCCGAAGAGTTCCGATTCGATCAGTTCCGCGGGAACGGCCGCGCAATTGAGGGTTATGAAAGCATTCTCGCGACGCGGCGACTTCTCGTGAATCGCTCGGGCGACAAGTTCCTTGCCGGTGCCCGTTTCGCCCAGGATGCAAACGCGCGTTTCGCTGGCGGCCACGCGATCGATCTGCGCCAAGAGCTTCTTCATCGCGGGACCAGAACCTACGAGTTCATGTTTGCCCAGTCGATGGCGCAACTCGCGGTTTTCATCTTCGAGACGCGAAAGGCGAAGCGCGTTTTCGACGGTGACGAGTAGTTTCTCTGTTGAGAGCGGCTTTTCCAAAAAATCCAGCGCGCCGAGTTTCGTGGCTTTGACGGCCGTCTCGACATTGGCCTGGCCGGAGATCAGCACGATTGGCGTTTTGACTCCGGCTTGTTTCAAGTCCTCGAGCAACTCGATGCCGCTTTTGCCGGGCATGACCACATCGGAGAGAATCAGGTCAAACGATTCGGTGCGCAGAAGCTCGAGCGCGCGAGGCGCGTTATCGCAGACCGTTGCTTCGTGTCCCGCGAGTCGAAACGCCCGGGAGAGTGAAGCCAGCGTGTTGGGGTCGTCATCGACGAGCAGCAGGTGAGCTTTGCGTGCCAAATGGATGTCCTTTGGGGCTGAGCGTCACTCGGAAGCTGCCACGGTGAAGCTCGGCGACGGATTTTTCTCTTGCGGTGGTTCTTCCGGCGCGGCTGCAGGACGCGCGGGCTGGCGCTGCGGCAGCTCAATACGAAATGTGGTGCCATGGCCTTCGTCGCTTGAAACGGAAATGGTGCCGTGATGATCGCTGATCACCGACTGAATGATAGCAAGGCCCAGGCCGGTTCCCTGCACTTTCGTTGTGTAATACGGCGTGAAGAGGCGCGAGCACTCTTCGGGCGTGAGGCCTTTTCCCGTGTCCGCAACTTCGATGCGAACGTTGCCTTCGTGTTCCGTGGTGCGCAGGGTCAGCGTGCCGCCCGCGGGCATGGCGTCCAAGGCATTTAAAACGAGATTTTGAAAGGCGCGATGCAGCAAATCGGCGTCAGCATCGATTTCCGGCAACGGTTCCGTCAAAAAATATTCGGGAATGATTGGCGGTTTGCCGACGGCATTGAACTGTGGTTCGAAGAGGCGCACGGCATTGCGCAAGGCTTCGTTGACGCTCACACGCGCAAAATGAGGCGTTGGCATTTTCGAAAAGTCGCTGAAGCGTCCGACGATGGCATTGAGATTGGCGAGTTCCGCTTTCAAGGTCGCCGTGGATTCGTTAAAAACTTCCAGAAATTGTTTGGCGTCGAGTTGCCGGGCTTTTTGCAAATTTTCCACGGTGATTTGCAGCGGAAAGAGAGGGTTGCGCAATTCGTGTGCTAGCCGCCGCGCCAGTTCGCGCCACGCCGCGACTCGCTCCGTCTGAACAAGTTGTTCGCGCTGCGCAGTCAGCGTCTGCGTCATTTCGTTGAAGGCGGAAGCGAGCTGGCCGATCTCGTCTCGCCCGCGCAAATCGATGACTGTATCCCATCGGCCGGATGCCACTTCGCGAGCGCCCTCGGCCAGCGTTTCGAGCGGTCGCGTTATCCTGGCCGAAACCCAAAAGCTGAGAAATAAGCCGATCAGAATTGCCGCGCCAGCAACCGCCCCGGCAATTTGCAAAATGTGGCGCGTCAGCATCACCAAATCTCTGCGTGAGCTTCCCAATAGCAGCACCGCGAGAAGTTCGTTGTTGCGGCCCATCAGGGGAATCGCGTGAAACGTCTCGGCGTCGGCGGCATTCTGCGTCCAATCAATGGTTCGCACCAAGGGCTTCGGCTGCTTTTGGATCTCGTCGACGAGCGGAGCGAAGCGGTCGGCTAGCGGCGCGGCGCCGTCCGCGTCCGTAAGCTGATCAGCCGCAAAGCCAGGTTCAAGATTGAGGTACAAGAGAGCGCGCATTCCTGCGGGCAACACCAGAGAAGCAAGAAAATTCCGGTCGATCTTGCGCCCTCCAATGAAATAGATGGGTTTCTGTACATCGGGGATCGTTTGAACCGCAGTGAGCGAGAGAGCGACGCCGTCCGGCAGTTCCTCGCGTCTCAGGAACGACGTGGAATTGCTCCAATCCCGTCCCTGCGACGAGGCAATCAAGTCGCTTTTGTAGCCGACCCGGGCCGGATATTGGTAGGAAGAAATGAGCGTGCCGTCGGAATTGACGATCTCGAGAAAATCCAGACCGTGGTCTTGCGCAGCGCCCCTGGCGTCATGAACATAGAGCGATTGGTCCGAGTTGGGACGCGACAAGTCGAGCGCCATACGGATGCTCAGTTCGGCACCAGCGATGTTTTTCACCTGCTGGAGGATTTCATCGCCGCGTTGGGCGTATTCCCTTTTGAATTGCGTGACAAGAGCTTCGGTTCGCTGCGTGTCCTGGGCTTCAAACGCCTGCTGCGTATAGTGGGTCACGCCATAAGCCACGAGCGAAACGGAAGCGAGCACAGTAATCAGAAATACTAGAAATAATTTTGTGCGAAAGCTCATGGCTTTGCTCCGTGGGCGGCCACGCGCGATGGCAAGGAAGATTGTGGCGCGGCGTTTGTTTCATTCGAAGCATTCCCCGCAGATCCCGGAAGTTCCAGCCACACCTCGGCAAGGTGCCATTCGCCCCAGCGCGACGGCATCCAATCGCGCACGGTTGGACCAAGCCCAGTGGACTCCGCTTCCGTAACGAGCGGCAGAACTCGCCATTCACCGAGAATCCGGCGTTCGCGCGCGTAAAGCTGCTGGTGATCCAAGTTGATGACATTCACCTCTGAGGGCTCCGTTAGATTATATGCCGCAAACAGGGAATCGAGTTCCGCGCGCGAAGAATAGAGATGAGAAGCGCCAGGCAAAAAGATGAAGGCTGGACGGAGGATCGGAGGACGCCGGCACAGCGCCGCCCGGGCGCGCGAGGGGCCGATTGAGGACTTGCACGAGAATTCCTGCCTGGCGCGCATTCACTGCTACGCGTTCGGCGAGGAGTTTCGCGAGGTCGCCCGGCGGATCGACATGCAAGCGCAGCGGGGCCGCGCTGGCGGCTTCGTTCTCGGGCGGCGCGCGACGCAACTCTTTTGCGCGTTCGAGGTTGGTGTCCACGTTGAAGAGAAAAGCATATCCTGAGAGCCACTGCGGCAAAAGAGCCGCGGCGGGTTCGGCTTGCTTTTGAAGCAACACGTTGGCCATGGTGTTGCGGTCGAGCGAAAGAGCCAGCGCCTCGCGAAGGTGAACATCCGATGCGGCGGTCTGCGCTTCGTCGAAAAGCAAGCCGTATAGGATGACGGGCTCGGAAGTCCAAATGAAAAGATTGGCTTGCTTTGCTCGCAGCACGAGATCAGGTGCAAGGTCGATCAAATCGGCTTTTCCCAATTGCAGATCAAACAATGCGCGTAGCGGCGGCACGCCGAGCGTGACATCGATGGCGTCAACAAACGGACGGCCAGACCATGCATCTACATTTGCGCGGAAAAAGCGATGACCGGGTTCGTCGCGCGAGACTGCGCCATTAGACCTGTAAGTCTCTGACTGACCCAAACTCTTCTCGCTGCTCTGCACCGGGCCGACTGGAGCATCCACCAAGACAAACGGACCTGTGCCTGCGAGCGGTCCGCCTGGCAGGACGCGAAAGACAAAGTAACGGCCCGAAGCGAGTTGCTCGAGCAAATCCGGCACTGGGACGTTCGACTGGATCACGATTGCGGCGCTGGAGGCGGAGACTTGTTGTGTGGATGGAAGCAGCGGCTGAAGCGCGGTTGCAACGTCAGCGGGGGTAAGTGGCGAGCCGTCTGAAAATTTAACGCCTGCGCGAATCGTAAATTGCCAGCGCTTGTTCGAAGCGTCGTGCGACCACTCCACTGCCAGCACAGGTTGAAACCGCCCGTAATTATCGAGTGCGACCAATCGTTCGAACACCAGCGCCGCTAGCTTTTCGTTCGAGGCGGCTTCGAGGGACCCTGCTTTCCATTCGCGCGGATCAAGCGATACGCCGGCAGCGCGCATCTCGACGCGCAGCGTCCCTCCATAGCACGGGTTCACCGCCGCCCGCGTGTCGCTCGCGGCAGCGACGAGAACACTACCTAGTGCAAGCAATCGAAAGTAAGTAAGCGTCATACCGTCCAGTTTGCAGGTTTCGATCCACGGCGACAGCTTGTGCATTTACTGTGGCGCTCGGGGCACCTCTCTCTCCTGGGGCTTGCAAAGCCACGATCGGCCCGGGAAATTCCATCGGATCAGAAACCGATTGCGCGCGTCGCTCCTGAAGGTCAATCGCCTGAATCTCGTCGTGCTTGGTCCAATCCCCCTTGCCGGTGACGAGCAATTGCCAGCCGCTTCCGCAGCCGCTGTAGACGCTGGCAATCTCGCTTCCCCAGTTCGAAAAAACGGCCACGGGTTCCGCGCCGTCCTCGTACAAACGCGCCAGTCCATCATCGCCTGTTACCACTATTCTTGTTTTTCCTCCCGCCTCCAGCGGAGCGCCGGAAATCCACGCACCCAAATTCTTTCCCGCCATTGTCTCCGCGGAAATGCCCCTGACGCCAGATCCCGAGCTGTTTTTCTGGCAGTCCCAACCCTTGGTGCCTGGAAGTAAGGACATCGTGCAAAACTCTTCGGGAAACACGATGGCTTCCGATTCAATTCCAATCGTGAGATAGCCCCGCTCGCTCCGTTTCGGCGCGCGATGCCGCGGGAGAGGCTCGGCACCCGTCAAGACCCAATGCTCATCGCGGAGTTCATAGGTGCCAAGCTCCCGAATCCCTAACACAAATGCGAGTTTTGAGTTTGCGTCGAACAGCACGTCGAGAATCGGATTGTCCTGCGAAAAAAGAAATTCCCTGTGCAACGCGAGACTGAAGGCCGGTTCGGGCGCCGCCGGGCCGTTCACCGGGCCAATCGCTTCCATGACGGTTTCCGTACTTTCCTTGCGCTGGATCTGCACTACGCCGATGTACTCCGCGGGATCCTGCGTGACGCTGACGACGAGATTTACGGCGGCATCGGCGGGCAAGATTATGACGCCCCGGCGCTGCAACTCTTCCTCGAATGCGGCCGACAGATTCGCGAACTCCGCTCTTCGAAGCGTCGATAGGTTGCGAAAATCGCAAGTCACCGTGGTCGCGCGAGTAGAGAACCAAACCTTGCGAGCCAGTGCGCGAGCGGATTCTTTCAAGGAATCGGCGCGGGCGTTCCGCGGAATTAGAAAACAAACAAGGAAAAACCCGAGGAGGTGGCAGACTACCGCGAAGCCGCGAGGGCGCGGCCGGGACAGATTTTGCTTGGCAGACACAGGCTTGCGGGATGATGATATCACGCCCGAGATTCGGGGA
>JBARCY010000047.1:0-4448 GCA_049794595.1 Candidatus Acidiferrum sp.
AGCAAGTCGTCCTGCGTCTCTCGCCGCCGAATGAGCTTGGTGCGAGTTCCATCAATCAACACTTCGCTCGGCCGCGTCCGCGCATTGTAATTGGAAGCCTGCGCCATTCCGTAGGCTCCCGTCACCCAAATCGCAAGCAAGTCGCCGGGTCCGACTTCGCCAATCGGCCAGTCGTGCAACAAACAATCGCCCGTCTCGCAAACCGGGCCAACGATGTCCACGCGCTGGACAGGAGTCTTTCTGTCCCCCGCCTCTCGCACTATCCGCGTGATCGGATGAACCGCGCCATAAAGCGCCGGCCGCAGCAAATCATTCATCGCGGCATCAACTACAACAAACGTCTTCCCGCGGTTCCGTTTCGTATAAATCACTCGCGTCAGCAAAATCCCCGCGCTGGCAATAATCGAGCGGCCCGGCTCAAGCAGGAGGTGCAACCCAAGCGGCCGAACCAGTCCGCCAACCATCTGCGCGTAAGCCACGCGCGAGGATGTCTTCTCGGTCGTGTACCGCACGCCGAGCCCGCCTCCGAGATCCAGATACTTGATCTCGATTCCAGCACGCCGCAATTCCTCGACGTATCCCGCAATGCGCCGAAAAGCGCGGCGAAACGGATCCAGCGAAACGATTTGCGACCCGATGTGCGCGCTGATTCCCTTCCAGTGCAAATACCTGGAACCCTTGTGCGCCAAATACAACCGCCGGGCCTCTGGCCAATCGAGCCCAAATTTGTGCGTGTGTTTTCCGGTCGAGATATGCGGATGTCCGCCCGCCGCCACATCTGGATTGACGCGAATCGCCACATTTGGAATTTTTCCGCCGCGTCCAACATGGCGCTCCGATTCTTCCACCAGAACTTCCAATTCCGCTTCGGACTCAACATTGAATAGGAGAATCCCGCCGTCGCGACGCGGCGCCCGTCCGCCGCGCGAAGAAGGCCCATATTGCAGTGCATCGCGAATCTCGTGCCGCGTCTTGCCCACGCCAGAAAACACAATGCGGTTCCCGCGCACCTCCAGATGCCCCAAATGCTCCAGCTCGCCGCCCGAAACAATGTCAAACCCGCTTCCCAATTTTGCGAGTTGCTTCAAAATCGAAAGATTCCCGTTGGACTTCACGGCAAAACAAATCGTGTGCGGCGTTTTGCCAAGTCCGCCGTTCAACTCGCCATAAGCTTCCGTGATCGCCGTCTGACTATATAAATAAGTAGGTGTTCCAAACGAGGCCGCTGCCGCCACAAGGTCGACGCCCTCGCAATACACATGTTCCACGCCTTTCTCCCGAAGCGAATCTTTCCAGGCAAATTGCGGCGTGAATTCCGCGGGATCGACAAACGTCAGCTTCTTGTGGGCACCACCGGCCTGCGCGCTCATCGCACCTTTAACACCACCAGAGTCCGGTCGTCCGCCAGCGGCGCGCTCTGCGCAAACCAATCCACCTCACGGAAAATCAAATCCGCGAGTTCGCTGGCGCTAAGACCGTTCTGCTGCTCGATGATCGCGCGAATTTTCTCCGTCCCAAAGAATTGACCTTCGCTGTTGCTCGTCTCCGAGATTCCGTCGGAGTGAAAGACCAGAATATCTCCAGGATCGAGCGTCACGCCCCATTCGTCGTAGCTCACCTCTTCAAAAATCCCCAGCGGAAATCCCGTGAGCGCGATCTTGTCGCAGCGCCCATCTTTATAAAGCAGCGGCTGCGATTGCCCCGCATTCGCAACTCGCAACTTGCTCCGCCCTCTCTGCCACGTCGCGAAGCACGCAGTCATAAATCGCCCCTCGATTCGCCGCTCGCCAACAATCTGATTCATCTGTTTGAGCATTTCCGCAGGCTGAAGTTTCTGCGGAGCCAAACTTCGCATAATTCCAATGGCCACCGCGCCATAAAGCGCCGCCGCAGTCCCCTTCCCGCTCACATCGCCGAGCGCGATCCCAAGTTGCTGCGGTCCGTACCGCAAAAAGTCGTACAAATCGCCGCCGACCTCTCTAGCGGAAAGATATCGCGCCGCCAAATCCAATCCGAAATCCTCGGTGGGCACCGACCGCAGCAGCGCGCCTTGAATCCTCTTCGCCGCTTGCAGATCGCGCTCCAGACGCGCCTCATCGCGCGCCACTTGTTCGTACAATCGCGCGTTCTCCAGCGACACAGCCAGATTTGCCGCCAGAATCGAGAGCGTCTGAACGTGGTCCTCGGTAAAATAATTCAGCTGCGGGCTTTCCAGATCGAGCACTCCGATCACCTTTCCCTTGTGCATCATCGGAATGGCCAACTCCGATCGCGTCTCGGGGTTCACCATCAAATATCGCGGATCCACCGTCACGTCCGGAACGAGCACCGCCTCTTTCAAAGCCGCTGCCGCACCCACAATGCCTTCGCTTGCCGCCACGCGCATTTTCCCTTGAACGCGTTGCCCGTGTTTGACGTCCAGACGATGACGAAACACTTTCTGATCCTCGTCATACAACATCAGGCTCAGTATCTGGTAATCGATCACGCGCTTGATCTGCTCGGCCGCGCGCCGCAGCAACTCCTCGACATCGAGAATCGAGCTCGTCTCGCGTCCTACCTCATTCAAAAGCAGCAGCGTTTCCGCCTGCGCGCTTACTCGCTGGAACAGACGCGCATTCTCGATGGCCACAGCAAGACGGCTCGCGAGCAGCGTCAATATGCTTTGCTGCTCGCGCGTGAAGTAATTCAGTTGCCCGCTTTGGATATCGAGTACTCCCACGCATTTCCCTTGCAACATCAAGGGCACTGCCAATTCCGAGCGCACGCTTTCAATCGCGTTGATGTATCGCGCATCTTTGGAAGTATCGCTCACGCGCACGGGGTGGCCGGTCCCCGCCGCCGTCCCGGTGATCCCTTGACCGATCGGAATATGCAGATTGTTGGCGAGTTCCCGCGGATAGCCGATGGAAAATCTGTGCTTAAGGTACGCCCCGTTGCCCTCTACCATCAGCACTCCGAAAATTTCGTAGTCGATGTGTTTTTTGATCAGTGCCGCGCTGCGCGCGAGCACTTCGTCCAGATCGAGGGATGAATTGACCTCTTCGCCGATTTCGGCCAGCGTGCTCAAAACTTCGGCGGAAACTTCTTTCCGTTCCGTGGCCGCCGTTCCCGTGGCCGTCGCATCTGTCGATTCGTTGGTGGGATTCATGAACTCATTTCATTATAGCAGGCAGGCGCGGCGCGATTAGGGTTCGTCCAGCAGTGTGGCAATACAGGCATGGCGACGCCAGCCGCCTCGAGCGCCGCGCAATCAATCGCCCGCTTTTTTGGCTTTGTCGGGCGGCTTGAGAGTCAGCACTCCGACTCCCTCAAGATTGCGGTACCGCTCGGCATAGTCGAGTCCAAACCCAACGACGAATTCGTTGGGAATGCTGAATCCGACGTATTCCGCTTGCACCGAAGCGATGCGCCGTTCCGGTTTATCCAAAAGCACCGCGACGCGCAACCGCTTCGGTTTGCGCTGTTCAAGAACCCGCAGGAGGTATTGCAGCGTCATCCCAGTGTCTAAAATATCTTCGACGACGATTACCGTTTTCCCTTCGATGCTCGCATCCAAATCTTTCGTGAGCCTCACCTGTCCGGACGATCTTGTGTCTTTTCCGTAGCTGGAGACCGCGATGAAATCCAGCGACACCTCGCCCGGAATTCCGCGCGCGAGATCGGAAAGGAAGAACACGGCGCCCTTCAGCACGCCCACCAGGAGCAGCGGCTCCTCTGGAAAATCCTGGCGAATTTGTTTTGCGATTTCCAGAATCCGCCGGTGAATGCGCGCTCGCGTTATGAAAACCTTGACCCGCTCGCCCGGAGCACCGGGCCCGCTTCGCATGCTCTTTTTCTTCGCCGCCATTGTCTTCCCCAAACCAGGACCGCGACTCTAGCTTACGTTCTCCTCCGCGAGCAAGGCTCATCTGCCGGCATCGGCTCTCCTTAGCTTCGTTCGAGTAGTCTAAGGCCGGCAGCGAGAGGGCAATTGTGAAGCTGCTGCAGGTCTCAGCTATACTTCAAGCCTTGGAGAACTTGCTTGCTAGAAGCAGCAAAAAGCACACTGTTGATCCTGAGCGCGCTCTTTCCCATCGTGAACCCGCTGGGCGGCAGTCCCATCTTTCTGACTCTGACGAGGGAGTATTCCGCTCGCGAGCGCCGCGCCCTGTCATGGCGCGTCGGCGTGAATAGCTTCATTCTCTTGGTATCTTCTTGCCTCATCGGAACGCACATTCTCAGCTTTTTCGGGATCTCTCTGCCAGTGGTTCAAGTCGGCGGCGGACTGATCGTTATCTCGACGGGCTGGGCCATGCTCAATAGCAGCGACAATGACGATGACGACCGCGAAGGAAAAGTACGCAGAAAGGTCGCTCGCCGCGACGAATTCAAAAATGCGTTCTATCCGCTGACGCTCCCTCTCACCGTTGGCCCGGGATCTATCTCCGTCGCGATCACTCTGGGAG
>JBARCY010000048.1:0-31499 GCA_049794595.1 Candidatus Acidiferrum sp.
CGGAGCGCAATGCGGATGCAATTCTCATAGTCAGGCTTATCGCCGGAGCATCTGATTATCACTGAGTCTTCCGCATTCGGAAAGAGGCATCGCGTGGGTTCGTTTTTCTGGCCGGAATCGCTCGTTCTTCGGCCGGCGGCCGACCTTTATCATTTCTTCACAGCAAGTTTTCGCGCATCTACTGCCCATTCTCGGCGTCCCCGCATGCATACTTGTCGTCTTCTATGAAATACTTAAACTCCAACTCACTCTGAGGAGTTTCCATGCCACGCTATCTTTCGCAACACACGCTCGCCTGCCTGACGCGCCAGGGCGCGGAAACTCTTGCCCAACGCATGCAAGGCGGCGGCCCGGCTTGCGCGGAACGCGTTCTGGTCAACATGGTCGAGGGCAAGATGTTCGCTGAGTTTCGTTCCGATTCCCGCGAAATTCTCGAAGCCTGGCTCAAAACCGAGGGCATGCACTACGATTGGCTCGTTCGCATCGAGTGGGAGACGCGGGACGGTAGGCTGCAAATCGCCGAATGATCCATCGTAACGCTATATAAATAAAGCACTTATTACACTTCCAGAGCTCGATGGACAAAGCGTCGAATCCCGATAAAAAAGAGGGTGATTTGCCGCCTCATCTGCGCTACTCTTCTCTTCCTACGTCCAACACGAAAGGGAAACACCATGTCTGACTATGCACATCCAGAAGTACTCGTCACCACCGAATGGGTAGCCGCCCACTCCAAAGACCCGGGAATTCGCATCGTCGAAGTCGATGTCGACACGACCGCCTACGACCAGGGCCACGTCGAAGGCGCCATCGCCTGGAACTGGCAGACTGAACTGCAGGATGCCATTCGCCGCGATCTCGCGCAGCCCACTGCTTTTGAGGAATTGCTCGGCAAGGCTGGTATCTCTCCAGAAGCGACGATTGTCCTCTACGGCGACAACAACAACTGGTTCGCGGCTTGGGCTTTCTGGCAACTGAAATATTACGGCCACGAAAAGGCTTTGATCATGAATGGCGGCCGCAAGAAATGGCTCGAAGAAAAGCGCCCGCTCAGCACGGCCAAGCCGTCGGTTGCTACAGCGGCTTACAAAGTGAAGGCCGCGAACGCCGCGATTCGCGCGAAACGCGATGACGTTTTCGCCGCGCTGGAGAAAACATCTGGCGCGCAGCTCGTCGATGTGCGCTCCGTGGACGAATTCACCGGAAAAATCATCGCGCCTCCCGGCATGAGCGAAACGGCGCAACGTGCCGGCCACATTCCCGGCGCGGCCAATATTCCCTGGTCGCAGGCCGTCAACGAAGACGGCACCTTCAAGAGCCTCGACGCGCTGAAGCAGCTCTACGGCGCGAAGGGCATCACCGGCGACCGCGAAGTCATCGCATATTGCCGCATCGGTGAGCGCAGCTCGCACACCTGGTTCGTCCTCAAGTACCTCATGGGCATCAAGGACGTGCGCAACTATGACGGCTCCTGGACCGAGTGGGGAAACTTGATTGGCGCGCCAATCGAGAAGGAAGTCTCGGCCGCGGCCGCGAAATAGCGCCCGCCCCGCTTATATAAAAACCGCATCCTCGCTATCAGAATCACCATAAACCAAACGGGGCGCGATGTTTCGCGCTCCGTTTTATTGTCTCTCTAAGAAGAATCCGTCCGCCTGCGCCCGAAGGCTACCTTGGAGCCGACGCAGGCTCCAGGAACATGGAATCATCCACCGGAAAATTGTTCTTGATCTGCGTCAGCCGAAGCGTAAACACATTCCCCTTTTCGACGTGACGCATGCGAAACGCGAAGTAAGCCCCGTCGACCTGCCGATAGTCTTCCATGTAGTTTTCCACCGTATAGTCGCCATCTTCGCGGTGCAGCGTATCCTCGGTGCGAACGGGGAAGCCGCTTTCAGTGTCGAAATAAATCTTCGAGGTAAGTTTCTTTTGCGGAGAGAATTCCAGCACGTAGGCCGTGTGCGCGCCCACTTTTTCCGTCCCCAGAACGTGCCCGGTAACAGCCATCAAAAGAGCGTCGGTGCGATCATTGAAATTGGACTGGCGGATGCGGCTCTCCAACGCCGGGCCGGTGATCTCATGCACGCCGCCGGCGGGATCCTCGATCCACGCGATCTTGCCATTGCACACTTCACGGACTACTACACCGTTCGACAAGGTAATTTTGTACAAAGCCTTGTTCGGCGCTTTGCTGAAAATTTCAATCGCCGCGAAGCCGGAAGCGTCCTCGGTCTGATAAATGCCCTTCAGATAGCGCGTCGCGAAGCCGGCCCAGACCGCGCGGCCTCCGCTGGCCGTTTCAAACTTCTGCAGCAACTCCTTCGTACTGGGAAGTGGGGCGACGCTCGGATCCACTTTCGTGACCGAGCTGACTGGGGTTACAGGAGCAACATTGGGCGAGGGATTTTGCGCCGCGGAATAAACGGGCAAAAACATACCAACTGCAGCCGAGGCAACAAGGGGCAGGAGCCTGCGGTTCATAATTTCCTCCAACACACGAAATCATGTGACTGAATCTAACTTCAAGTATGAATTGGCATTCCCGGAAAGATAGATTCATCGCCCTGCAGAGTGGTGGAAAAGAGACTGTCCGAAAGGGCAGGTCGGTATAGACGCGCTATTTTCGCGACCCGCAGTTCTGGCAGCCCTCGCTCTCGCTGACCCTCTCTCAGTTCCCAAGACGAGCCATGCTCGCGAATCCCCTTGGGACATGCTCTTCGAGCGAGTTTTTGGGGCGCACCGCTCGCGATTGAGGATAGAATACGCGCCTGCTTGGGAGGCGGGGAATCATGGGAAACGAATCTGAATTCGAACGTATGCAAGATGGCGAAGCGGTAGCGGACCGGCGAACTTTCCTGCAAGGCGCGGTCGCCAGCGCGGCGGCGCTCGCCTTGCCGAGCTGGGCCCGCGCGTCTGCCGCCCCAGCCGTGCCTGCGGACGAAATGGACGGCATTCGCGCCGAAATCGAGAAGCGCCACGACGAAGCTGTGCAGCGTTTGCAGCACTGGATCCAGCAACCGTCGATCGCGGCGGAGAATCGCGGAATGAACGAAGGCTGCGAGCTGACCATGAATATGCTGCGCGACGCCGGTTTCGACCAAGTCACCAAAATCCCGACCGACGGCCAGCCCGGGATTTTCGCCACGCTCGACGCAGGCGCGCCGCGCACCGTCGGCCTATATTTTATGTACGACGTGAAGCAGGCCGATCCGTCGGAGTGGAGTTCCCCGCCCTTCGAAGCCCGGCTGGTAGACAAACCTGGACTCGGCAAAGTGATCATCGGACGCGGCGCTGTGAACCAAAAAGGCCCCGAAGCGACGTTCCTCGCGGCGCTGCACGCCTTGCGCGGCGCGGGAAAGAAAATGCCGGTGAATTTTGTGTTCGTCGCGGAGGGCGAAGAAGAGATTGGCTCACCACACTTTCCGGAGGTAGTACGCAAGCCCGAAATCGCGGCGGCGCTGAAAAAATGCACTTCGGTTTTTATGCCGTTTGCTGCGCAGGGTCTTAATGGCGAGGTGCAGGTTTATCTGGGCGCCAAGGGCGTTGTGGAACTCGAACTGGTCTCTAGCGGAGCACGCTGGGGTCGCGGCCCGAAGAAGGATCTGCATTCGAGCAACAAGGCGCGCGTGGACAGTCCTGCCTGGCATCTGGTTGAAGCGCTGGTAACCCTCGTTTCTCCAGATGGCAACGATCCCGTGATTGAGGGCTTCGCGGCAAAGGCGCGGCCTCTTTCCGATGCCGATAAGAAAATGATCGCCGAGGCGGCGCGTCGTCTAAGCGAAGCGGACGCGAAAAAGCAAATGGGCGTCGACCACTGGGTGCACGACGTGAGCTGGCAGGAATCGCTCGAACTTCTCGCCTCGCGCCCCACGGTAAATATCGAAGGCTTAGTCGGCGGATACACCGGACCCGGCGGAAAAACGATTCTCCCCTCAAGAGCCGTGGCGAAAATCGACATGCGCCTCGTTCCGGACATGACGGCCGCGGAATCGCTCGCCGCGCTCAAAGCCCATCTCGCGAAAAAAGGCTTCAGCGATATCGAAGTCAACATGAGCGGCGGGTACGATCCAACCAGTACACCCGCCGATTCCTCGATCATTCAAGCGGCTCTCGCTGTTTACAGGAAGAACGGCATTGACCCTGTCCTCTTTCCCCGCCTTGCGGGCTCTTGGCCCGGTTATGTTTTCACGGGCGACCCGCTGCATCTTCCCGCCGGCCATTTCGGCATGGGCCATGGCAACGGAGCCCACGCGCCCGATGAGTATTACCTGATCGAATCGAGCAACCCGAAAGTTGCCGGCATGGACGACGCCGTCCGCTCCTACGTGGAATTCTTATACGAGGTTTCCCGAACCACCTAAATCAAAACCCAGGAACTTCTCGCAAATAAGTCCCGTCCTGGGAACAAAACCGGCTGGGCAACGTCTTAACCGGTATATCTCCGGGGGGGCTCGTTATGAGGACTTTGTTGCAAGATTTGCGTTACGCACTGCGGCAGTCCCTCAAATCTCCCGGTTTCACCATAAGCGCCATACTCTCCCTGATGCTGGGAATCGGGGCTACCACGGCCATCTTCAGCGTGGTTTATGGCATTCTCCTTGATCCTTATCCCTACAGGGATGCCAATCGGATGGTCCACGTCGAGCTCCGCGACAAAAATGGCCGCGGACCTCTGCTGATTGTCAACGGCACGCAAGCCCAAGAGCTCCGTAAAACGTCCTCGATCGATGACGTTTTCTTGCAGGACGAAAAACGGGAAAATCTCACCGGCGAGAAATTCCCCGTCTCCGTGAATGTCGGCCTTTATTCGCCAAACATGTTCGACTATATGGGCGTGCCGCCTCTGCTTGGTCGAGAGTTCGCGCCCTCCGACGCTCCGGGCGGAAATCCGGCGCCGATTGCGGTTCTGAGCTATCTCTTCTGGCAACGGCAATTTGGGGCAAGCCGCGACGTAATTGGAAGATCGATCGAACTCGATCACATGCGCTACACGGTTATCGGCGTGGTACCGCCACGTTTCACCTGGGGTGATTCTGATGTATACCTGCCCGCGCTTCCCACCGCCGATCCCCACTATTATTGGCTCGCCTTCATCAAACTCAGGCCGGGAACTAAATATCCCGCCGCGCAGGCCGAAATGCAGGTCTTGGTGGACCGCTTTGCGAAGCAAGATCCCAAGAGTTATCCGCAAAACATGCGCGCGAAGATTGTCACTCTCAACGAAGAAGTGTTAGGCCGCTTCGCTGGAACAATTGTCTTCTTGTTCGGGGCCGTCGTTGTTCTACTGCTGATCGGCTGCGCGAATGTTTCGATTCTTCTGCTTGCGCGGGGCACCGCACGGCAGCACGAGTTTGCCGTGCGCACTTCCGTGGGCGCGGGTCGCGGGCGATTGATCCGGCAATTGCTGACGGAATCGCTTCTGCTCTCGGTGACGGGAGCAGCGCTCGGGGTCCTGGCCGCCTATTGGGGAGTAAAAACTCTTTCCAACATGCTGCCCTACTATTCCTTTCCGCATGAAGCCTCCATCCACGTGAACGGAATGGTGTTGATCTTCAGCGCCGCGATGGCCTTGCTGACCGGAATTCTCTTTGGAATCTCGCCGGCTTATCAACTCTCGCGGCCTGAACTCGGCGCGCTTATCCAAGCCAGCAGCGCAAAGCTAACAGGCAGCACGCGCAGCAGGAACACGCACCGGCTCTTGATCGCCGGGCAGGTCGCGTTGACTCTTCTGCTCCTTGCGGGAGCTGGCGGGGCGGTGAAAGCGTTCCTTGCAAAAGTGCATACTCCGTTGGGATTCGACCCGGACCACGTTTTTGCAATCAATGTCGCGATGCCTAAAGGATCTACCGCAACTTGGCAGGAGCGCATCAATCAAAACGAATTGGTGCGGCAAGCGGTCGCGCAGGCCCCGGAAGTGGCCGAAGCAGGTGTTTCGACAACGTGGTTTCCCGGCTTCGGAGGATTTAACGCCAAAATCGAAATTCAGAGCAAACCAACCTTGACCGACTCGCAGGCGGTGCTGTCGCTCATCAGTCCGCAATTGCTCTCGACTCTGCGTATCCCTCTGTTGCGGGGCAGGATCTTCGACGATGCGGAGTCCCGGCGCGCCGCGCATTTAGCTATGGTGAATCAAGCGTTCGTAAAGCAATACTTGGGCGATCTCGATCCCATCGGACAAAGTGTGCGTAGCCCCCAGCTTAAGTTTAACCAGACGAATTTTCTTTCAGCGCAAGCTCCCGACGATTGGTTCGAAGTCATCGGGGTGGTCGGAGATGCGAAGAACGATGGGCTGGAGCACCCCGTGAAACCGGCGATTTTTCTGCCTTACAGTTTTGTCATGCTGCCGGATGAAGCGCTCTTTGTTCGCGCCAGTGGCGATCCTCAAACGGCCATCCGCTCCGTTAAGGAGCGGTTGCGCGAAATCAACCCCGAGCTGGTGGTTGAACGCGACCGCACGCTCTCCTGGTGGCTCGATACGGATGGGTGGGGCCGCGAGCGCTTTATCGCCACGCTCTTTGGTCTCTTTGCCGCTTTGGCGCTGGTGCTGGCCGGCACTGGACTTTACAGTGTCGTCTCCTTTGCCGTCACCCAGCGCACACAAGAACTGGGCATTCGCATGGCCCTGGGCGCGCGGCGCAGCGCCGTCGTGCAGCTCGTGCTGGGCTCTACTGCGGTAATGCTTGGCGCGGGTGTCGCAGCAGGTTTGTTGTTGAGTGTGGCTCTAAACCATGTGGTTTCTTCGTGGGCTGGAGGCAGCTCGCGCGATCCGCTTACTTTGGCGGTCGCAGCTTCGATCCTTGTTTTTGTTGCGGGTCTAGCCTGCGTCTTGCCGGCCTGGCGCGCTGCTTCGATCGATCCCATGCGCGCTCTACGAGTCGAGTAGTCATCGCGTTTATGAGTCGCGGCGAAGTGCTCTTAGGAAGACGGAACAGCCCGTTTTGCTAACGCCTTTTCTTTCAGTACTCTTTCGCCTTCTTCGAGAACCATATCACGCTTTTCCTGCAAGGAAACTATCGTCGGAACAGCAATCTGATCCGGTGTCACGCCTTCACCTTCCAGTTTGCGGCCCTTCGGTGAAAACCACAAAATCTCGCTGATTTCCAACACGCCGCCGCCCTTCATCACTCTTTCGTGCGTGATTCCCAACACGCAGCCGCAGGATCGGCTGCCCACCAGCGTCGCCCGTCCAGCATCTTGCATTCCCGCGTCAAAAACTTCCGTCGCGCTCGCGGAATATTCGCTCACGAGAATCACCACGGGGCCGGAGTAAATCTGCGCTCCTCTTCTTCCCACAAAGTACTGCATCTCTTCCGTGTGGCGGCCGTCATGCTCCGAAGCGCTCACCTCTTTTCTGGTCATTCTCCTCTCGAAAAGAGTCCGCCGGTCGAAGAAATATCCCGCCATCGCTTCCAAAGTCGCCCCCACGCCGCCGCGATTCCGGCGCAGATCCAGAATCAACCCTGGCGTGCTGCGCAAATTCTCCAGATCAGCCTTGAAATCTTTGACCAGCGAAGGCTGGAACTCGTCGAAGCGGATGTATCCGAATCCCGAAGCCAGCTTTGCCGCCGTGACGCGCGGCGCATTGGAAAGAACCTGCCGCCCATAGTTCACATCGAACGTCGAGCTGTCCGCGCGCTGCAAGGTTGCGGTGAAAGGAATTTCCAGCGGAGCCGCAAAGACATTGCTGAGGATGCGCAGCTTGGTGATCCGTTCCGTGGATGAACGCAACAACGTCTTCGCCGCCGCAGCGAGCCGGTCCGCGATCGGCTGCCCATCCAAAGCGGTCACAACCATGCCCGCCTGGACTCCCGCGCGAGCCGCATTGCTATCCGGCAGCACATCCAGGACCACGACCTTGCCTTCGACGTAGCCGGCTCGGAATCCAACGCTCACGCCGACGTGCTTCTTGTGATCCTTCCATTGTTCAGGCGAGCTGAATCGAGTGTGCGCGTCGTGCAGCTCTGCCGTCATGCGGTCCAGCGTGGCATAAAAACCCTGGTCATCTTTCTCTGCTTTCACGAGCGGCAGGTAACGCTCGTGAATCTCCTTCCAATCCACGCCGCCGAATTCCGGATCGTAGTAATGCTCATCGACATCTTTCCAAACCTTCTCAAAAACTTGCATGCGATCTTTAGGTGACAGGCTGCGGGAAGCCCCGTTCATGGCCAGTGAGAAGGCCAAGCCCAGAACCAGAACGAAGAATATCGAGCAGCGGCGCGCGAAGCTGAGCGGAACTTGTCTCATGGCCTCAAGATCAGAACTCAACGAGAGAAGATGTCTTCACGAAACACCGGAACTGAGTGAATGTTGCGCGCTGGCACGATGCTGGCCCTAAGCGCCGGGGAATAATACCAGCCTGCACGCTTGGACGGCGAGAGTAGCAGAAGAGTTGGCTCGTCGACCGGACGCATGGCAAGTCCGCCAGTCTCGGAAGTCGGCTTAATTCGGGCGCCCCTGCGAATCGCGATTCAGTTGTTCCAGATTTTCGCGCGCGACTTCATTCTTGGGATCGATTTGTAGCGCTCTCTCAAAATGCAATCGCGCTTCCTTCAAGTTGCCAGTTTCTGCCAGCGCGCTGCCGAGATTTGCTTCCGCGCCTGCATCCCGCGGATTCAAGCGAACCGCCGCGCGAAAGTGCGAGAGCGCTCCCGCGAAGTCGTTCTGGGCGGCCAGCGCGTTCCCCAGGTTGTAGTGAGCATCGAAATAATCGGGCCGGCCTTTGAGGGCGATGTTCAAATGCGCGATCGCTTCGTCGATTCGCCCGCTGGCCAGTAGCACGGCGCCCAGCGCATTGTTGGCGATCGGATCGTCGGGCTGAATCCGCACGGCTTGCGTGAACTCCGCAACCGCGCCGGCCAGATCGCCCTTCATCTGAAGAATAGCCGCGAGGTTATAGTGCGCCCCGAAATCCCCGGGATCATTTTGAATGTGATGCCGCGCCAACGCTTCCTGAATCAAGACGCGCGGGTCAACGGTGGCGTCCGCGGTTTCGCGTGGCAAGACCTGCAGCCACAAATGAGCCATCTCATCCACCGCCCGGTTCCCTGCCATCACGCGTACGGGCGGATCGTTGGGGTTGCGAATATTGCCCGTCGAGTTGTCGTACGTAAAGCGCATCGAAATTTTCGTTCCCGCAGGCAGATCCAGGGGTTGCGCGTAGTGATAAACGGCCTGCCAGTTCAAATCCCAGTTGCTGATGTGAATCAGCGTCTTCCTCGTTCCATCTGGGAATGTCGCGAATGCGAGCAAATCTTTCCCAAGGTAATGCGCGTGCGGATAGATCGCCAAAACGCTGGCGTCCACCGGCAGAACGAAATCGTCGGACACCAGAAACGTTTTATCGCCGGGCGGAATGTCCAGCTGGCGGTCATTCCCGAGCTGCAAGAGCACAGGATGCAAGGTCGCGGGTTTATCCGTGAAGTAAAGACCAAGCGCCGGTTGAATCAGTTCCGGTTTTCCCGATGGTTGCAAATGCGTGTTCAAAATCAGGTCGGTGGTTTTGTCCAGACGCAGCGCCATTCCATCCGGCTCCACATACGGCGGCGACCCTGGCTTCCAAAACAGAAAATGGCTATCCGGATCGAACGTCTCCGATTCGATCATCAGCTCCATTCCGCCAAAACCCGCTCCCGGCAGTTTTTCCATCCGCCGCCCGGACTGCTGTCGGTCCACCAAAACATTCGCATGATGAACCAGCCGTTTATCGCCGGGCCGGATTTCGATGGCTTTCAGCCAGCGCGTGCGATGAACGGGAGTCCGAAAGATAAAATTCCAGTACTGATCGGTTCCGCTGGCCGCGAGCAAATACGGTTTCTCCGCTCGTACAATCACGTCGGGCTTGCCGAGCTCCCAGCCAACGGCGAATTTCGGCTGCGGAGGAAGATCGGCGGAATTGCCTTCGGTTTCGCCCTGGTCAACCCATTTTTGAATCGTCGCGATTTGCTCGTCCGTCAACCGCAGCTCGCCCGCAAATTTCGGCCCGCCAGGATCGGGCAGCCACGGCGGCATGATGCGTTTGCCCGTCAGGTAGGCGATCTGCCGTGCGTGGGATTTCACGTCCGCGTAAGTGAGCAACGAAAATGGCCCCGATTCGCCGGGATGATGGCACTGCGAGCAATTCGTAAAAATGATCGGAGCAATCTCGCGGTCGAACGTCACGCGTTCTTGCGGCGGCGCACCTCGAGGCTCCGCCATGCGAGCGGCTGTCGTGTGACTGCTTGAAATGCCTGCCGTTCCGAGCGCGAAAAGTGCGAGGAATCCAGAGAGGGTTTGCAACCCGACTTTCATTCAAGGTCCGAAATGTAGCATCCCACGGCGTGCACCGTACTCACCGCCGGCGTTTTGCCGCTCGCCGCCGCCTCGATGGCGTCTTCCAGCTCGTGCGTCGTCGCCATCGTGCGAGCCCGGCCGATATCTTCATACAAATTATCTATGCGCCCGTGATAGACCAGATGCCCTCGCGCGTCGAACACCGCCGCCTCTGGCGTAATCTGGGCCTCGCTTTTTCTCACGAGATCCTTCTGCGGATCGCGCAGCGCAGGAATCTTATAACCGTACTCGTCGTCGTGCTTGCGGATCACTTCCGCCGTCTCCGCCTTGTCAGGGTACACCAGCCAGAACGCCGCGTTACCGTTGTGCTCCACGCTCAGCTTCTGAATCGTCGCCGCGTACCGATTTGAGACCGGGCAGTCCGTTCGCACAAAAACCAGCACCACCACTTTCCCGGCAGACGCCTTCAGCGGATCGACCGGCTTCCCCTCAAGATCGAAAGCCGTGCCTCGCGCGCCTCGAATCGTCGAAGCAAAAGGCGCGAGCCACGCCGCAACCATGGAAATCAAGAGGAGTCGAAATACTAGAAAGAGGTACCCATGGTGTTTCATACGTGCCCGCGTCCGCCGGGCGCAGTGAATTTTACAGCGGCGCGGAACGCTTGTCGAAGAAATTAGCGAAGTTGTCCAGGCTCGATGCCTTTCTTACGCGCTTCGTCGGTAACGGCATCGATCTGGTCCTGAATCTGTTTCTTTTTGTCCTCGAGTTGCTTGATCTGGTCGCCCACAGGCGTCATGGTGTAGCCATTAGCAGGATTGATCCCGCCCGAAGCCGACGCATTGTCGCCCTTGAAGTTGCGCAGGTCGTCGATCTTTTTGTCGGTTGCGTCGAGTTGCGCCTGCAATTGCCGCAGCTGCTCTCGATAATATTGAACATCGCCATTTTGCGCGGAGTTGTCGGAGCTAGCGCCGCTCGACCCCGCGGACGATTTTTCTCCGCTCGAAGTCGACGAGTCCCCGACGACCGAAATCCCCCCGCCGACTTTCGAGAGGTCGTCTTCGGTCCAAACTTTTTTAGGCTTCTTCTTGGGCTGTGCCGCATTTTTGTCAGCGGGCTGAACTTTGGCGTCCGCAGTCTTGCCCGCGGATGTCGCCGCTGGCGCAGCTGCCGGCGCCTGCGACTGCGGTTGCTGGCTCGATCCGGATGAACTTTGCGCCGAGCACACCAAAGCCGTGGAGGCAATCAAAAATGAGGCCGATAAGAGGTAGCGGAACATGAGACCTCCGGTGCTTTCAGTATAGAAGTGATCGCTCGCGGAAAGGTTCTGGCGCCATCGGCATGTTCTCTTGTGTACTGGCCTAACGCTCTGCTTGCGCAATTGAGCCGCTTCGGCCAATCAGACATGCGTAAAAATACAGTCAGCGAAGCTCCCCAGGTTCCACGCCCTTCTTCCGCGCTTCATCCAGAAGTGCGTCAATCTTCCCTTCCAGTTGGCTTTTCTTCGCCTGCAAGTTGGAGATTTGCTGATCCACCGGCACCCGGTTGTAGCCCTTGGTGAATTCGTAGCCTCCCGAAGTCGTCGCGCCCTTCCCATCGCTAAAGTCCTTAAGATCCGAAAGCTGTTTATCCGTGTCATCCAATTGTGACCGCAGCTTTTCCAATTGCTTCTTCACGCTCGCGATGTACTGCGGATCCGCCGTCGATTCCGAGCTTGCTTTCCCGGATTTTTTCGCGCTCCCCACAACCGATACCGGTCCATTCAAATTGTTCACGTCATCGTTAGTCCAAACTTTCTTGGGCTTCTTAACGTCGGAAGGAGTTGCTGGCGCGGCACCGTTCTGCGCAGGTGTCGCAGTTGCCGCCGCCGCACTCTGGCTTTGCGAGGGCGCCGGCGCAGAGCCTTGCGCCCATCCAGTCGAGCCGGTCAAAGCCCAGCAGAGGCCAATCGCTCCCCAGTAAATGAATGCTCGGGTCATAAAGCCTCCCAATTCTTCGAAGGCCGAGGCTAGTTCTAGTACTTATAACCCAGCATACAGCACAAAGTTTCAGGGATCTAAAACGCCGGCGTCTGGCTTGCCCAATTCGGCACGGATCATCGCCAGAGCTTCCTTCGGCGGTCCGATTCGGTGGTATTGGCTATAAAACGTCTTCTCGTGGATCGAGATTGAGCTGAACAATTTCCGGCCGTCGAAGTCATATTGCGAAAAGGTTGGCATCCACAGCCCCGGCTGCACTTCATACTGCTCCTGCATGAAGTGGCTGCCCTTATAGATCTTGGCGAGAAACAAGCCGATGCTGATGTCTTCCGTGACTTCGCCCTCGACCCGCGCGAGTTGACCGGCCACCGGATCAATCCACACAAACCCATGAACCTTGGCAAAGATGGACGTGGCTCGAGAGGTGGCTTTGTAGGCCGGATTTGGCGCCATTTTGTATTTATACAGAAGGCGGCCATCGCGCGTCTCCGTGGAAACGAAGGTATAAAGAAACGCAACCCGCGTGGCGTCAATTAACTCGTCGCGTTCCTTTTGTTTTTTGGCGATTTTCTCGTACGCGTCGCGCTGCGCGTGGCCATCATCCGAGGCCCAGGATAAAGCGCGCTCCAGCTTCAAAAGCTCCGCATGGTAAGCATCCGCGTCGGTCGGTTTGCCGTCCGGCCCGATAGGAATGTGGTCCACGCCCGTGCCTGCGGGAACCACGCGGGAAACTTTGCTTTCCGAAGATACCGGATCATCCCCGATTTTGTGTGTTTCCACCCGCTCAATGCGCTCGTAGAAATTCATCGCCTCGTCGCTCTTCTTCTCGTTGGCCAGCACCCGGTCGAGAAGGGCCGTTTTCTCGGCTTGCGTTTGCGGTGGCGCGGGTGTCGAGGTGGTCTGCGCCAGGGAGGTGGCCGCAAATACCGGTAGAAGCCCGGCGACAAGTATCAGTGAGCGTGCGCGCATGGTTGTTGGCAAAAAAGAGCCGCCACCACCTATATTAGTTCTGATTCTTGAGCCGGAGCAATTGTTGCTTCCCATTTCGCACCGGCCTTCACACCAAAACTATCGTAAGTCTAAGAAAACAAAGATCAATCAGCGCTTCTGGTCTCCGAGATGTTGTACGGCTGGCTCTACGCTCCTCCCCGACATGGGCGCCACGCATGGATATCAGTTAAAATCCTGTTAGCAGGCGATCTGGGCCCAGGTTTGTTGAAAGCAAAGCACTGCCTCCAACGTCTATATAGGTATAGAGCGGCGGGAACGAATCGACCCTCTTGCGCGTATTACTAAGAGCATTCGGAGGACTGTTTGGGTGTAACCCCTTTCGAAGGTATCGGCGGCTTCGGGCGCGGTATCCCGCGAACGCGCAAGCTGCCCTGGAGCCTCGGCAGGTTCCGCAGCGGCGCCATCACCATGATCGAGACGCTCAAGTTGTCTCTCGACGCCCTGCGCGCCCATAAGCTCCGTAGTTTCTTAACTTTACTGGGTGTCATCCTGGCCGTTACCACCCTGGTCGCCGTCATGAGCGTCGTCGCCGGCCTCAATTTCTATGTCGCCGACAAAATCGCCAATCTCGGCGCCAATGTCTATGTTCTCGACCGCTTCGGCATTATCACCAGCGATGACGCGTGGAATAAGGCACAGAAACGGCCCCTTATTACCATGGACGAGTTCGATCGCCTGAAGCAAGCAATGCACACAACTAGCCAAATCGCCGCCGTGATTGGCACCTCCTCGGATATCCGCTCCGGAAGCGATCTCTTGGAAGACGTAAACATCGATGGAGTGACGCCGAACTATTCCGAGGTTCGCAGTTTCAATGTCGCCTCCGGCAGGCTCCTCAATGAAGCCGACGATGAGCATCACTCTCCCGTGTGCTTCATTGGCGCGGATGTCGCGAAAAAGTTCTTCTATAACGTGGACCCCATCGGCAAAACCATCCGCGCGGGCACGCACAGCTACGAAGTCGTCGGCGTATCGGAAGTCATCGGCAGCGCTTTCGGCCAATCGCAAGACAACTTCATGTTCATTCCTCTCGGCACCTACATCAAGGAATGGGGCACGCAGCGAGACTCTCTGACGCTTTTCATGCAGGCAGGCGACGCGGAAATGATGGGCGCCTCCGAAGATGAAGCGCGCATGCTCCTTCGCGCCTGGCGCCATCAACCTTGGGATTCGCCCGACAGTTTCGGCATCATCGGTTCCGATTCCATCATGGGCCTTTGGAAAGAGTTGACCGGAAACATTTTCATGGTCGCGGTGGGCCTCACGGCCGTGTTTCTGGTCGTCGGTGGAATCGTCATCATGAACATCATGCTCGCCAGTGTCACAGAACGCACCCGCGAGATTGGTTTGCGGCGCTCCCTCGGTGCGAGGAAAAAGCACATCCTGATGCAATTTGTGACCGAGTCGGCTGTCCTCGCCGCGGCCGGCGGAATCATCGGCATTGTCCTGGCTTATGCCGTGGTTGCAGCGGCGCGCGCCGCAACATCGATTCCCATGCGCACACCGATGAGCGCGGTGATCCTTTCGCTCTCTGTTGCCACTGGCGTGGGCCTTTTCTTTGGAATTTATCCCGCGATGCGCGCGGCAAAGCTTGATCCCATCGAAGCACTTCGAGCTGATGGCTAAGGAGCGTTGATTCCGCTGAGCGGGGTCAGCCAAGAGAGACATGGCGCAACAGCACGGCGAAAACTTGAAGCAGGCGATGGACACGCTCCGCGCCCACAAATTGCGCAGCACGCTGACCGTGTTTGGCGTGGTGCTGGGCGTCAGCGTCATCATGCTGGTCGCCGCGCTGATCACCGGCTTTGACGCCCAAGTCCAGGACAATATCAAGCAGTTCGGCGCGGACACCGCCTTTGTCTCGCGCTTCGACCAGGGTCCACACAACGGCCGCCGCCCCAAGGAAGAGCGCGAACGCAAACCGCTTACCCTCGAAGATGCCGAAGCCATCAAGGAGCGCTGCCCGGCTGTGAAAGATGTCACCGTCTTTCTCACCTGGTGGGAACAACCTCACTCCGTGCGTACGAAGTATGGCGAAGTCACCTCTATCGATTTTCGCGGGGTGCAGCCGAATTTCGGACAGGTCTATGCCAATGCCTCGACGCTCGAGGGCAGGTTTATCAGCGATGGAGATGATCTGCATCGCGAAAAAGTAGTGCTTTTGGGTGAGAACGCGGCGCCCGTGCTTTTTCCGCAGGGCTCGGCAGTCGGCCGAGACGTGATGATCGATGGCTCTCCGTTTCGCGTGATTGGGGTTGTGGAAAAACCCAAAGGCATGTTCGGAATGGACGATGAAGACAAGCGAGTCCTCATCCCCTACAACACCTTCCGCAAGATTTATCCCGGTGCCTATGAAAACCAAATCCGCTTCCAGGCCTATCCGAACCAGCTCGATCAGGCCGTGGACCAAGCAACCGAAGTGTTGCGGCGCCGTCGCAACGTGGCCTACAGCGCGCAAAACAACTTTTCGATCAATACCTCTCAGGAGGAGATCGAGCAGTTCCATAGCATTTTGGGCATGGTGGCTCTCGCCACCGTTGTCTTGAGCGGAATCGGACTGCTGATTGGCGGCGTAGGTGTGATGAACATCATGCTGGTTAGCGTGACAGAACGCACCCGCGAGATCGGCATTCGCAAAGCCATCGGCGCCAAGAGCGCGGACATCACCTGGCAATTCCTTCTCGAGGCCATGACGCTCACCGGCGCGGGAGGCGTGATCGCGCTGATATTGGTGAACGGGTTGGTGGTTCTTGTTCGTTTGGGATTGAAATGGCCGGGGAGCGTTCCGATCTGGGCCGCGGCCACTGGCATCATCGTCAGCGTCAGCATCGGCTTAATTTTTGGAGTCTGGCCCGCGATGAAAGCCGCCAAACTCGATCCCGTCGAAGCTCTGCGCTATGAATAGCCAGACGAAGCAACGTTTATCTCAAAAAACAATCGCCTTCAGGTTCTGGAAAAATCTGCGGAAAAATCAGACTTATTCTTGAAGCGGAGACCGGTCCGGAAGCGGGGCGGAAGTCGGAATCTCGCGCTCTTGCTGCGCCTGTCTGTTGGACGCGCTCTTCTTGGGCGCTAGCTTGGCGCCGTCTTTCTGGGGAACACTTTCCGTCGGTGCGGGAACTTCTAACGCCGGCGGAACTTGCGTCTGCTTCGCAGTCACCAAATCCGCTGACGATTTCGCACGGACCGCGGCGATAGTCGACGTGCGCTTCATTTGCAGCGAACTCGCCGTAATCGCCCCGCTGGCAAGGAGCAGCAGCACCGATGCAATCGCCAAGAGATCGCGTGGATGCGCCGGACGCGAGAACCAGTAAGGCCTCTTTGGTTCAGGCGAAAGCTTGCTCCCGCAACGCGCCACCAGATAGAGAGCGCGCGCCAAATCGTTGCCCGACTGGTAGCGGTCATCCGGATTCTTCGCGAGACAGCGCGCCAGGATGCGATCGAACGCAGCCGGAATCGCCGGATTCAGTTTCGAGGGTGGAATAGGACCGGCGGTCAGAATTTGCGCGCACACGTCGCCAAGCGAATTTCCAGCGAACGGGCGCACTCCGGTGATCGTCTCGTACAACACGATCCCCAGCGAAAAAAGATCAGAGCGGCCATCCTGCTTCTTTCCTTCGATTTGCTCCGGAGAAAGATAAGCAGGCGTGCCCAGCACGCGGTCGGAGCCGGAAACCTGTGCAGCAAACCGCGCGACTCCGAAATCCACGAGCTTCACTTTGCCATCTTCGGTCACGCGTATGTTGCTGGGCTTGACGTCGCCGTGAATGATTCCCGCACGGTGCGCATAAGCGAGCGCGGAAGAAATATCAGCGGCCCACACCGCGGCGGTAGCGAATGCTATGGGCGATTGCGCCAATAATTGTTCGAGGTTTTGTCCGCAGACGAACTCCATCACCAGAAAAGCAGATCCAACGCTGTCGGTATTGACGTCGTATAACTGCGCGATCGAGCCGTGCGATAGCAGTCCGATGGTTTGCGCTTCGCGAAGAAATTGTTGCTCGCTATTTTTGCCGAATCCCTGGAGAAAGGACTTTAGCGCGACGGTCCGGCCAATGATGGTGTCGCGCGCCTTATCAACGCGGCTGGTAGCGCCGCATCCGAGAGTCTCGAGGATTTCGTAGCGGCCGGTCTGAAGAGCAGGACTCATGCGGAACGTAACAATCGAGTGGCACGTTCACGGAAAGTGGCTGGCTGTGCCTGCAACGGCGCCGCGGTCTTGCGCCGCGCCAGGGGATACAATTCGGCGGCCAGAAGATCCACGGACTGATAACGGTGCGCCGGATCCTTTTCCAGAACCTTGGCAAGAATCGCATCGAACGCCTTGGGTACTGAGGGATTCACCTGAGAAACCGGCAGCGGCTTCGAGGAGAGCACCCTCGTGCAGATTCCTTGCAACGAATCGGAATCGAAGGGGCGCTTCCCGGTGACCAGCTCATACAGAACGACGCCGAGCGAGAAAATATCCGAGCGCGCGTCCTGTGGCCGTCCCAAAATCTGTTCAGGGCACCAATAGGCTGGTGTTCCGAGCAGCGGCGTGTCCTTCGTATCATGACTCGCCAGGCGCGCCATGCCAAAGTCGGTCAGTTTCACGCGGCCGTCATCGAGAATCAAAATGTTGGCGGGCTTGATGTCGCCGTGAATCACGCCCCGGCGATGAGCCAAATTCAAGGCCGAAGCAATTTCACCGGTCCACGCGCAGGCGCGCGGCAGGGGAACGCTTCCCTTGCTCAGAATCTTGTCGAGCGGCTGCCCTTCCATGAACTCCATCACGAGATAGGGCGTTTGCGTCGGTTCGTCAATGCCCATGTCGTGCAGCGTGACGATGCAGGGGTGCGAAAGCTGGCCGACGACACGCGCTTCTTGCAGAAAGCGGTCGCGGCCGGCGCCCTGGGCCAATGCGGGAGAAAACAGTTTGATGGCGACAATACGCCCGATCATGGGGTCGTGCGCGCGCACAACTTTGCTGTTCGCGCCGGCGCCGATCACATCGATAACTTGATAACGGCCTACTTGCATGGTGGCCTTCCCCTCAGGTGGAAGTTTCCCAACTGCTATAGAAGATACGGAAGGGTGTTGTCCTATTAAATGAAGCAAGCGTCCCGATTGGAAGGGTACGGAAGTACTAGAGCAAGAGAACCAGATGAGAAGTCTCTAACCCGCGAAGAGCGCAATAAAATCCATGTGCGCCTTATAAACCGCCGCAGCTGAGATTCACTTCGCATTTCTTGAAGGAAACAAGAGGCGGCGCGCTGACAAGCCGTGCAGGAAAGCTTTCGACGAAGGTGGCCATAGACGGATGCCAGAAGCCGTGGAATCCGAAATAATACATTTCCTTCAGAGCTTCGTCAGGAGGGAACTTCTCGAAGGCCATACGATAACTGGCGACAAAAACGCCGGTGCGGTCCTCGCCGAACTCGCAGTGCACGAAGACCTTTTCCTGCGGATTGTTGAGAAAAAGCGAAAGAAACTGCGCCACCTGCTGGTCCGTCGGAGGAGACCATCCGTCGACCGGGATTCGCACGAAACGCATCCCGAGCGATTCTGATTCTTGCTCTTCCCAATTAATTCTTGCGGGATCTTCGGCGCGCAAATCGACGATGGTCGTGATGCCGAGTTTTTTCAGCTCGAGCAGACCCCGCTCTCCGGGTTGTGCGCCGCGATACAAGCGGCCGTTAATCATTCCGGAGTTGGGCACGCCGGCGATGCGCAGCTTTTTGCCATAGGTGAAATGCGCCGCGGATGGCGCGGCTGCTGGCGCTTGCGTCTGCGCGCGGAGCGTCGCGGGAAGAGCGGAAGCAAGAACAAGCGAGAGAATGAGGAGCGGGCGCTTCATGGGAAGTAAGATGCAACCAGTGTAGCGCGCAGAGGAAAGGCGCCAAAGCCGTTGCAAGCAGAGAAGTTGTTCAGAAAGGGCACCACTACAAATAGACGTGGTACGAAAACGTCAACCACATTTTGCGTTTTTCTCTTGACAGGAATTTCGCAGACGTTGATACTGCGATTCCAGATTCGGGGGACGTGGAAGCGCCAGGCGGACCGAGTCGAGGATGTGAAATAGGTCCGTAACGATTCCGCGAAGTCAGCCCGGGACTAAACAAAAAAATCGAGCGCGAAGTATAAGCTCCGCGCCCGCATTTCAGGCGCGAGACTTGCTGAGAGGCTGAGTGAGACCCACCGGCCAGCGGCAGAGCATTGGCGTTTTGTAATGGTTTAACGTGACCGCTAGGCGGTCGATGGAAAGGTCGGCTGCTTGGCGGCCGCTTTTTTTCTCTAAATCGGCAAAGGGATTTCTGGATTCGACCTGCGGTGACCCCCAGGGTCCACCCAGCACCCTGCGGGATGCAGAGGAGTAAAATTAAGGGGTTCCTCGCGAAGAGTGGGAACCCGAGGCTGCGGAGGAACGGGATGGCTACAGTGAAACAAGCGTTGACTGGGAATTCTTCCATCACGGACGTGAGTGTGGAGAATGCGGGAGCGCGCAAGGGGCTCCCTTTCGATAGATATTTTACGGACGGAAAGAATTCGCCGTTCGACGCGGCCGAGTGGGAGAAGCGCACGGCCCTGATCGGCAACGAAAAGGGCGTAACGATTTTCCGGCAGGAAGACGTCGAAGTGCCGAAGAGCTGGTCGCAGACGGCGACGAACATCGTCACCAGCAAATATTTTCACGGGAAGCCGGGTTCGCGCGAGCGCGAAGGCTCGGTGCGGCAACTGATCAGCCGCGTGGTGAACACGATTGTGCGGTGGGGCCAGGAAGGCGGCTATTTTGACACCGAGGCGTCGCGCGACGCGTTTAAGGATGAGCTGACGCACCTGCTCGTGGAGCAAAAGATGGCCTTCAATTCGCCGGTGTGGTTCAACGTAGGCGTGCAGCCGAAGCCGCAGTGCTCGGCGTGCTTCATCAATTCGGTGCAGGACAACATGGAATCCATCATGGGGCTGACGCGGACGGAGGGAATGCTCTTCAAGTGGGGCTCGGGAACGGGGACCAATTTTTCGTCGCTGCGTGGAAGCAAGGAAACTCTTTCGGGCGGGGGCATCGCTTCGGGGCCGGTGAGCTTCATGAAGGGCTTCGACGCATTCGCGGGTGTGATCAAGAGCGGCGGGAAGACGCGGCGAGCGGCGAAGATGGTGATCCTCAATATCGATCACCCGGACATCGTCGAATTCATCGAATGCAAGATGAAGGAAGAGCGCAAGGCGCAGGTTTTGATTGAACAGGGCTATGACGCCGGGATTGACGGCGACGCTTACGCTTCGATTTTCTTCCAGAACGCAAACCACTCCGTGCGCGTGACCGACGACTTCATGCGCGCGGTTGTGGAGGACAAGGACTGGTGGACGAAGAACGTCACCGACGGGCAGCCGGCGGAAAAAATGCGGGCGCGCGATTTGATGCTGAAGATTTCGGATTCCACTTGGAACTGCGGCGATCCAGGAATGCAGTACGACACGACGATCAACCGCTGGCACACGTCGAAAAATACGGCGCGGATCAACGCCTCGAATCCGTGCTCGGAATACATGTTTCTGGACGATACGGCGTGCAATCTGGCTTCACTGAACCTTATGAAGTTTCTCGGGTCGAACGGGCAATTCGACGTTACGGCGTTCAAGCACGCCGTGGACGTGACCATCACGGCACAGGAAATTCTGGTGGACAACGCCAGCTACCCGACATCGAGGATTGCGGAGAATTCGCACAATTTCCGGCCGCTCGGCCTGGGCTACGCTAACCTCGGCGCGCTGCTGATGTCGCTTGCGCTGCCGTATGACTCGGACGAAGGCCGCGACATGGCAGGGGCTATCACGGCGCTGATGTGCGGCGAGGCGTATGCGCAGTCTTCGCGCATTGCGGAAAACATGGGCGCGTTCCCCGGCTACGAAGTGAACCGCGAGCCGATGCTGGACGTGATTCGTATGCACCGCGATGCAATGCGGGGCATCCAGCCGGAGAATGTGCAGACGGAGCTGTTCCTGGCGGCGCAGGAATCGTGGGATAACGCGCTGCATCACGGCGAAAAGTTCGGCTACAAGAATTCGCAAGTCACCGTGCTGGCGCCGACGGGCACGATCGGCTTCATGATGGATTGCGACACCACGGGAATCGAGCCGGACCTGGCGCTGGTGAAGCACAAGAAGCTGGTAGGCGGCGGCTTGATCAAGATCGTCAACAACACGGTGCCGCAGGCTCTGATGCGGCTGCATTATTCGCCGGAGCAGACCAGCGAAATTGTTTCCTACATCGACAAGCAAGGAAAAATCGAAGGCGCGCCGTATCTGCGGGCGGAAGATTTGCCGGTGTTCGACTGCTCGCTGGCGCCGCTGGGCGGCGGACGCTCGATCACCTGGACGGGGCACGTGAAGATGATGGCGGCAGCGCAGCCGTTCCTTTCCGGTGCGATTTCGAAGACCATCAATATGCCCGAAGAATCGACGGTAGAAGCCATCAGCAATGCCTATATTGAATCCTGGAATCTGGGGCTGAAGTCGGTGGCGATTTACCGGGACAACTCGAAGCGTTCGCAGCCGCTGAATGCCGGCGGAGGGAAAGAAGAAAAGAAGGCGGAGCCGGCGGCGGCAACGGGAATGGAACCGATGCAACGCGAACTTTTCGCGCGCGCAGTGCGCGAAAAGATGCCAGTCGAGCGCGCTTCGGTGACGCACAAGTTCAGCGTGGGCGTAAACGAAGGCTACATCACGGTGGGTATGTACCCGGACGGACGGCCCGGCGAAATCTTCATCAAAATGTCGAAAGAGGGCTCGACGCTTTCCGGCGTGATGGACGGCTTGGCGTTGACCGTGTCGCTCGGATTGCAATATGGCGTTCCCCTAAAAGTGTTCGTAGACAAGCTGGTGAATACGCGGTTTGAACCGTCGGGCATCACGGCGAACCCGAATATTCGCTTTGTTTCTTCCGTGCTGGATTATCTGGCGCGATGGCTCGGCGGACGATTCATTTCGTCCGACTATCTAAAGCTGAATGGCGACGCGGCTGCGGCGCAGGGAGCCGCAACTGTGCTGACGCCCGCGCCCATGGCCCAGGCGGATCTGGCGCCGATGGCGGCGTCGAACTCGTCGTCAAAACTACGCGACGCACATGAGGGCGCGCCGACGTGCTCCGAGTGCGGCATGCTGATGGTGCCGAACGGAGCGTGCTACAAATGCGAAAACTGCGGCAGCACGAGCGGGTGCAGTTGAGGACGTTCGCCAGGGCGAGGGACACGAGACGATGAGCGCTCTCTCTTCCAGTTCGGGGCTGGCCACGAGGCTGGCTCCGGAAAAGCCGAGGACACGCGGATTTTTGCACATTGTTCGACACGGCGTGGGACCTAGCTCAGTTTATGTGGCGACCTACCACCGGCTGGATGGTGCTGGTGCAACGCCCAAGCCGGCGCTGGCGGAAGGGGCGCAAGCACTGATCGAATTGCTGGAGCGCATTGGCGTGGACTTCGGGCTGAAGGAAGTCCGGGGTGCGCTCGAAGACATCCTTCGGCTCGGTTCAGCCAATTTCCCCGATCTATGGCTCAGCGACGAGGAAATGCTGGAGAAGGGCCTCGTCGAGAGCTAGGAGCGGTTCATCTAGCGCGCAGAGGACCATGGGCGTGCGCCGGACTAGCCACGGATCAAAAGGCAAGACATCTGAATGCGGCTGCGTTCGAGAAAGAATGCGCCTGGCCAAGAAAACGTACGCCGCTTGACCTAGCAACGGCCATTATTCACGGTGTCAGGAATCCCCCCGGTCTATTCTGTCAACCATCCCCCCGGTCTGTACCCCCGCTAGCCGGACCACCCCCCCTGGGGTTTTGCGTAAGTGTTCATTCTAAAGATAGATAAAGTTGTTTGTTTTGATTGAGTTTTGCAAGTGTTCATTCTAAAAGGGTTAGGAAAAATGGATTTTCGGGCTCATTTGGAGGCCTGCTGGGCTCTGGTTCAGCCGGCGACGCTTCGGCTTGAGCGGGTTGAGTTGGGGCTGGAGGGACCGAAGCGAGCTGGGGTGCGGGGTGAGCAGGCGGGCATTGGCGGCCGCCGGACTCTTTGAAGTTGTGGGCGACGGTGCTTTCCCAGGAGTCGGTGCCGAAGGCGGAGATGTACTCATTCTGGGAGAGATGGAGGGTTTGGACGAGGGTTTGGCCGAGAAAGGCGAGAGTGGCGGCGGTTTTGGGTTTGATTTGGCCCTGGGCGACGGCGGCGAAGAGACGGCTCAGGGCGAAACTCAGGTCCCCGGCGGACACGTAGTTGCCGGAGAGGAAAAAGGCGATGTCCTTGCCGGCTTCCTGGCTGGCGAAGGCTTGCGCTTCCTTGCGGGCGTGGAAGGTGCAGAGATAGGGATGGCCGTTGCGGCGCGGAGTGCGGCACTGGCGGCCATCGGCGAACGTGAAAGTACACAAGGACGCGCGGTCCTTGGAGTGATTTGTAGACATAGGATTCTCCAGAAAGAAAGATTTGGAATTTTTTGGGGAGTCTCGCGGAGGCGAGGCAGACTACTGAACGAGAACAGTGTACCACAGTGATGATGGTAGAAGCAATAAAATTCTATGGCAGGCTCGATATTAGAACGGGGGAACTGTTGGTGGCGTCTGAGGTGCGCGTTCGGCTGCAGTCAAATTTTGTAGATCCAGCTCTGGCGTAGCTTTGCAATCCCATTTCGGTCTAGCGTGGCAGTCCTTGTTCCCAATTCGCCTCGCGCATTCCGACGAAAGTCGTCGACAGTAACGTGTCCTAAGTAGACCTCCGTAAATTTCATCGGCGTCCGGTCAATGGCCGGCTGCGTATCGTTGTCGAGATCGTAGACGAACACGCACATCCACTGCTCGCGTGCTCCGTGCGTGTCAACCGCCCCTCCAGATTTTCTCGTTGTTTTTATTTCGACACCCTTTGTGCCCGCCTTGACGCCATCGTTTGGGTAAACGCCGCGCACCAGTAAATCCGGGTGTCCGTTGAAATATTCATTCTGAACGAGCGTTCGCGAGTGTTTCGCAAGACTGCCGGTAAGCATGTCGGAGAGGAGTCCGGACATGATTGCCGGCCGGAGCATGTCATCCAACCGCTGGAGCCCTTTGCTCGTCAATAGAGCATTTACGTCGTAGAAGAAATCGTACACGTCCTGCATTGCGGCCTGGAAATCCGTCAGGCGCAGTTGAAAGGGAAGACTCGCAGCGTCGTTAAATTTTGTCGGATCCGGCTGGCTTTTGAGTTTCTGCCCGTTTCTCATTCTTGTCCGCAACCTGCATTAGCGAGAGAGGTCCAAACGCCCGCTTCGCCAGTGCAAAGTACTGCCGGTCGGAATCGGTCCCGAGAGCGTGGTAGCCGATAGCTTCAGCTGCGGCCAGCGTGGAACCTGAACCAGCGAAGGGATCATAAACTATTCCGACGCCAAGCGGGAGCGCCGCACGAACCAACTTGCGCATGAATCGCTGGGGTTTGAGGGAGGGATGGGGAGCGACAAGTTTCTCGGCACCACGCGTCGGCGAGCACTGAATGAGGTCTTTAAATGGTTCTTCGTCTGAACTGCGGCAAAGCCCGCCAGTTCCCCATTCGCGTAGATTTTCAGCTACAGTGACGTTGAATGGTTTGCGGAAGATCCCCCATGGCTCCCAGCAGGATCTGGGCATCACGGATACATCCGGGAACTCTTTCTCGGCTCCTTTTGGGCGGTCTCCGCCTCGAAGGGTCTGTACGAGACGGATGACTTCACCGCGTTTCTCAAAGCCCGCCTCCATGAAAGCATGAAACGTCATTGTCGAAACCAGCGGGTTCGAGGCAATCAGGACGTGGCCCCCCGGCACAAGAGCCTTAAGCAGACCGTAAGCGACAGAACTGAAAAATCCATGGAGATTCAGTATTTCCTGCCTTGAAAGAACTGTGAAGCGCGGCACCGGATTGCGGGTGGCACCGTCGAAACTGGGAGGGATCCGCCACACTCCACCCCGCCCGCTACGGAGTTTCGTGTGATTTTTTTCGTCGTATTCAATGACGCCATACGGGGGATCAGTCACAACAGCATGGATGGAATTGACGGGAAGATCGGCGAGCCACTTGAAAACGTCACTCTGCACGTAGGCAACCCGCTCGGATAGGTGATGACGGGGCTGCGTTCCGCGGGTCCGGACCGACTCCCATAACGCTTCAGCGCGGAGCTTTAGTTCATGCAACCAAAGCGGCTCTCTCGTTGAAGGCGATGTACAAGGGTGTGAAGGAAATAAGATCTGAATCGGCTGGCTCATTTTCGCATCACTGGGTTGCCCACTAGCGTCAATCATACGTAACCTCATTTCTGTTGTCCAAGCAATCGATGGTCCAACACGCGCAATCCTGGGTGATTTCTTCGTGGGAGCGCTGCGAGAGATGGGCGGGGGGTGGATTCGCATGACTTTCCGGAGTGGGGGCGGCGACGGCTTCGCGGAAGCGATGCTGGCGGCGACCAGGTCCTGCTAAACGTCGTTTCCGGACAAATAGAGTGATGGTACGGAACTTGTCAGGAGAGCGACTGATCGAACGCGGGAGTACAAGCTTTAGGGTGGCGCCTCGTGAGACGCAGGCATTCCAAAGTTAGAACTGCGGGCAGCTACCGCTGCTAATCCTGTTCACCTAGAGTTTGGGCGTAGGTTTTGCCATAGGGATAGAAGAGATCCTTGCGGCCTTGCTGCCAGGCGGCTTTGAGTTCGGGCGTGGTGATGTCCCAATCGGGGCGGCATTTTTTGGTGACGGCGCGAAGATCCTGGCGGAGATCATCTAGAGTGGGACGACCCCAGAACCAGTAGCCGTTGTAGAGCTTATAAACGAGAAGACCGGGCTCGAGGACAATTACGTGGGGAATCATGGGATTGTGGGCGGGATCGGTGTATTCGGCGATGTCGAGATCTTTTTGGACGACACGCCTTGGGTCGCAAAGGAAAGGCCAGTGAGCGCCGACGCCGGTGCGGTATTCGTTGGTTTCGGTGATGTTGTCGGTGCTGATGGTGACGAGACGGCAATAGGCGACCTCGAGTTCGCGATGGAGTTGAACGAGGAGTTCGGCCTGGCGGCGGTCCTTGGGGCAGAAACCGCCGCGGCTGAGGACGAGAACCATGGGGTGTTGTCCTTGCAGCGCGGAAAGCTTGCGGCGTTTCGCGGTGTGGTCGGAAAGCTCATAGTCGGGGAAGACAGTGCCTGGAACGATGTCGGATCGCATAGGAAAACCTCGAAGTGTTGGATGCGCGGAGCGGGGTTACGTTCCAGAAAAACGAGGACTTGGAAGAGATTCCGCTACTCATTCAGCGTGGACTGCGTCTCCAGCTGCAGCACCAACCGGGCGGAAAGGTTCGTTGTTTCAGGAAGGTGAAGGGAGTAGGCTCCGTGAGTTGACGGGCTCGCCCAGAATTTCGGGCGCGTAAAGGCTCGCAAGGATTTCTACAAGCCTCCATCGGAGGGTTCCCATGGGAAGTTTTCTGCAGGATTTGCGGTATGGGATTCGCATGCTGGCAAAGTCGCCGGGGTTTGCGGCGGTGGCGGTGCTGTCGCTGACGCTGGGGATCGGGGTGAACACGACGATCTTTACTTTGGCGAAGGCGATATTTCTGAAGACGATTCCGGTGAAGGAGCCTTCGCGGCTGATGAGCCTTTTTTCGACGGCGCAGAGCCGCGGAGGGCCGCTGCAGGAATATTTGCCGACGCCGTATCTGAATGCGGTGGATTACCGCGAAAAAAATGACGTGTTCTCCGGGGCGGCGATTGTGGTGCCGGCGGGCGCGGACTTGACGCTGGGCGGGAAAAAAGTGCAGACGTTTTGCGAACTGGTGAACGCGAATTTTTTTGATGTGGTGGGCGTGCAGCCAGTCGTGGGCCGCGGTTTTTCGGAGGAAGAAGGAAAGACGCCGGTGCCGGTGGTGGTGCTGAGTTACGCGCTTTGGAACCGGGAGTTCGGCGGCGACCCGAAGTTGGTGGGGCGAACGATTCAGCTGAACGATCAGGATTTCACGGTGATTGGAATCATGCCGAGTTATTTCCATGATGTGGGGGCACTGGGCAGCCCGGGCGCATGGATACCGATACTGATGCACGACCAGGTGCTGACGGACGAGAACAAGAAATGGTTTAACGATCGCGGATTTCGAATGACAGCGATGGTGGGGCGGCTGAAGCCGGGAGTTACGGTGGCGCAGGCGCGAGACTCGATTCACAACCTCGGGCTCGAACTGGAAAAGGAGTATCCGAAAGACAATGGCGGCCGGAACGAGATGCTGGTGCCGATCGATCAGACGGCGATTCCACCACAACTGCGAAGCGTTTATGTGCGGGCGGGATCGTTGATGTTTGTGATTGTCGGGCTGGTGCTGCTGATCGCGTGCGCAAACGTGGCCAATCTGTTGCTGGCGCGGGCTACGCAGAGGCAGCGGGAGATTGGGGTGCGGCTGGCGATGGGGGCGTCGAGAACCCGGCTGGTAGGGCAACTGCTGACGGAGAGTTTGCTGATTGGGCTCCTGGCAGGCGGGCTGGGGATTTTGTTTGCGTACTGGGGGCGGTCGGTGCTGCTTTTGCTGTTGCCGCCGGGATTGCAGCGACGATTGGATTTTTCGCTGGATGGGCGCGTGCTGCTCTATACGCTCGGGCTCTCGCTGGCGGCGACGGTGTTGTTCGGACTGGCGCCGGCGTTGGAGGCTTCGAAAGCGGACCGCATTGCGGCGCTGAAAGATCGCACGGGAAATCCCACGGGGAGCGCGCGGTGGTATGGACTGCGCGGAGTGCTGGTGATGGTGCAGGTGGCGCTTTCGCTGGTGGCGCTGGCGGGGGCGGGGTTGTTTATCCATAGCTTGCGGAATGCGCAGGGGATGGATCCGGGATTTGAGGTTAAGCACGAGTTGGTGATGTTCGTGAATCTGGCTTCGGAACATTACACGCAGGCGCGAGCGGAACAGTTTTATAAGGATGTGGTGGAGCGGCTGGGGGGAGTTTCGACAGTGGAGAGCGCGAGCATTTCGGATACGTACCCCTTTTCCGGCGGGCTGGCGCGCACGACGTTTACGGATGGAGTGGACATCACGGATCCTCGGAATGGGAAGCTGACGCCGGTGATTGCGACGGAGCCGGGATATTTTTCAGCGGCGGGAATCACGATGACGGAAGGGCGGGATTTTAATGAACACGATGATGCGCAAGGAGCGATGGCTGGAATTGTGAATAAGGCGGCGGCAGAGCAGATGTGGCCCGGAGTGGATCCGATTGGGAAGCACATACACTTTCTCGGGGAGACTTGGGACATTGCGATTGTGGGAGAGGTGGCGACGGTGAAGTACCAGACGATGGGCGAGCCGCCACAAGCGATCGTGTACGTGCCGCTGAAGCAGCACTACACGGCGCAGATTGTGCTTTATGTGCGTGCGAAGGGCGATCCGGAGAAGGCGATTCCGAGTGTGAGGAGCGCGGTGCAGGCGCTGGGGCCGACGGTGCCGTTGCTTGATGTGCAGACGGTGCCGCAAGTTTTGGTGGAGTCGCTGACGGCGCCGAGGATTGGGGCGGAACTTCTTGGAGGATTTGGATTGCTGGCGTTGGTGCTGGCGGCAATCGGAACGTATGGCGTGATGTCGTATTCGGTGAGCCAGAGGACGCAGGAGGTGGGGATACGGATGTCGCTGGGGGCGCAGCCGCGGGATGTGCTGCGATTGATTTTGGCGAATGGGATGGCGATGGTGTGCGCAGGAGTGCTAGTCGGACTGGGAATTTCTACTTTACTGGCGCGGAGTATGAGCAGTTTGCTTTATGGAATTGGGGCGTTTGATGCGCCGAGCTTTTTGACTACGGCGGGGCTGCTGATCGTTGTTGCGCTGGCGGCGTGCTATATACCGGCGCGGCGGGCGATGCGCGTGGATCCGATTATCGCGTTGCGATATGAGTAGTCGCGGCAGGCTTTCAGGCTTTGCCCTGCGAAAATCTTTGTTGACTCGAACGTTCATGGCGGCTAGCTTGAAAGAGATGCGGTTTGTAAAGACAATTTTGCTCATGGCCATTGCGGTCGCGATTGCTGTGTACACGACCGATTGCGGAGCCATGACCACACCCGACGAGGCGATGCAATGCTGTAACTCGATGCCTTGCTCGTCGCACGGCCAAGGGCAGAACCAGCAATGTTGCGAGACGATGCCGTCAGCGCACGCGCCTTTTATACAACCTGCTTCGGTGCGTGATCAATCGTTCTCGCCTGTTTTGGCCGCGGTGCTACCGGCGTTTTGCGCATCGCAAGACTTAGATTCCGCAGCGGATTTCCCTGCGGCGCATTGCCACGCGCCGCCGATCCCCCAGGCAGCAACTCCTTCGCCTCTTCGCGTTTAGTCAATCCTCCAGCCGTCTCGATACTTCGCGGGCGAGTGTGCCCCGGCGCACTATTTTATGCTGGAAGGAAAAATAATGAGACTTCGAAACGCGGATGCTCGTGAGCACCCTTGGGTGCCAAGTTTGATTTTTCTGTTGCTTATTTCTTCGACGGCAAGTGCGCAGGGCCCTGCTCCCGAGACGGCGCCCACGCTGTTCCCGGGTGGTGGACTAGTCTCTTACAACTCGATTTTCACCACACGCAGTCTGATCGCCATCCCGTCTGGGAATATTCCCTTGACGGCCCGCCCCACGTTTTCGCATGAAGGTGATTTCAACTTCACGTGGGGTTTCTTTCGCGATTTTGATTTGACTGTACTGGTCCCGGTGGTAACGAACCATTTCAACGCAAGTGGCAACAGCGGGACTGCGGTTGGAGGAACGGGCGTTGGCGACGCGATGGTACTCGTAAAATACCGTTTCTACCGGCGCGATTCCCCGCGTGGAACCACCCAGGCATCCGTTACGATCGGCCCCAAGCTTCCAACAGGCCAGACAGACTTGCTCGATGCTGCTGGAAATCGCTTGCCTACAAGTTTGCAGCCCGGTTCCGGCTCTACTGATTTCTTCGTGGCGGCGAATTGGACTTACACCGGGGTCTTTAATATTCGGCGTCTTGTCGCCGACGAGGATTTCCATTCCCTGTTGCGTTCTCAAGGAACGCAACAGACGCGCCTTGGCAGCGGCCTTGAATCACGGTTTTGGCTGTCTTACCGGCCTTACGAATCGAAAACCGGTGCTCGCGAATGGTTCGTTGGGCCAGTTGTCACCTGGCTGCACTCTCAGAATGACCGCATCGCGGCAGTCACCCAGGGCGGCAGCGGCGGCGACGAGTTGCTCGCCGGAGTCACAAGCTACGTGGGCGTGCGTCCCGGAACCCACGTCTGGCTAGGCATGGACTGGGACGTTGCGCATTCGGCGGGGACCGCGTTCATGCCTGTCCGCCGTCACATCAGTTTCGGAATCACACAACAGTTCCGGATGCATTTCAAATGAAAGGAGGAACGATGAACACAAGAAGACTCGCCCTGCTGTTTTTGCTTGGTTCCGTGTTTATGCCGGTATCGCAGGCACAAATCAAACATATCGAAATGCGCGTCGAAGGCATGACGTGAAACTTTTGAGCCTACGGGGTGAAACAACACCTCGGGCGCCAGTCTGGCGTCCAAAACGTGGAAGTTAGCTTGATTGATGGAAAGGTTGATGTCACGCCCAAGGAAGACGGGCAGATCGATCCCGCGCAACTTCTCAAGGCGGTTTACGACAGTGGTGTGACCGTTGCGGAGATGGACGTAATCGCACGCGGGAAAATAGTGAAGGACGCGGACGGCAGTCTTACGTTGCAGGTCTCGCCGAGTCAATCCTTCGCAATCGCGCCGAATGATTTGCTCAAGACGGTTGAATCTCTTGCCGGTTCCGCCGCGGTCCTCACCCTTCGTGGTGAGTTATACCGCAAGCCGGCAGGGAAGAAGAAAGCAGCTGCTTCGGCGCGTCTGAAGCTGCTGATTCTCGAAGTGCAGAAAAAGGAATAAATGCTAAAGCAACGTCTGCTTTTCCTCTGTCTTGCCGGGGCTGGTTTCGCCGGATGCAATCAGCGTCCAGCGAGTTCCACGCAGCCCAAACAAGCCGTCATCGCGGCAGGTGAAATTGGGTCGCACCTACCAGAATTCTCAGAAAAGGACCTGCAAGGCCGCGAAATCTCGTCCGCGGATCTTCGCGGCAAGGTGGTATTGGTGGATTTTTGGGCCACCTGGTGCCAGCCATGTAAAAAGGAGATGCCCGGCTACCAGAAGCTCCTGAACCTCTACGGCTCACGCGGATTTGCCGTCATCGGATTCAAGTTCGATACGATGGCGGATACGGAGGATCCGGTTCAATTCGCAAAGAAAATCG
>JBARCY010000049.1:0-22450 GCA_049794595.1 Candidatus Acidiferrum sp.
GCTCAAGCATCAGGCGAAGATTTTTCTTCGCCTGAAAAAGCGTGTTCTTCGAAGCCGTTTCCGTAATCTCCAGCACTCCGGCGATCTCCGCGTGATGGAAGCCTTCCACTTCGTACAACAGGAAAACGTCGCGCTGATGCTTCGTCAAACTGGCCAGCGCTCGTTCCAGCGCCATCCGCAGCGTAGGATGCGCGCCAGGGGCCCGCGGCTCCGGCCGCGGAGAATCTTCGCTGTCGTCGTTGGCCACTTCTTTCTTCCGCATGCGGCTTCGGCGCGCGTCATAACAGGTGTTAATCAGAATGCGGTACGTCCAGGTGACAAAGCTCGATTGGCCGCGAAAGCCAGCAATGCTTCGCTGGACTTTCAGAAACGTTTCCTGTACCGCGTCTTCCGCATCGATCGCGTTGTTCAACAAATTCCGCGCCACGTTTTTCATGCGCGCGCCATGCAGCGCATAAAGACGTTCGTAGCCGCCCAGATCTCCGCCACGGCAAAGCGCGGCCAGTTCGGCATCCGCGGAAGCTGCCGCGTTTGTAACAGCAGGCGCCGCGGTCTGGCTGGGGCGGCCCGTCAGGTCTTCGGAAGGTTCCACTCGCATCTCCCGTTCGCGCGGCACGGAAGAGATTCTAGTCTCCCAAGGCAGCGCAAGTCCCATAGTTCCCATTCCTCGCTCCTGGGATATAGACGCCAGAGGAGGGCAAAACGTCAGGGTTGAGAGATTTAGCCTCGGCGAAAGACTTCTCGTGAGATTACGGCAACAAATTGATTAGACAAGCATTAGCCGGACAATAGGACGCCGGCCAACAAGTATATGCATTCGCTTCTGGGTTCCTTCAGCCCGAAAAGGCGGCTATCCGGCAATTGCGTCGGGCAGCGCGCCGCGCGTTCTTTCGCGCCTGCCGAATTCTTGCACAGCAGCTTCGAGGTCCGCGGCCGAAAAATCCGGCCAACGTTTCGGAAGAAAGACAAATTCCGCGAAAGCGCACTCCCACAAGAGAAAATCGGAAAGCCGCTGCTCGCCGCCGGTCCGGATGAGCAAATCGACTTCCGTGGAACCGCCGCGAAGAACTTCCGCGAGGACTTTCGAGAACGACTCGGGCGAGAGTTCGGTGACTTTATAAAAGCGGCAGGCAGCGTGGTAGATGGCTTCCCGCGCGGAGTAATCGACGGCCAGGCGCAGGTGGAGTCCCGTGCCGTTGGCCGTGGCCGCTTCCGAATCGGCGATGGCTTGGCGCAGCGTGGCGGGTATGCGATCGCGGCGCCCGATGATGCTTAGCCGCACACCTTCCTCGATGCAATGAGATGTTTCTATCAGCAGGTATTCGTGCAGAAGGCGAAGGATCGCATGGACCTCTGCGGCAGGCCGGCGCCAATTTGCCGAGGACAACGCAAAGAGCGTAAGCGTGTGAATGCCGAGACGCGGCGCTGCTGCAATGATGCGGCGGGCGGATTCGGCGCCGGCGCGGTGTCCGGCGGAGCGAGGCAATCCGCGAGACGCAGCCCAGCGGCCGTTGCCGTCGGAAATGATAGCCACGTGAAGGCCGGCGCCGGGAAGTATTTCGGGACGCGAAGTGGCCAGGTGCTGCAGGGTGAGAGGTTGCATGTTTGTGCTGCTTTCTCCGCCGCCGGAAAAATTACATAAACTACTCTGTCACACAAAGTATGTATCCAAAAAATTTTGCGCTGCTAACCCTCGCGCGTCGCGCGAATCAGCGCCTCCATGTGATTCAAGTAACGCTCCAGGGCGCGCCGGCCCGATGCCGTCAAGCGATACTCCGTTTTGGGCAGGCGGCCATCAAAGGATTTCGTGCACACGATGTAGTCCGCTTCTTCGAGCCTCCGAGCGTGCACGCTCAGGTTGCCGTCCGTGGTCTTCAGCAGGGCTTTCAGTTCGTTGAACGTCAGCGAGCGGTTCACGGCCAGGGCGCTCACAATGCCAAGCCGAATGCGCTCGTGAATCAGCCGGTCCAAATCCGGGGAGACCACTTCACTGGCTGCTCCGCGCACGGCCGCGAGCGAGGCGTCGCGCTCTCGCGTGCGCTCGCTGCGTTCCTTGCGTGCTGTCGATGACTTGGCCATGCCGTACCTTCTTATCCTCCGTGATGCCGGGCAATCCAAATTCCGAAGCCGATCTGCACCGCGCCAAATCCCGCCGCCATGAACGCATCGCCCCAAGCCGCCGGCGCAAAGAGCGAGGCAGCGCCGAGGCTCATCAGGCAAAAGCCCATGACCGGGACGATGCGTACGGAAAACGCCCCGCCGGTGACGATAGCGGTTCCGTAGAGAAGAAGCCAAACGCCCGGAAGCACGGCGGCGGCGCCTGCCGCGTACAGAGCAAACGTCAACAAACCGCCGACGACGATGGGTGGAGCAAAACTTAACAGAAATTTGCGGCCTGGGCCGGAGAAAAGAGCCGAGTTCGCGCGGTGCGCCTTGGTGGCGGCCGCAGGCGCGGCGATGGCTACTGCAATAAAAGCCTCGACCAGCCAAACGGCAATCCAGGCGCGAGGCGAAGATTGTTGCGCCGCGACGAACGCGGCGGCGAGCGCCGTAATGCCCATGGCCACGCCGCCCCATCCGGGCACGGCGGTAAACTCGGCTGCGCGTTCCATGGTTTCGCGAATGTAGCGGAGATGATCGGCAGCGCGGGCGTCGATGGGGATGGGTTCGCGCGGGTTGGAACGAAGCGGTCCGGCGGCAAGCATGGACAGAGGCTAACAGCAAAACGCGCTTCTGTCAAGTACTTTATGATACAAAGTCAGCTACCCGGGGTCAGTTGCTAAGAGGGCCCGGGATACCGCCCGCGGACCGCGTTCCAGCGGATGGTGAACACATCCGCGAACATTTGAATACTATCGCGCAGCATGTTCACTTTCGTAGCATGTGAGTGCCCCCACCGAACGGGGATTTCCACGGTGTGCAGGCCGTGATGCCGCGCCAGATAGAGCAATTCGGGGTCGAAGCCGAACCGCTCGATGCGCTGCTGCTGGAAAAGAATCTGGCAGGGTTCGCGGCGGAACGCTTTGAAGCCGCATTGTGTATCGACAAACGGGAGGCGCAGGATTACCCGCACGATGGCGTTGAAGATGATGCCGGCAAATTCCCGGAAGCGCGATTCATGGACGGTGATGAGACTTCGGTCCAGGGCGCGCGAGCCGATGGCCACGTCGTAGCTCTTTAACGCTTCGAGAAGTTTTGGCGCTTCTTCGATCGGCGCGGAGAGGTCGGCATCCGTGAAGAGCACGTTGCGGCCGCGCGCTTCGAGCATTCCATGGCGGACGCTGTAGCCTTTACCGCGATTCACGCCATTGGAAATGACTCTGAGGCTCGGCAACTTGCTCCGAAAAGATTCGGCGACTTCCGCCGTGCGGTCCTTCGAGCCGTCATCGACGACGAGAATCTCCGTCTCGCCGCCCAAGCTCGGCAGATAGGATGAGATGCGTTCGAGCGTCGCCGGCAAACGCAACTCTTCGTTGTACGAAGGAATTACGATCGACAGGCCGGGAACCTCGGCACTCATCGCGCCGGCGGTTCCTTCCATCCGTGATAGCCGATGAGAGGAACGAAGCGGCATCCCTCGAGAGATCGTGAGAGGAAGGAGTTGCCTTGCCGCTCGAGGTAGAGCAATTCCTGATTTTCGGCGTCGCCCACCGGCACAATCAGCCGCCCGCCTTCCGCGAGCTGCGCACGCAGCGGCTCGGGCACCGCTGGCGCCGCCGCAGCTACGAGAATCGCGTCAAAGGGAGCAAACTCCTGCAGGCCGAGCGTGCCATCGCCGCAGTGGACGTGTGCGTTGTCATAGCCTAGACGTTCCAGGCGCGCGGCGGCTGCGGAAGCAAGCTCTGAACGCGATTCGATGGTGAAAACAATTTTCGCCACTCTCGAAAGGACGGCGGCTTGATATCCGCTGCCAGTCCCGATTTCCAGAACGCGCTCTTTGCCCGTAAGTTGCAATGCGGCGGTCATCGTCGCAACGATGTATGGCTGCGAAATTGTCTGGCCTTCGCCAATCGGCAATGGTGCGTCTTCATACGCACGTTGACGGAGCTCGTGCGGTACAAATTCCTCACGCCGCACGGACGCCATCGCGGCTAGGACGCCTAGATCAGATACGCCGCGGCGGCGCAACTGCTTTTCGAGCATCTCGGCTCGCTGGGCGGCAAATTCTTCTTCGTTGGAAGCGGCTGGCGAAGCCCCGGCACTTTCGTCATCGCGGGATAATTTCATTTTGGTTTTGCCGTCTCCTCGTTTTCTGCGGCGCTCGATCCCGGTTCCCGGTGTTCAAGCGCGCGAAAGTGTTGACCGGCCGTTAGGCATGGGTGACTGCGGCCGCGTGTTTTTCCCACGCCCGCGTTTCGAGGATTTCCGCGATTTGCGCAATGGCCAGATCGCACTCCTCTTCGCGGTTGTAGAAATGGGGCGAAAGTCGAACACCGGCCCTCGGACGGTAATCCACGAGAATCTCTCGCGCGAGCAATTCGCGGCACACTTCGGCGGCATGCGGGCAATCGACCGAAACGGTGCCTGCTCGTTCCGCCGGATTTTCCGGCGTGTTCACGCGCCATCCGTGTGACTTCGCAGCGCCGAAGAGACGCGCCGTCATGCGCGCGGATTTTTCGCGGATCGCGCCAATTCCAGCTTTGCTTAGAATTTCGAGCCCCGGCTGGCATGCGTAGAGAGCCGGAATGGGCGGTGTTCCATTTAAGTAACGGAAGGAATCCTCGCGGGCGTCGATCGCGCCGGTCTCGAACGCAAAGGGGCGCTGGTGCGCAATCCAGCCGGTGATTGCCGGGCGCAATTGAGCGCGATGATCCTCCCGCACGTAAAGATAAGCGACACCCGGACCGCCGCAAAGCCATTTGAGAACTCCGCCGACCGCGAAGTCCGCAGCCAAACCTCGGACATCAACCGGGATCGTCCCGGCAGCCTGGTATAGATCGAGAATGACGTGCGCGCCGACGCGATGCGCCTTTTCAATAATCGCGCGAGCGTCCACGATGTAGGCGCTGCGGAAAAGCACTTGCGAAATCGGGACGAGCAATGTGGTTTCGTCGATGGCCGCAAGAAATTTGTCCAGGTCGAAACGCACAGGATCCGTGCTGGGAACAAGCTCGATCCGCGCGCCATTGCGGCGCTGCTCGTGGTAGAAATACTGAATCGACGGAAACTCCAGCTCGGTCATCACTACTTTATTCCGCGGAGCGTGGAAATCGAAACAAGAGCTAATCACTGCCTGCATCAGCGTGACGTTTTGATGAAGGGAAATTTCGCCCGGGGCTGCGCCGATCAACGGCGCGATTTTGTCGCCCACGCCGACGGCCATCTCCCACCAGCCCTCTTCCCATGCGCGGACGCCACGCTCGGCCCAGGAATCCGCGTAGGCCCGCACCTGGTCATAAACGCCGTGCGGCATGGCCCCCAGCGAATTGCTGATCATGTATGTCGTGCGCTCAAGGATCGGAAATTCGCCGCGCCACTTCAGCAGTTCATCCATTTGACAAAGCTCCATCCAAAGTCTTGGGAGATCGGACCCTTCTCCACACAAGGTAACACAGCGAAATGAGCGCAAGCCAGGGCACTCCCGTCTTTAGCGTGATGCGAAGACCAGGAACCCACCAGGTCGAGATGAGCACTGCCGTTAGCGCTGCCAGCCCGAAAAGCGAGCTCCACGGCCCGCGCGGCGCAAACCTTTGCGGAGGCTTCTCCCATTTCGCGGCGCGCCGGCGAAACGCAAGGTGGGTGACAAATATCATCTGCCAAACAAAAATTCCTCCCAGGAAGGCAGCGCCCAGCATGTAGACGTACGCCTTCGCCGGAAACCAATGATCGATAAAGCCCGCCGCGAGCATTCCCGTGCTGGACACGAGCAGCGCCACAACCGGCGTCCCGCGCTTGCTCAAGCGCCCCACTGCCGCGGGTGCGTAGCCGCCGCGCGACAAGGAGAACAGCATCCGCGACATCAGATACAAATTGCAATTGACGCTCGAGAGCGCTGCGGTAAGCACGACAAAATTCATGACTCCCGCCGCGGCCGGAATCCCAACCGTTTCGAATACGCGCACGAACGGACTTTCGCCCAGCCCAACTTGATTCCAAGGAACAATTCCCACAACGATGGCAAGCCCTCCGAGATAGAACAGCCCCAGCCGCCCCAGCGTCCAACGCAAGGCCCTTGGCAGGGCGGTCGTGGGATCTTTCGCCTCCCCCGAAGTCACAGCCACGATCTCGATTCCAAGAAAACTAAAGATGGCCATCGCCACGCCAAGGCCCACTCCATGCCAACCGTTCGGAAGAAACCCTCCCTGCCCCGTGTAGTTCGCAGCCCCAATGCGAGGAGAGCCGATTCCCAATAGAAGCGCAGCGCCGAGAATCAGGAACGCGGTGATGGTCAGGACCTTGATCATCGAGAACCAATACTCGAATTCGCCGAAATTCGCGACGTTCCGCGCGTTTATGTAGACGAGCGCCGCGGAAAATCCTGCAATCCACATCCACGACGGCACATGGGGGAACCAGTGCTTGCAATAAATCGAAGCGGCCACCACTTCGCTGCCGGTCGCGATCACCTGCGCCAGCCAGTACGAATAGCGCATCGTAAATCCGGCCCACGGATGTACATACATTTCCGCGTACACGCCAAACGAACCCGCTACCGGATGCGCGAGGGTCATCTCGCCCAGCGCCCACATCAAACACAGTGCAATCGCCGCCGCCGCCAAATAGCTGAGAATGACGCCAGGTCCCGCCAGTTGCACGGATATCGCGCTGCCCAGGAAGAGTCCCGTTCCAATTGCTCCGCCGATGGCAATCATCGAGAGTTGCCGTGGCGTTAGATTGCGATGCAGGCCAGCTTCGCGGCCGAGGATTTCGGCGTGAGACGCTTCGGAGAGAGGCGCTGAGGCCCTGGAGATTGTGTCTGGCATTGCGCGGCATGGTAACAGAAACGCACCGCCGCCACGACAGCATCACCATCACCTGAACGAACGGACAGTTAAACGGGAAGCACGCCTGTACCGCGCGAATGCCTTCACTTGCCGCGGCTTTTCCTACAATTTGAAAAGTGGCGGGAACGCTTTGAAATCACCGCCGCGGAGGAAGTCATGAAGGCGGTCTTAGCACTCGTCGTTATTTACGTCGGAACCTTTTTCCTTGCCATCCAGGGCGCTTCGCAAAATCCGGTCAGTGCGGCGCCACAAACCTCAGTAGGGCAGGATCAGGCCAACACCGCGCAAGCAACCCCCGTCGATCCCGCCAAGGAAGCGGATATTCGCTCGCTGATGGAGCTGATCGGCGCCCGCGATCAGGTGCAAGAGGCGGTCAACAATTCGAGTGAGCAGTACCGCGAAAGACTTCTCGCCACCGTCCCGAATAATGAGAAGGGCCAAGCATTTGTGAACTCCTTCATCGAATGCTATCAAAAGAAGTTTGACGTCGATCAATTGACCGGGCAGCTTGTGGGCATTTACGACAAGCACTACAGCGATGACGAGATCAAGACCTTGCTTCAGTTCTATGGCTCGCCGATCGGGCAGAAAGTCGCCGCGGAGACGCCGAAGATTAATCACGAAATCCAGGCAGCCAGCCGGGCAGCCGGAACTAAGGCCGCGAAAGAAGCGCTTCAGGAAGTGAGAGAGCAGAATCCGCAAATCGGCCAGAACGCCCGCCTCGGCAACGGTCAGCGCCGATGGCAGCAGGGCGCGCGCGGACAGCAAAACCAATCCCAACAAGCGGCGCAGCAGCCCGATCCACCGCAACTCTGAGCCTTCTTCCCGGGCTGCATCCTGTCTTACTCAAAGTGCTTTTTGATCTTGACGTCGATGCCGAAGGTGCCATTGTAATCCCGCAGGGCGACAATGGATACGTTCCTGCTGATGTTGTATTCGACTTGAATGACCTGCTGCTGCGTCGATCCCACGTTTGAAACATAGGTGATCGTCAAATTCCGGGTAACCTGCTGCTCAACCGTGACGCGTGCCGCCGCGTTTTGCGACGAAGCCGTCGAGCCGACTTCTGCAAGACCAGGGCCGACCCCAAAGCGTGTAATCCCAAACAATCGTTCCAGGCGCCCGCCCAGCTGGCTCGAGACGGCTTCGGAGAGAATCGCCGAAGCTCCCGAGGAGGCGCTTTGTTGCGAACCTGTTCCGCCGCCCCGGATGCTCGCCTCCGAGCTCGTCTGGCCCAGAGCCAGGAGCGTGATGATGTCGTTCGCGGGCAACGGGGGATCGGACCGGTACGACAGCGTCAGCTTACTCGCGGGCCCGTTAAAATTCAGCGTGATCTCGTACTGCTGAATGGTCGTGGTGGCTTCCACATTCACGACCGGGTCCAGCTGGAACGGATTGGAAAAGTTCATGTCGCCGCGCGTCACCTGGTACCGGTCGCCGTGGAACGTCAAGTCGCCAGAGAGGATGTGGATGTGCCCCAGCAGAATCGGATGCTCCCAGGTTCCCCGCACGCGAAGGTTTGCCTCGGCTTCCAGTTCTGCTCCCGGCCATTCCATGCGAGCGTCGGGAGCAGAAATTGCTGCGATATCAAATTGTAAGTTCCGCAGGAAGGACGAAGTCGTGGATGGTCCGGAAATGCTTCCCTTCGAGGATACGAGCACGCCGGCGGCCTCCAGGTTTTGCGTCAGGGTCACCCGTTCAATGGTGACTTTTCCCGAAAGCAGACCGGAAGACGGCGTCCCGGCTAGCCGCAGCGAGCCGCCTGCCAGCCAGCTCATTCCCTCGGGATAACGAATGCGCACCTGATCCGTGCGCATCGTGATGTCATAGCGCAACGGACTTTCGACGTAGTTAACGCTGCCTGCCAAATGCAAAGTACCGCCGCCAGATTCGGCGGTTACATTTTCAAAAAACAGTCGTGTGGCGTCAAACGTCAGATCGCCCTTGATGTTGCTCATCCCCGTCGGAAAATCAGCCACCCGTGCGGAAGCATCTTCGATATGGACTTTTCCAGTAATGCGCGGGCGGTCCAAGCTCCCTTCAAAGGAAGCGCTGACCTGCGCGGGGCCGCTGGCTTGGAGCGACGGAACGAATCCTGTCAGCAGGCGCAAGTCCAGGGCGCCATTCAGCTTTAACCCCAGCGTGCCCTGCTCCGCGAATCGCACTGCGCCTACAATGGCAATGTTCGTATCGGTCCCCTTGAAGGCCGCTTGATCAATTTCCAGGCTCTCCTTCGAAGAGCGCAGATGAATCGGCCCTGAATTTTCCAGTTGCACGTTGGCGTAGGTCAGGGCCAGCCTCGAAAATTTCGCGTCGACGACGATCTTCTCCGGGTGCTTTAAGTCGCCTGCGACGGTGATGTCGCCATCAGCAACGCCGTGTCCGTTGAACTGCCTGAGATGCAGCGCCGTGATCAAATAGGGATCCAGATCCATGTTCACGATCGAGACTGTTCCGCTTAGAGCATAGGGATCAGCAAGCCCCAACTTGATCTCACCGGATATGCCCCCCGTAGCCATGGCAGACCCAAGCTTCAACTTCGCGATGCTCCCGTCTGAGTTCAGAGTTCCCTCGAAGCTTCCAATCACGTCCTTGCCGACGCGAAAATCCACGACGCGGAAGGTGCCTTCAGCCTGCGGGGCGGTGATCGGACCGTTCGCCTTCAACCGAAACGTGACTCCACCTCCCACCGGCAGGCGCACCGATTGGAGTTTCTCTACATTTTCCAGCGGCAAAGACGCTCCGACGAGATCCGCCGTCACGTTCTGGTCCGCGAAACGGTAGCTTACCTTCCCGGTGACAATGCCGGCGCCACGCCCATTCTCTTTTCCGGGAGCGAATACGCGCAATTCGGCATCGGCGATGCTCACTTCTCCCGGAGCGACGTCGAGCCGGCCGCGCAGCCGGTTGAAAGACACGCCGAGAACTTTTCCCTCGGAGAGATCAAAGAGGCCGGTAATGTCAGGCTCTTCGCGTGTTCCGCGGCCATGCAATTGGCCGCTCAACACACCCTCGACCGGGTAATTCCATCTAAAGAGTTTTTGAATTGCGTCGACCGGTGCTTTATCGAAATTCACATCGGCGGTCCACTGATCGGCCGGCAGGAAGCTCCAATCAGTCAGTTCGAGTTGTGCTTCAATCTGTGTATCCATGGCTCCGAATCGCACGTGGCCGCGCGAAAGCGCCAGCTGCGCCGGGGAGTAGACCAAATCGCATTCGAGGGAATCCAACCCAAGGCCGTCGTAGCGCACCCGTTCTCCGTGCACATGGCCGGAAAACGTGGGGTGGCCGGCGGGTCCCGTGATTTTGCCGTCCCAGAGCGCGTTTCCGGAGATTTCCTCGATGGCGTCTGGTGTGCCAGTCTTGGTGTCGCGAATTGCATTGATGAAATCCTTGTACGATTCCAGCGAGCCGGTTTCGAAGTGCACGTCGAGTGTTGAATTGCGCGGTGCGAGGATGCCGGTGATCGTGCCCTGGGAAGACGGCGTTTCGAATTCTCCCGAGCTGATCGCGAATACGCGGGAATCGTGACGATAGCTGATCTGCCAGCTCGCGGTTACCGGCAAATGGCCCGCTGCCGGCAACTCTTCGGGCGTCCACTCCATCTTGCCGCCCAGCTCGAAGTGCTGAAAAGCGTTGTTCCACGTCTCAATGGTGTCACCGCCCAGTAGCGCGTCCCATTCCAGTTCATCGATCGGGAAACCCCGGTGCTCGATCGCCGGAAACACCTCGGCGAGGTGCATATCCTGGATGTGCGTGTCCGCGCGGAACTGCACGCCAGCGAAACGCAGTGTCACTTTTCCTTTCACGCTCCCGCCCAAACCTTCCGCGAGAAAGTCGGGCACCACCAGTCCTTCATTATTAATATTGTAGCTGCCGCGGCTGGTGAGTCCCTCGGCGTGAAAAACCGTGTAATTCAGATGGATGGCGCGTCCGGCGTAACCGCCAGTGCCTTTGTACTGGCCGTCGGCAAACGTTCCCTCACCACGCAGATCGACGTGGCCGGTCGGTGTCTCCGGAGAACGAAAGGTCTCGCGTATATCCTGGAGCTCCAGCCAGCCGCGATAACGGAAACTCCACTTGGGCTTTGTGAAGCCGGACATTTCCGCCTGCGCATCGAGGTGCGAATGTCCCGCGCTCAGCACTCCTTGGTCCAGCGTGAATCCACCGCGCCAGATCGTAAACTTCGCTGTGAGATCCGCAGGAGGCGGCACTATATTCCTGGCGCTGAATCGTACGCCCTGCCATTCCAGATTTCCCAAGTAAAGAGGATTCTCGGGAGTCCCGCCCGCGTCGAGAGAGAGCAACAAATCGGCTCCTTCCAGCGATAGGGGGGCTTTCATTTCGTTGTAAAGGAACCACCCATTCTCAAGCTTCAAACGGCGGACGCGAAATTCGAAAAGCGATTCGCCCAGGGGCCTCCCCGGGACGCCGGCCCGCCGAGGAGTCGGCAGGTTTGTTGAGCCGTCTCTCCCCACAAGGATGTGTACCTCCGGTTCCTTCACCACAAGGTCCCGCAGCGACACCTTCCGGCCCCAGAAGGAGTCGATTTGCAATCCCGCCTGCACCTCCGTCGCCGAAAAAAACGGCCTCGTGCCCGGGGGTTCGGTTCCGTGAATCACCAAGCCTCTCAACGTGCCTCGCAGAGACAGCCAATGGATGGAAATCGCCTGCAATTCCACGCGCCCGCCCGTGGCCTTTTCGAGGCCATGGATAATCCACCGCCGCAGGATTGGATTTCCAGAGCCACTGCCGAAAAATCCGATCAGAGACAGGCTAGCGATCACCGCCAGCACCCACGGCGTGTGGATCACCCAATTCCAGAGCGGATGCCGCTTGCGGACTTTCATTTCGTCCCTTCGTCGAGAAACTTTTGAATGTGCAAACGGTCCCGGCTCTCTTTGAGCCAGCGGTCCGCTTGCTCCGTGATGTCGCTTTGAATCAGGGCTTCCTGGATGACCTCGCGCGAGGCATCCAGCGTTGGAGGAGTCTGTCCCCGCTCTTTCGCGGTTGGTATTACCTTGTTTTGGTAGAAATCCTCGATCGCTTTTTCGTCGACCTGCGCCGATGGCCGGAATCTCGAATCGAGGTAGTTGCTTAGATACAACTGCGAAGCCACTATATTTCGCACTTCCGCATCGGTTAGGCCACTCTGCTTCTTTCGGGCTTCATATTCCGCGGGAGAGGCAAAAGACTTCTCGACCCGCGAAACTCCGCGATCGATTTCCGATTCCTTGGGTTGCGGAAACTGTGACAGATCCGCCTCGGAGCGCACGATCCACTGATCGATCAGCCGGTCGAGAATCGCGCTCCCGCTTTCCGATTTGCCTTCCAGCAGTTCCTGGTAGCGCTGCAGTTCTTGCACGTCGCTCAGTAGAATGATGTCGTTTTCCACCCGCGCCACGATGCGATCCACAACTTCCTGCGCCTTCACAAGCGTGGCTGCTGCCAGCGCAAAGAAAATCGCGCCACCTGCCAAAATCAGACCGCGTCGCATTAGAAAGTCGACCCCAAATTGAAGAAAACTTGCAGCCTCGGCAGTTGTGCGCCTTTAAAACATTCGGGTGTCGTCGGCACTGCCGTGGTGAGAGGCACGCACGGCACAACGAAAAATGGGCGATTGATCTGATAGCCTAAATCGATCCGAATCGGCCCCACTGGCGTGGCATATCGGATGCCAAACCCAACTGTGTGCGCGAAATAATTCAGCTCGTTCGTGCAGTTGTACACACAGAGTGTGGGATTTGTTGCGCTGGGCGGCATGGACGGGTCCTGCAGCACAAAGACCGGCTTCGGTGAGTACGCTCGAAGGGTAATGTGATCCAGCCGGCTATAGACGTTTCCCCCGTCGTAGAATAATGCACCGCCCAGTTGTGTGCCTACAAACGGCAATCGCATCGGAAAGCGAAATTCCTGATTCAGCACGAGCATGGCCTGGCCCCCCACCGGGAAGCCCGTGCACGGATCTCTCGGTCCGGCTTGGTTCAGCGCAAAGCCGCGGAGGGATGTCCCTCCTCCAGCAAAGAACCGTTCTGGCAGCGGAATGATTTCTGGAGTCGGACCAGGTTGCGCCGATGCCGTGCATTGTGTAGCCGTCGGCGGGGGAAAGGTGAGGGACTCCGTATTCGCAAACGGTTCGAGAATTCCGATTCGTATCGAGCGCGCAAAACTGAAGCGTCTTTTGATGGGGTGATACGTCGAATTCTGGAAGAAAAACCGCAGGAAGCTCGAGCTCGAACCAATGTCCGTGCTGGCGATGTCGAAGTCCGCGCTATTGAAGCTGCCTTTCGTGGCGTCGGCAGGATTGTCTCTCCTGTCGCGCAGCCACGAGACGCCGAACTCAGACACTAGTGTTGGCTGCTCGAACAGCGGGACCTCCTCGGGAGCAATATGCAAATTCAGGTTGGAGACCAGCACTTTCCGGAACGCATAGCGGTAGACCAAAGTGGTGAATGGCGTTACTTGGTCCGTCAGTTGCACCGACCCCTCGTAGCGCGTTGCCGTGAACGTGTTGATATCCTGCGATTTTTCGGTGTAAGCCGTCGCCTGCGTGCTGTAATGCGAGCTGCCAAAGGTATTCGGGATCGAGTATCCCAGCAGTGCGCGGTCTTCAATCGTGCTCCCACGCAGCTTCAGAGAAAGCGAATCGGCCCTGCCCGTCAAATTGACTTTCGTCAGCTCAAAAATCCCGCGCGGCGCGGCTTGGACCTCGCCTCCGGCTGGGTTGGTTGTGCTCGCCAATCTCTGTACTTCAAACCCTCCGCCATAGGCCATGGTGTAGCGCTTCGCTTCTTCCACCAGAACCACGATGTCTTTGTCCGGGTCTGACCCGCTCGGATTTTGTGGTTCGATCGTCACCCGGTTGAATATGCCCAGGTTGTACAACCGCCTTTGCGAATCCACCACGTCTTCTTCGCGCAGCGGTGCGCCAGCCTTGACGCGAATTTCGCGTCGAATGACTCCCGTCCGAGTATGCTCATACCCAGTCAAGAGAATTCGCCGCACTCGCGTCTGCGGCCCCTCGATGATGCGGTACACGAGCCGCACTGGAGCAGCTTGGGCGGCTTCCGGCTGCGGATTTTTCCCCTTTGCTACTTCTTTTTTTTGGCTCTCTTCGCTTCCAGCCGTCCCACTCTTCGTCTCTTCTTTCGCAGTGGCGGGCTTTTCAGGATTTACCGCTTCCGCGGTCGACGTGAAACTCGCCTCCGGAAATCCTTCGTTGAAATACAGCGCCAGAATATTGTCGCGGTCCGTTGAGACGTTGAAATCGGAGTAGGGTTGCCCAGGCGTTGATCCAATCACTCCCTGCAATTCGTCTTCCGTGAGCGCATGATTCCCCTCGATCTTGAGCGCGGCAACTCTCGTCTGCGCGCCTTCCTGGATGGAGAACTTTACGAAAATGTCTCCTGCTTTCCCCTTGTAGTCGTCCAGAATTTGCCCATACGCCCTTGCATCCAGAAAACCGTTTGCCTGATACAAGCCCTGCATCGAATCCGCATCGGATTGAATCAGCCTGCGGCTAAATCTTCCTCGCGACCCGAACGCTGCTCCGTAAATTTGCAGGCGGCTCCGCAGCAAATCCGTGCTGAAGTAGTGACTGCCGGTGATCTCGATACCCACAAGCCTGTGCTTATCGCCCCGCTCGATGTGGTAGGTGATGACCTCTTCCGTGCCCTTTGCTCGCTGCTCCTTGGCTTCTACTTCCCGTGTTTCAGTCGTGTAATTCACTTTCGCGTCGAAGTATCCGTTCCGCTCAAGACGCTCAAGCAGATTCCGTTTGCCTTCTTCCAAAAGGTCCGCATCCACCGCGCCTTCCTGGTAGATGGGAATCAGAGTCTTCAATTCACCCTTTGAAAATTTTGCACCCGTCACCGCCACATCGACTCGCGGCCCTTCCGTCACTTCGAGCACTAAGGCCACGGTATTCTTTGCGGCGTCGTATTCCCCTCTCCGGACGGACGCGCGGGCACTCAGGCGGCCTTTTTTCACCAGGAACTTTCGGATCCGGCTGGTCCCGCGCTGGATACGCGCCGTTGTCACCGTGTCTCCAACTTTCATCTTCAGCCGCGAGAGAAGTTCCGCGTCGCGGTACTCCGTCCCGTTCTGTAGCTCGACGGATCCCACTTGTGCCCGCGGCCCCGGCTGTATGTTCACGATGACATCCATTTCGTGAGTCTCGGGGTGCGCTACATCCTCGGCCGATACTTGTGCTAGATATAGTCCGTCTTCCTTCAGCACCTCCCGCAAGCGCTCCAAACCCTCTTGCACATCATCCTGGCGGAATGGATGTCCCAGAGTTAGCTGCATGGCGGCCGCGGCCGAGGAATCCGTTGGCGGCGCCGTCAGTCCTTCGATGAGCACCCGGTTGAAGAAAAGATTTTCTCGAACGACGAACTCAAGCCGCACGCCGCTGCCTACTGGTGTCGTAACCGCTCTCAAATCCGCGTAATCGCCCGTTCCGTAAAGCGCGCGGATGCTTTTCGCGACCTGATCCCGATCGAGCGGCTTGCCGATTTCAACCGCAATTCCCGTGGGAGACTCCGATAGCACATGCCCGTCTCCCGTTACAATCCGCACCGCAACCACGGGCGATCCTGTCCCGGCCGATGTGTTTATTGCCTGCGGCTGCGCTTGTGCCTGTCCATAGCTCCTCGCCGCTACCAATAGCAGCGTGAAGACAACGACTCTCGCTAAACCTTTGCCCCATCTCGAAGCCATGCTCACTATCGCTCAGACGAAGCGTAGCACAAGGCCGTTGCCCGTCCCTCTATCTCTAGCGTTATGATGAGTTAAGAGGGACGATGACTGATACCGCAGCACCGCGCCGCCCCGCGCTCGATTCGCTTCCGGAAAAGTACTCCCGTCAGGTGCTTTTCGCCGGAATTGGGGAAGAGGGCCAAGAGCGCCTTCTTGCTTCCAGTGCCGTCATTGTAGGTTGCGGCGCGATTGGAGCGGCCGCCGCCGGCCTCCTCGTGCGCGCAGGCGTTGGCCGCATCAGAATTCTCGACCGCGATTTCGTCGAACCCTCCAATTTGCAGCGGCAAACTCTCTTCGACGAGGACGACGCCCGCACCGCCATTCCCAAAGCCGTCGCCGCCGAGCGCAAACTCCGCGCCATTAACTCGAGCGTCTCTATCGAAGGGCTGGTTGCAGACTTAAACCCGCGTAACGCCGTGGAGTTGCTCGCTGGTTTCGATCTCATCCTCGATGGCACCGACAATTTCGAGACTCGCTTCCTGATCAATGATTACGCCGTCCAATCCACTCGCCCGTGGATCTATGCCGCCGCCGTCGCAAGTTACGGCGTCACGATGACCGTCCGCCCAGGCCGCACACCTTGTCTCGCCTGCCTCTTCGAATCCTCGCCCAACGGCCACGGCCTCGAAGAAACCTGCGACACCGTCGGCGTCCTCGGCCCCATCGTCAATCTCATCGCCTCGCTCGAAGTGGCTGAAGCGCTCAAGCTCCTTGCCGGTCGCGAAGAGGCTCTCCACGGCCGCCTGATTTCTTGCGACGTTTGGACCGGACACTTCCAATCCGTTGGCGCTACGCGAAATCCCGCCTGTCGCGCTTGCGCCCTCCGCGAATTCTCTTATCTCCAGGGACAGGCCCAGCCTCACATCACGTTATGCGGTCGAGACTCCGTGCAGATTCACGAACGCGGCCGCTCTCTCGATCTCGGAGTGTTGCGAGGCAAGCTCGCGCCCGCCGTTTCCGACGTCCGCCACAACGAGTTCTTGCTCTCTTTCCGGGTGGAACCCTATCAAATGACCGTCTTCGCCGATGGCCGCGCCATTCTCAAAGGCACAAGGGATCCCGCCGTCGCACGCTCCCTCTACGCCCGCTATATCGGCGCCTAATCTCTCTCTTTTGCGGTGGAAGTGGTGCTTTTCAGGCCTCAGCGAGTGTGCCCGGTCCGTCCAAACGAACTGCGCATATTCGCTCGATCCAGGTTTTCCCGCAGGTTCATCAACGTCAGGAAGGTGCTCAAGATTCTGGCCTTCAAATCATCGGTCAGGTGCAAGCCGCTCGTCGCCACGCGCGCCAGCCGTTCCCCGCTTTCGGTGATGAAACGCATGATTTCCCGCTGCCGTTCGTGCGGAGCGTTCCCCAGCGCCGTTTCGCGCCGCATCTCCGCGCAGCTTCCCTCGATCGACAGCGTAAAGTGAAGAACGCAGACTTGCTGCTGCTCCGCCAGGGCTGGCGGCGAGTCGTTCTTGCATCCCGTAACTTTGCACGGTGTACCCATGGGGCGCGCAATCTGGGGCTGAGAAGATAGGTAACCATTCCTGGCCCAGAAAATCCAGTCTCCTTCCGCCAAGCGTTGCCAATCCTGCATGACCTGTTTCCGCACCCCCTGCTCCCCGCAAATTTGCTCCGGGCATAGTCCGCGAAAAATTTATTGTTCTCATTCAAAAATGATTGTATAAAAATGCAGGACACTGTATATTTGTAGCAGTCATGAGCGCTGGTAAAACATTTCGCCACGGTCAGATCCTGAGGCTCGTCAGCGGGCAGCCCATTGCCAATCAGGAGGATCTCCGCCGGCGTCTCGCGCAGCAGAAGATGCGCGTCACGCAGGCCACTCTATCCCGCGACCTTCAGGAACTTCGTCTCGTCAAGACCCAGGAAGGCTATAAGCCTGAAACCGTTCTTCCCGAGGAGAACGGCGCGCTCCCTCTTCCTCCGCTCGCCCGCGCCCTGCGTGAATTTCTGCTGGATATTCGCCCCGCGGAAAATCTTCTCGTGCTTAAAACGCCTCCCAGCGGCGCTCAGCCTCTTGCCGCCGCCGTGGACGCTTCAAAATTTCCGGAAATCGCCGGGACCATCGCGGGTGACGACACTGTCCTCATCATCACTCCCAACAAAAAAGCCCGCGAGGCCCTCCAAAAAAAGATCGAAGCACTGGTGAAATGAGAGATCCTCGCCAAGTCGCAGTCGTTGGGGTCACCGGATATACGGGCCTCGAGCTCGCCGGCATTCTTCTGCGCCATCCCGCTGTTGCATCGACAACCTTTTACGTGCGCGAACCCCGCGGCGCGAATTGCATCGCCGAGCTCTTTCCCCAGTTCCGCGGCTGGGGCCAAGCGCCCCTGCGGCCGCTTTCTCTCGATTCGATCACTTCATCCGCCGCCGGAACCGCCTTCCTGGCGACACCCCACGAAGTTTCCGCTGAACTCGCTCCCGCGCTTCTCGAAGCCGGCTTGCGCGTCATCGACCTAAGCGGCGCCTTCCGCTTTCGCTCACCGGAAACATTCGCCTCCTGGTACAAGCTGCCCACGCCCCATGCCGATTACCTCGGCGAAGCCGCCTACGGCCTTCCCGAACTCTATTCCGAGGAAATCGCCAGGGCCCGTTTGGTCGCCAATCCTGGCTGCTACGCCACGAGCGTCATCCTCGCCCTTCGCCCGCTCGTCGAGGCCGGTTTCATCGCTCCCGATCAGAACGTCGTCTGCGATTGCAAATCCGGCGCGAGCGGCGCGGGAAAAGATCCCCGCCGCGACCTGCACTTCGTCGAAGTCGACGAAAATTTCAAAGCCTACAATCTTTTTTCCCATCGCCACACGCCCGAGATCCTCGAGCACACCGGCCTCGGCGAATCGCGGCTTATTTTTTCGACGCACCTGCTGCCCCTCGCCCGTGGCATTCTTTCCACCATTTACGTCACGCTCTCCGCGCACCAATCGCCCGAGGCCATCGAAGCTCTCTATCGCAAGTTTTACGCAGGCCGCTCCATGGTCCGCATCTGGCCGGCCGGCTCTTTGCCGGAGCTGCAGCACGTTGCGCACACGAATTTCTGCGACATCGGCTTCGTTTTGGACAAATCCGGCGAGCGCTTGATCGTCGTCTCTTGCCTCGATAATCTTGGCAAAGGCGCCGCGGGCCAGGCCGTTCAGAATTACAACCATATTCTGGGTATCGAGGAGAAAACCGCACTTCAATGAAAACTGTCATCAAGTTCGCTGGTGCTTTGCTCGAAGACGAAGCCACGGTCCGCTCTCTGGCGCGTCAGGTCGCGGCCCTCGCCCTGGAAGGCCACGAAATTCTCGTTGTCCACGGCGGAGGGCGCGCCTTCACCGATGCCCTCAAGCGTATGGGCATCGAAAGCAAATTTGTCTCCGGCTTGCGCGTCACTGACCGCGAGACCCGCGACGCAGCCGTCATGGTTTTCGCCGGGCTGCTGAACAAGCGTCTTGCCGCTGCCATCTCCGCCGAAGGCTATCCCGCGATTGGCATCTCTGCCGCCGACGCCCAGTGTTTTCTCGCCGAGCCTATGTCGCACGGCGAGGTCGCGGGCAGCCTGGGCTTCGTCGGCTATCTCACCGGCTTGAACAATGCTTTCATCGAATCGCTCTGGCGCGAGCGGCTCGTTCCCGTCGCACCCTGCCTCGGCCTCGGCCCAGATAACGAGCTCTATAACATCAACGCCGACCACATGGCTGCCGCCTGCGCTGAATTTCTTGGCGCCGACCAGTTGATCTATCTCACCGACGTCGCCGGCGTTCTCGACGGAGAAAAAGTCCTCTCCGCCATCACCTGCGAAGAGAGCGAGCGTCTCGTGCAGTGCCGCGTGGTCTCCGGAGGCATGATTCTCAAGCTCGAAGCTGCCAAGCGTGCTCTCGAAGGCGGCGTTCGCCAGGTCCGTATCGTGGGTGGCACGGCGCCCGATGGACTTCTCCTCGCGTTTCACTCGGCCGATCACCCCGCCGAAGAAAATTCTTCCACGATTCCTGGGACTCGCGTTCTTCGCGAGTCTTTTCCCAACGCCCAGGCGGCTCTTTCGGCGGCATGATGCGCAAGGCCAGAACAAAAAAGAAAGTGAATTCTTCTGCCCGAGCGGCGAAGAACGCGCCCTCTCGTGTGTCGAACGCAAATTCCATTCTGCGCGATGCGGATCAATTTCTGCTGCCAACCTACAAGCGCCAGCCAATTGTCTTCACACATGGCCGTGGCTGCTACGTCTATGATTCACGCGGCAAAAAATATCTTGATTTTCTCGGCGGCATCGCCGTCAACGCCCTGGGCCATGCGCATCCGCGCATCGTCAATGTCATCCGCCGCGAATCCGCTCGAGCCATCCACCTCTCGAATCTCTATCACAACTCTTTTCAGGGGCCGCTAGCTCGCAAGCTCGCCCAATGGTCCGGTCTCGATCGCGTGTTTTTCTCAAATAGCGGCGCTGAAGCCGTCGAAGGCGCGCTCAAGCTCGCTCGTCTTTACGGCCGCACTCCCGCCGACGTTTCGGGTTCGCCAGCTCGCAAGCACCGCATTTTGGCGCTTGAGAATTCTTTTCATGGCCGCACCTTTGGCGCCGTGAGTGTTACCGCCACGGAAAAATACCGGCTCCCGTTCGCCCCTCTCGTCCCCGGTGTCGAATTTGTGCGCTTCAATGACGTCGCCGATCTCGAATCCAAGTTCGACGACACCGTCTGCGCCATCCTCCTCGAAACCATTCAGGGCGAAGGCGGAATCTATCCCGTGAGCGAGGATTTTTGGAATCGCGCGCGTTCGCTTGCCACAAAAAATGGCGCGCTTCTCATCGCTGATGAAATTCAATGCGGCTTGGGTCGCACTGGCCGTTATTTCGCGTACCAGAAATTCGCCTCGAAGCCGGACGTCGTGCTGGTGGCCAAGCCGCTCGCCGCAGGTCTTCCTCTCGGCGCCGTCCTCACCACTGAAGCTGTGGCCCAGCGGATTTCTCCAGGCCTGCATGGCACCACCTTCGGAGGCGGCCCGCTCGCCTGCGCCACCGCGCTCGAATTTCTGAATATCGTCGATGACGAAAGCCTTCTTGATAACATCCAAGCGCGCGCCGCTGAACTGCGCGAAGGCTTGGCCGCGCTCGCTGCCAAATTCGATTTCATACGCGAGATTCGTGGCGAAGGCTTGATGATTGGCATCGAGCTTTCCATCGATGGCGCTCCTTTTGTCGCGCGGGCTATGCAACGCGGCCTGCTCATCAATTGCACTCACGATTTCACGCTGCGCTTCCTTCCGCCTTTCATCGTCACGCGCGCGCAGGTTCGCCAATTTCTGGGTCTGCTGGAAAAACTCTTTGCAACAGCCCCGCAAAAGGCCGCCGCCTCGGAGCACGCCAAACCCGCGCCTCCGTCGCACGCCGTCCTCGCCGCGGCAAGGTGAAATAAAAAATGACTACAACCTCTCTCGTTGCACCTATTTCATTGGCGACTGACCTGCTCACCGGAGCGGAATGGAGCCCCACTCACACGCGCGACCTCCTTCAGCTCTCCGCGGACATCAAAGCGCGTCCCGGCCGGTACGCCTCCACGCTTACCGGAAAATTCATCGCTCTGATTTTCGAAAAGCCCTCGCTTCGCACCCGCGTCACGTTCGACGTCGGTATCCAGAGCATGGGCGGCTCGGTCGTTTTCCTAGACCACACCCAAGCTTCCGCTTCTCTCGGCGCGCGCGAGTCCATCGCCGACGTCGCGCGCAATCTCGATCGCTGGGTTCACGGCATCGTCGCCCGCGTCTACAAGCAAAGAGTCCTCGAGGAAATGGCCGCCAGCGCCAACATTCCTGTGATCAACGCGCTCTCCGATAAATTTCATCCCTGCCAGGCGCTCGCCGATTTCTTCACCCTCGAGGAAAAATTCGGCGCTCTTCGCGGTTTCAAACTCACCTACGTCGGCGACGGAAACAACGTTTGCCATTCCTTGATCTATCTAGCCGCGCGCCTTGGTGTTCACCTGCGCATCGCCACGCCGCCCGACTATCAGCCCTTGCCGGAAGTCGTTGCCGATTCCAAGCGTGTGGCCAAGGAAACGCGCGCAAAAATCGAGCTGATGACCGATCCGCGCGAAGCCGTCTCAGGCGCTCAGGGCGTTTACACCGATGCCTGGACCAGCATGGGCTTTGAAGCCGAGGAAAAAATTCGCAGCGCTGTGTTCGCACCTTATCAAGTCAATGCGGAACTGATGGCCTTAGCGGCTCCGGAAGCCGTTTTCATGCACTGCCTTCCGGCGCACCGCGGCCTCGAAGTCACGCACGAAGTTCTCGATGGCCCGCAGTCGGTCGTCCTCGACCAGTCGGAAAACCGCATGTACGTGCAGAAAGCCATCCTGCATACGTTATTCTGAGCCGTGGATGCAAACCATCGCATCGCGCCGTTTTGCATTTCTAGGGGCACGGCACGCAGTGCCCGTCTTTGAGCCGTTAGACTCTTAAACTTTTTTCAAAACGAGGAACCGTGAAAACGCAATTGCCAAAGCCCAAAAAAGTAGTTCTCGCTTATTCCGGAGGCCTTGACACCTCCATCATCATTCCCTGGCTCAAGGAAAACTATCAGTGCGAAGTCATCGCCATGATCGGCGACGTCGGCCAGCAGGAAGATCTGGAAGCCGCCCGAAAAAAAGCACTGGCCACCGGTGCATCGACGGTGTTCGTCGAGGACCTGCGCGAAGAATTCGTCCGCGACTACATCTGGCCCACTCTCCGCGCGGGCGCTGTCTACGAGCACACCTACCTGCTCGGCACTTCCATGG
>JBARCY010000050.1:0-5896 GCA_049794595.1 Candidatus Acidiferrum sp.
ACGATCTCTTCTGCTGCTTCTGGGGACACAACATCCTGTTTCACAACAATGGCGACGGTACGTTTACCGACGTCACGCGCAAGGCCGGCGTTTACGATGAGCAAATTCGCTGGGGCTCCGGCTGCACATGGCTCGACTATGACCGCGACGGGTATCTCGATCTTTTTGTGGCTCACTACATCAAGCTTGACCCGCAGCAAACTCCTTCCGCCACGCCGCCGCCCGTTTGCCAGTGGAAAGGCATTCCTACGATGTGCGGTCCACGCGGCCTGCCGGGCGATACGAATCTTCTTTATCACAACAATGGAGACGGTACCTTCACCGATGTTTCGGAAAAGTCCGGCATCTTGAAACCTGGCCCGCGCTTTTCGATCACGCCTGTTTCCTACGATTTCGACAACGATGGCTGGCCGGATATTTATGTGGCCGTGGATTCCGAGCCGAGCATTCTTTACCACAACAATCACGACGGAACCTTCACGGATATCGCGGTCATCGCCGGCTGCGCCTACAGCGAGAATGGCCACGAACAATCTGGCATGGGCGTGGGCGTGGCTGATTACGACTGCGACGGATGGCTCGATATTTTCAAGACGAATTTCGCCGATGATACTTGCAACCTCTACCACAACAATGGCGACGGCACCTTCAACGACGTCACGTTTGCCTCTGGAATCGGAGTCAACAACCAGTACGTCGCGTGGGGCTGCGGTTTCATCGATTACGACAACGATGGCTGGCCGGATATTTTGCAGGTCAATGGACATGTGTACCCCGAAATCGAGGGGCATGACACTGGCCAGACTTTCAAGAACCCACGCCTGGTTTACAAAAATCTGGGCGATGGGCGCTTCAAGGATGTTTCCGCCGGGATGGGCCCCGGCATCAGCGAGCGTTTCTCAAGCCGTGGCGCCGCTTTCGGCGACTACGACAACGATGGCGACATCGACGCCGTGATTTTGAATATGAACGACTTGCCTTCCCTGCTGCGCAACGACGGCGGCAACAAACAGAATTGGGTAAAAATAAAATTGATCGGGACGAAGTGTAATCGCACCGCGATCGGGGCCCGCGTGCGCGTCGTCACCGGCAAACACGCGCAAATGGACGAAGTTCATAGCGGCACAAGCGTCATGTCGCAAAGCGACTTGCGTCTGCACTTTGGCATCGGAAAAGCTGCCGCCGTGGATTTGATCGAAGTGAAGTGGCCGACCACGCAGAAGATTGAAAAGTTCACGCAGGTGAAAGCCAATCAGATTCTGACCATTCGCGAAGGTAGCGGCATCATCTCGCCTGTTGCCGGCAAAAACAAATAGCTCTGGCCTTCTATTGCGGCGCGGTTGTTGGCTGCTTTTTCAAAATAATCAAAAATTGCTGGCGTTCTTTCTGCTGCCGTTCCGTTTCGGCAGTCTCCATTTTTTCGGCTTGCTCATAATCTTCAAATTCCTGTTGAGCCTTCGCTTTCTCACCTTTTCGTTGATAGGCGAGGCCAAGCTGGCGGTGCGCTTCACCGAGATTCGGGTCTACTTCGATCGCCTTCTCATAATCCCCGATGGCCACTTCCAGATCGCCGTACATCGAATGCACAACTCCGAGCTGCAGATACGCCTCGTCACATTTCGGATCGATCGTTACGGCCTTTTCGAGAAGTGATTCGACCTTTTTCACCTCCGCGGGATTATCACTTCCCTTTTCACGCTTCCAAAGGCTGATCGCGTAGTAGTAATTCGCCAGAGCATTTCCAGGTTGCTCTTGTGCAAAGCGTGCAAGCTTCTGCTCACTGCATGGAAGCAGACCGGGCGTCGTCCTTTCAATTTTGCCTAGAAAAAGATACGGCGTGGGGTCGGAGGGCTGCAAGTCCGCCGCCTCGCATAAACGCCGGGCCGCTTCTTCCGCGGAGCCGCTCGCGAAGAGAGCCGCGCCAAGGCCGGTGAGCATTCTTGCAGAATCGGGATGCGCGCTGTGGCCGCGCGCAAACACTTCGACGGCAGGCTCGCCCGCTTTGTGCAAAAGCAGCTCAGTTCCCCACTCGAAATAATTTTGTTCGCTGGGATCCATGCGAACCGCGGTTTCGTATTCCTGGACGGATCCTAAAGGATCGCCCAATTGCTCATCCAGCTCGCCGAGCAGACGATGTCCTTCGGGATTGTTTGCAACTGCCAGCGTTTTGCGAACTTCCCCGCGAGCGCTCGCGAAGTCGCCTTTTTCTCTGTAAGCGAGTGCAGTTTCATATTCCTTGCTCGAAGAAGCTGAGGTTGAGGGCTGCGGTCCGCTGGATTTCAGGCTCAGTGTTTCTTTCGCAAGCGATTCGCTGGTTCGCGAACTGGCCGCGGAGCCGTGCAAGCCGAGATTGCTCCAATCGGTAACGCCTGCAACGGTGAAATTCGGCTCGTCCTTGAATTCCATCTCACCCGCCGCCGCTTTGGCGGACGCCGAAGCTGCGGCAGTCTCAGACTTCAGAGACTCGCGCGAAGTGAGAACCAAATCGATCTGTTTTTTCTCGCCAAGAGACATCGCAATTGCATCAACGACAGTATCGACGTATCCAGACTTTTTCGCCCGCACGGTATATCTTCCGGCGTGACTTATCGTTAGGAGGTAACCTCCATCCGGATTTGTTTTTGTCTGGACAATCTCCGAGTTTCCTTTCTCCTCCAACAGCAGCGTCGCATCGCCGACCGGCGTTCCGGCGGAATCTCTTACCGTGCCTTGGATCGCGGTGCTGCCAGAGTGCTGCGCAAAGCTACGCTTTCCAAACGGCGCAGCGCTCGTGGTACTAATCAGCGTGGCGACCCAGATCGCCAGAGCGGCGCAAGATATAAGACGAGCTCTCCCGATAGAAAGCGGAAATTGCCGCGGGCAATCTACGACAGTGGCAAATTTCTTTTGCCCGTGCATTAAGTCTTGTCTGACTTGCAAGGTTCGAGGCATTCCTAACCATTTTGACGGCGGCGCCACCGATGCAGTTGCTTTCTACGAACTCACATTCGCTCCGTTGGCCTGCGTGGCCTAGACCACTTCCGGAGGACTGGCCAGAATTTCAAAGCTCACTTGTTGCGTGCCCAGACGCGGATGTGTGGCGGTGAGCCGCGCGGTTCCGGCCTGCTCCTTTGCGCGAATCCAGACGGCGCCTGTTCCGCCGATCAGCGCGAAGGGGTTATCGCCAATGATTTCGGCGGGCCCTTCGAGGACCAGTTTGACGGAATCGTTCGCAAACGGACGAATGGCGCCGAATTCATCGGTTACGCGTAAAACGACGCGCGTTGTGTCCGCTCCATCCGCGTTCAAACGCGTGTCGTCGGGCAGCAGCGTGAATTTCTGGTCGATACCCCTGCCAGAAAGCGTCTTCGTAATCGCTAGCTTGCCGTTCAAATAGCCTTCGATTCGCAGATCGCCCCAGTGGTCTATTAAATGTCTTAAATCCACGGAAAACGGCGCGTAGCGAAGATTTGCGAATTCGGTTTTGTTTGGATCGGCTTCCGCGACCATTTTATCGGCAATGAAAAATTTGAGATGATCGCAATTCGAGCAGACATAGGCCGTGGTGAAGCCGACGGATTCATCACCGCGCGCCCAGTGGAATGCAGGCTCTAGCACCACCTCATTCGAAGGATCGCATTGCGACTTGTAGAAGCCGGCTGCGGGTTTCGGTTCACGAAAAATGTCGGTTACGCCGTGGTAGCAGATGCGGTCGCCGCTCCCAAAGTCAGCATGTGTGTTGTAGTCAAAGGCGCACCAGCCGAGGCCTCCGGCGTATTGCGGATCGGAAGCAAGCTGATTGTGAATCCGCGCGTGGCGGAGCATGTGCTCGGTCAGGCGTTCTTTGTTATCGATCGTTTTCGTCGGATAGGTGTGGCCGACGAATTCGGTGTTGAGGTAGCGGGGATGGTTCGGCTTCTGCAAGGGAAAGCCGAAATCGTTGATCGTGAAGACATCTTCCAGAAATTCAGATGCCGGGAAATTGCGAATCCCGCACGTTTGGCGCGTTGGGTCGAGGCGATGGGCCACCGCGTTGGTACGCGTGTAAAAATCGTGATCGTCCTTCGATTCGTTGATGCGCACGCCCCACAGGATGATGCTGGGATGATTCCAGTCGCGGTGAATCATGCGGCCAACGTTATCGATGGAGATGAGCTTCCACGCTTCATCGCCGATGTGCTGCCAGCCGGGAATTTCCTCGAGAACGAGCAGCCCCATTTCATCGCAAGCATCGAGAAAATGCCGGGATTGCGGGTAATGCGATGTGCGAACGATATTGCATTTCAGATTCTTACGCAGGATGCGCGCGTCGCTGCGCTGAGGGCGGCCCGGCATGGCCTGGCCAACGAATGGAAATGTTTGATGATGGTCGAGGCCTCGCAGCTTTATGACCTTGCCATTCAGCTCGAAACCGTGATCCGTGAACTGCGCTTCGCGAAAACCGATGGTGCGTTTGTCCTTGTCGATGAGTTCCGAACCTTTGAGCAGCCGCACGTGAACGGAATAGAGATTTGGGTGATCGAGTTCCCACAGTTTAATTTCGCTGAGATTTTCAAAATGCACGGTGTGGGCGGCTGCCTCCGCCGTGGCCTCGGACGCCGGAACATGTTGCGTCGCTTTGGCCAGGACGTGATCGCCATCGCGAAGTTCCGCTTCAAGCGTAAGAGCCTCATGCGAAGCTTCCGCATGCTGAAGGAAGCAGTCTACTTCCAAACCGGGATGCTCGTTCAACACATCTTTGGGCTTTGCAAAAATGTTTTCGATAAAGGTTGTCGGAACGATGCGCAGCCAGACTTCACGATAAATGCCGCCGAAAGTTAGATAGTCGATTTGATAGCCGAAGGGCGGAATGTCCGGGCGCTCCGTCGAGTCCACGTCGACGGCCAGCACATTTTCTCCGTCGAAATCGATGTGCGGCGTGAGATCGAAAGAAAACGGCGTGTAGCCTCCCTTGTATTCGCCGAGTTTCACCCCGTTGATCCACACGGTGGAGGCGGTCATGACGCCTTCGAAGTCTACAAAAACGCGCTTACCGCGCGCTTCGGCGGGCAATCGAAAGCGACGCCGATAAATGGAGACAAATTCATATTCCTTGTCGTCGAAGCTGTGCCACGGCAAGCGAACATTGGTGTGCGGAATCACGACGCGCTCAAAAGCCGAGTCGTCAAATTCCTTTCCGTGCGCTCCTTCGACAAACGAGCGGTTATAGCGCCAGTTCCGGTTGATGGGAAAAACCAGACGGCCCTCGCCGCTGGAAGCCGGGGCCGCGGGATTTGCCGCAAGCAATCCCTTGGCAAGTGTGGTGCCTGCAAGTACCGTGCTCGTCGTCTTCAAGAAATCTCGTCGGTCCATGGCCTTCCTTTTTGATCGTGGTTCGCGACAATGCAGCGCGAAAAGATTGCGCCGCGCATCTTACCAGTTTCAGCGCAAAAGTTTTGCCGATTTTTATCCGCGAATCGCTATTCCGTTCCACAAGCAGCACATGGCGGCGAAGTCAGGAGAGCGCCGGCGCGGGAGCGCGGGGGCGCTTGCGTTTCCATTCGTAGTCTTTTCGCAGGCGCGACTGGTGTTTTTTCACCTGGGACTGCATTTCGCTGAACGCCTGTTTGCAACTGGCGCGCGCATTCGCGCCAGTTCCAGTGGCGTGCAGAATGCCGGTCGGCAGCGACAAATTCAGCGAGAACGAAAGTTCCTCGCGATGGGGGTTTTTTGTAAACACGCCGTGCAACTGCACCAAATCCGGTTCATAGCTTTTCAAAAGACGATTCACCTTATTCGCATAGAGCTCGACTTCTTTTTCCGCTGCTTTGTGGAGCTCGACGTTCTTGTAACTGATGGACAGTTTCATGGTTGCACCTGTAGGACTTCTTGTGGAAGAGGCGGGCGACGCGGATTTGAACTTTGTACCGCATCATGT
>JBARCY010000051.1:0-7089 GCA_049794595.1 Candidatus Acidiferrum sp.
TCCTTCTTTGAACATTCAATCTTTCCTCGCCTTCAATTCTCCGCCGCCACCTCCGTTTTTGCAACGAACTCCCTGCGCCCAGCTCAAGCCGCGCCGCACTTTCCCGCGCCACCTCACTTTCCGAGTACCGCGTGATTCGCCCGGAGTCGACATTGGTTGGCTCTCGCGCACCGTTGTATACTCTGAAGCCAGGGGCGACTGAAAATGCAGAGCGCTAAGGAACTGGTTGCACATGCGAATTCGCGCGTGAAGACGGTTACTGCACAGGAGGCCATAGCGCTGCTTGACGATCCCGAAACCGTGTTCGTGGACCTGCGAGACAGCGCGGAGCTATCGCGCGACGGCAAGATACCTGGCGCCGTCCACGTCACCCGCGGCATGCTGGAATTTGCCTTGGATCCTACCCTGCCGTATCGCAATTCCGTTTTTTCTTCCGGCAAGAAGTTCCTTATCTTACTGTGCTAGCGGTGGCCGCTCGGCGTTAGCCGCCGATACGGCTCAGACCATGGGACTCTCGGATGTCTCACACCTGGGTGGCGGTTTTAGGGGTTGGACCGAGGCAAATGACCCGGTGGAGAGGACGCAGGAGCGAAACAGCCCGGCGGTCCAGCCGCCACCTGCCGGCACCACGTCGATCTGCCTGGCGCACAGCCTTCTTCGACTGTTGCGGCACAAGCTGCCTAGCGACAAAACGATCGCGCTCGCGCCGGAACTAGTTTCTCTTCGAAATCCTACGAATTGCCCCCAAAGGACTCAAATGAAATCAGTTCCTTGGATTGCGCCAGGGTTGTCGGCTATACGGAACTTATCCAGATATGGCGTTGTGATACACGCATCCAGATGGATGAGACGAGATCGAGAACAGCCGAACAACGGCTTTGCCTTCCTGATTCTCACGCGACTGTAGGGCTTCACTCGACTAATTGTACGGTAGTGCCGCTCCAGAAAGGACCCAAGCTCCGCTGTCGTCTTGAACTGCAGGAACGGATCGAGGTCTTTAAATGCGCTCGTGAACGGGCTGGACAGACCGCATGTCGTCCATGGTATGGATTCATCAACCATTGGATTGAAGTGAAGTAAGGATCACTTCTTAACGTTCTTGTTTTCATGCGACATTTGTTCTACTGTCTGCGTCGAGAACTCACATGAGAAAACTATCTCTAGTTCCCTTGGTGGCGGTGATTCTCGCGCTGGCCGGCTACGCGAGAGCCCAGCAAACATCGCATCCGCGGCTCACGATTGACCAATTAATTGACATCAAGCATCCGTCCGAGCCTCTTTGGTCGCCTGACGGACGCTACGTCGCATTTGTCTGGGATCGCGCTGGCGTTAGCAATTTCTACGTCGCCGACGCCAATGGGCACGGACAACCAATGGCTCTTACTTCCTATTCTGACGGGCAGGTTGGCGGAGCGTTCTGGAGCAAAGACGGCACAACTTTGTACTTTCCTCGCAGCGGCGAGTTGTGGCAAGTGGCCGCAACCGGAGGCGGGCCGCGCCCCGCGTGGACGCCCGAGACACAGGAAACAGACATCGTCGCCTCGCCCGATGGTGCGCGCGTCGCATTCGTGCGCCCTACTTCCGGCGGTTCCCCAGCGGCAAATCGTGGCAGTGACCTTTACGTGCGTTCTCTCGACGACGGCACAGAATCGCGCATCGCTCATGACGACATCAACATCAACGGCATTAGTTGGTCGCCTGACGGCGCGCACATCGCCTACGTTGGGGGCTCGCAAATCATCCATCACGATGAATCGCCGGCCTACTCTGGCGCGAAACTCATCTACGCGATCACGGAATTCAAGCATGGCAGTGTTTTTGTCGTTCCCACGTCAGGCGGCCAGCCTGTCCCGCTTCGGGTGGACGCCGGATACGGGGCGTTGCGTTGGGTCGACGCGAATCATCTGGTCTTCGAACAACAATCCAGCGACTTCAAGAAACGCACGATTTACGTTATCGATACGAATACGCAAAGCAGCGAGCCGCGCGTACTTCACGAGGATGTCGAGGGGAAATTCTGGAGCATTCCTTATGACGCTGGCGCTGGACCGCTGCCTTCGCCAAACGGCAAATGGATTTCCTTTCTCAGTGATCAAGACGGCTGGGATCATCTCTACGTTATGCCAGCAGCTGGCGGCCAGCCAGTACAGATCACCAGAGGGCATTTTGAGTCGTGGCGTCCCGCATGGTCGCACGACAGCACGAGAATTGCTTTCGATGCGAATGAACCCGATCATCCAGGTGATCGCCACCTAGGCGTCGCGAACATTGGCGACGATCCCGATCACGCAACGGTGAAGATGATCACGGCAGGCCGAGGCACGGATATCGAGCCGGCATGGTCATTCGACGATAAGGAGCTCGTCTATCAGCATACCGATCCGCACAATTCTGCCGATCTTTTTGTTATCGATGCTGCCGCCGACTCCAAGCCCGTGCGATTGTCCGAGTCGATGCCGGCATCCATGGACCGTTCTGCCTTCGTTGCGCCGCAATTCGTTCACTTTCCGGGCGCGGACGGCACGCCCGTTCCCGGCTGGCTGTTCGTGCCAAAAAACTTGGACCGCACGAAGAAACATCCGGCCATTGTCTGGATTCACGGCGACGGAATTAACCAGAATTATGATGGTTGGCACGTGGAGCGGAACTACGCGGTTTACTACAGCTTTCACCAATATCTGCTCCAGGAAGGCTACGTCGTATTCGCGCCCGATTATCGTGGCAGCATCGGCTACGGCCGCGATTGGCGGGACGCTGTCTACAACGACATCGGCGGCAAGGATGCCAAAGACGCCTGGATGGCCGGAAATTATTTAAAGACCCTTCCCTACGTTGATCCCAACCGCATCGGCGTCTGGGGCCTTAGCTACGGGGGCTTTTTCACGCTGAAAGCTTTGACCGACCAGCCGACTCTGTTCCGCGCTGGCGTCGACGTGGCTGGCGTCGTGGACTTCGCCATGTATTACACCGATCCCTATCACAGCGAGTGGACGGCGAGCAGAATCGGAACCCCAGAGCAAAATCCGGAAGTCTATGCGCAAACTGCGCCCATTAACCACATCGACCGGCTGGCCCGGCCTTTGCTCATCCTCCACGGCACCGCCGACGTCAACGTTCCATTCCTCGAATCGGTTCGCCTGATCGATCAGATCTTGAAGCAGAAAAAAGGCAGCCTGGTCTCATTCATGATGTACCCAGGCGAATTTCATTATTTCAGCCGAGCGCAAACGCTGCTCGACGCATGGCACCGCGTCGACGCCTTTTTCGCCACGAACCTCCGGCCGTCAAGCGTTGCCGGGCATTAAGCAACGCATTCGCGCGGGAGATCACGAGGGAACATCCATTTCATCGCGGCGAGTTATATTAAACGTCAATAACTTTGGACGAGGAAAATTATGTTCGCCCCGGCAGTCCGGCCCCAAAAGAAATTGACACTTTCGCGGAACTTCTTGTAGGCTCGCCGCAGCGTTCACGTTTATGGGGTGTGTTTCTGTCGTATACAAGTTGATTTGGATTTTTAGTCCGATCGAAACCGACGCGGCCTTCCCCCAGTCTTGGCCCTGCGTCACAGTCACCAAATTGTCAGTCGAGGAGTGTCTGCGATGAGGAATCGAATCTTTGTTTCCGCTTTGCTCTTCGTTCTGTTGGCGCCGGCCTGCGCGTTTGGGCAAGGTTCAATAACCGGCAAGATTACTGGAACCGTCACGGATTCTTCCGGAGCCGTAATTGTTGGAGCCGCTGTTTCGGTTGCCGGCCCCGCGCTTATGTCGCCACAGTCGGCGAAAACAGGGAGTGATGGCAGTTATCTGGTAAATTTACTGCCTCCCGGCAGCTATAGCATTACGATCACCGCTTCCGGATTTCAGACCTTCCTTCAGCAGAATGTGGACATCACGGCGGGATACACTGCCACCGTCAATGCGAAGCTCAAAGTCGGCGCAGTCTCGCAAGAGGTCACCGTTACGGGTACTGCGCCCGTCGACGTATCGACCGCGACCACTTCGACTACTTTCGGCACGAGCCTGCTGCAAAAGATCCCTACTGGCAACGATCCGTGGTCTACAGTGGCGTTGACTGCAGGAGAAGTTCAGGACCAAATGGACGTTGGCGGCTCGAAGAGTTTTTATCAATCCACGACCGAAGTTCACGGGAGCATTCCAGGCCAGCAGGTTTATAGCTTCAACGGATTGGCCATGAACTGGCCCGAGGGCTCGAACAGCTATACAAGCTTTTACATCAATCGCGATGATCTCCAGGAATTTGATGTGGTCACCGACAATGCGGGCGCCAATGTCAGTGTGGGCGGCGTGTATATGAATATGGTCACCCGCTCCGGAACGAATCAATGGCACGGAGACGCGGCTGCGTATTATCTGACCAGCGCGTTTCAGTCCCAGATGAATTATCCCGTTTTCAACGGGGCCGTGGATCCGATCGGTACGCCGTTCGTAATGTCGCGCGATACCACCGTTGACGCTGGCGGTCCCATCCTGAGCAACCGTTGGTGGATTTTCGGTTCTTACGGTCGATACGACACGCGTGAGAACAATCCCGCCACGCTCAACCCCGACGGCTCGATATCCCATTCGACAAACCATCAGTCAAACACGCTTTTGCGCAGCGATTACCAAATCAATGCCAAGAACCGCGTCAATTTCAATTGGTGGTGGAACGAACAAAATCAATTTGACCGCTTCGACGGAACATTCGTTTATCCGCAGGCCACTTGGCTGCAAATTGAGCCAACGTATATCTTGCAGGGCCAGTGGACGAGCTTCCTCACGCCCAATCTTTCCCTGGACACTCGCGCGGGGTGGAACCACTTACTGTTCCCGCTGATGTATGAGCCTGGAGTGGGACCGAACGATATTCCAATCGACGACATCGCAACAGGTGTGCTGAACGGGGCCGCCATCTTTCAGCAAGTCAACAACACAGACGTGATTGCGTTTGCTTCGACTGCTTCTTATAACAAGTCGAACTTCGGCGGCTCGCACCTTTTCCAGGCAGGAGTTGAGTTCACGGATGGGCGCAACCGGTATCTCTATCTTGCGAACCACAACATGGAAGAGTTCCTGAACAATGGCGCGCCCTATCAGGTCACGGTTTACAACACCCCGTCTGACGCGCGCGAGGTTTACCATAACTTGTCGTTTTTTGGACAAGACGCGTGGAAGATTAAACAGCGCCTCACGCTAAACTTGGGGCTGCGCTTCGAACATTTTGTCACTTTCTATCCTAGCCAATCCCGCACCGCGGCTACGGACTTTCCGACGCTTTTCCCGGCCGAGAGCTTTGCCGCGTCCGGCAACGTCGTCGACTGGAATACGGTCTCGCCGCGAATCGGTGTGGCATTCGATCCCACCGGGAAAGGCAATCAAGTATTCCGCGCCTCTTTCGCAACTTTTGAATTTCAGCAAGGAACTGGTCCTGCCGAATCGGTGAATCCGAACGCCTTTAGCAGTTTTACGTACACGTGGACTGGCGCAACGGATTCCAATGGATTGCCAACGGGATTTCTGGGTTCTCCTCCAGTTTCCGCGAGCGGAGGTGTGGACACCGTGGTTGATCCCCATCTGAAGCGCCCGTACTCGGAAGAAGTCTCGTTCGGATACGAGCGAACGCTCTTCCGGGATCTCCAGATTGGCGTCAATTACTACTACAGATCCAATAAGGACCAGATGGTGTCCAATAATGTCGACACCCCACTCAGCGACTGGACGCCAACGGTTACTGTAAATCCGCTTACGAACCAGCCTTTGACCGTATACAACTTGAATTCTGCACAAATCGGCATGTTCAATTTCCTGCTCACGACCGAGCCTGCGCTGAACGACAATCGTTACGATGGAGTCGACTTCACGGCGCAGAAGCATTTCAGCCACAATTGGCAGGTTCTGGGCGGATTCACCGTTTCGCGGAATAAGGGCGAGTTCACCACCGGTTCGGGCGACAACTTCAACGATCCCAACCTCAGCATTAACCGGGCCAATAGCTACTTAAATGATGACGCTACTTATGCTTTGAAACTGGCATCGACATACATCGTGCCACGCATCGGTTTGAGTCTCAGCGCGAGCTACCAGCATTACAGCGGCTATCCATTCCAACCGCAGGCTTCCGTCGCACTGGCCCAGGGATCGGAAACGATCAACCTTCTCCCCGCAGGCGTGGTGCGGCTGCCGGACCGCGATTCGCTGAATCTACGGTTCTCGCGTCCGTTCACTCTTCACGAACGCTTTCACATCGAGCCGATCATCGACTTATTTAACATCACGAACAGCGCATCGATTATCAACAAGCTGAATTTCTACGGCACCATTACCGGCTCGACGTTCAGTCCGTTTTCTGATTATGAGCTCCCAACCGACATGCTCAACCCGCGCGTTATGCGCATCGGAATTAAGTTCGACTTCTAAACCCGCGCGCGCCGCCGCATATCGTGCAAACATGCGGCGGCGCCATTCGCGGCAATCCCCACGGATGCCCTGATGCTCAAAGGGGCCGCCGCTCCAGTAACCCTTCTCCAATTCGGCAACCCTGGAACCCGATGCCGGGTTAGAAGTAGCCGTACTTGGCATTTCAAGTCGAATCACCAAGCGATAACTCCTGTATGGTGGGCAATTCGAAAGTTAAGCGTTTATTCCCGAGCGGCCCGTCACTTTGGCGGGCTTCCGAATGTGCCTGCGCCGCCGATTTGAGTCTGAGCAAGAAACTGCATTGAACAATACCATGCATGGCTGGTGTCAGCGCGGACACCATCGAACTAGGAATTCGCGCAGACTCTATCTCCGCCTATGTCTAGTACCCCGTCATTCATTCGGAATTGGCGGGCATGCGGAGCGCAATCCGCGTCGCAATGTTAATCAGCCGGTGAAGCAACCTGCTTGTAGTTTATGGCTGTCAAGCCATTTCGCGCAGTAGCTCAACGCAGCGTGAGTCTTGGAGGCGTGACCGACCCCGCCCATATTTATTGGTGAAAGCGAGTGCTGACTTGCGAGGTTCTTGCAGTATACTTTCCCGGTTTGCGCGGTTGGATTCTTACAAGGAGTGCATCCATCATGAAGCGAATTTCGCGGGTTGTGTATT
>JBARCY010000052.1:0-24387 GCA_049794595.1 Candidatus Acidiferrum sp.
AAGTGCTAATGGTATCCACCACGAAGAAATAAGTTGTATTCTCACTCAGTCCGGTGACGGCGAATTGGTTGACGTTGCCGGCGGAGACAGTCGTCGTATAAACACCCGAGGATGTTCCGTAGTGAATGCTGTAACCGGCCACATCCTGCGCGGGGCTGGCGGCCCAAGTAAGCGTGATGATGGATGTTGTTTGAGGCGACCCGGTCAAGTTCGTGGGCGGCTGCGGAAGCACGGTCACGGTGTAATTCTGCGTAGCCGCCTCCGTCGGACTGCCACTATCGGCCACGGATTCGGAGAAAGTATAGTTCCCGGCGAGAGTTGGCGTCCCGGCCAGCGTATCTGTAGTGGAAGTGACCGGGGGCTGAGTAATGGTCAGACCCGGAGGGAAGTTCGCCTGAGTGACCGAGAAGGAGATGGGTGGCGTCCCGCCGGAAGTGCCAATCGTCGCCGAGTATGGGGTGCCTTCAGTCCCATTCGGCAGTGTTGTCGTTGTGATTGCAAACTGCTGCACAATCGTCAGCGAGAACGTAACCGACTGAGTTTGCGGCGGCGTGCTGGAGTCGGTCACGCTAACGGCCACATCAAACACGCCCGCCTGCGTTGGAGTACCGGTCAGAATGCCGTTCGAAGTGAGCGTCAGCCCCGTGGGCAAGCTGATGGGCGTCCATGTGACCAGACCGATGCCGCCGTGCTCGAGCAAAAGCTGCGTGTAAGGCGCGTTCTGCACGGCATTGGGCAGGCTGGTGGGATTTGTCACAACGATACCGGGAGCGACCGTGGGTGCGTAGAAAAGTTCCGAGTTAGGCACCGTAGCGACAGGGTTGGCGTTGTTGACGCCGCTGGCGAGCAGAACTGTGCCGTCAGGCGCGACGGCTTCCCGCGCACCCGTCTGCACCATCGTGAAATTCCCGGTTGTGCTGAATGTCTGCGTGGCCGGGTTATAGATATCCGCGTTCGTACCGGCAGGCAGTGTAGCCCCGCCGGATATGAAGATCGTTCCATCGCCCAACACGATCCCCGCATAATGCCCGCGCGCGATGGACATATTGGCCGTCGGAGTAAACGTCCCGGTAGAAGGATTGTAAAGCTCGGCCGTTGGAGTTAGCACCAGAGCCGTGCCGGGACCTGTTAGTCCTCCGGCAACGAGAATTTGTCCGGTATACAACAGCGCAGACGAATGATTCCCGCGAGCCGTCGTCATATTCCCGGTCAGCGTGAATGTCCCGGCAATCGGATCGAAAATTTCCGCCGAAGCCAGCGCATTGTTGGTCGAGTCGAGCCCGCCGCTGATCAACACCTGCCCATTGGGCAGGAGATCAGCGTGATGGGCCTGACGCACACTATTCATCACGTTGGCAGTAGCCGTAAAAGTGTTCGCGACAGGGTCATAGATCTCCGCAGAGTTCACACTAACCCCGTTGTCGTTGTTTCCTCCAGTAATCAGAACTGTCCCATTCGCGAGCAGCGTAGCGGCGTGCTCCGCTCGCGGGGTAGTCATAGGCACAGGCACCGCCGTAAACGTATTTGAGCTCGGGTCGAAAAGCTCTGCGCTGGCGATGACATCCGTGTCGTTGAAGCCGCCCGTGATTAACACTTTCCCGTTGAGCAGCAGCGTCATGGTGTGATCCCCGCGAGCTGCGGTCATCGGACCAACCGTCATGAAGGTATGGTCAACCGGATTGTAGAGTTCCGCACTCGCCAGAACTCCGGATCCATCCGCATTCCCCGCGCCCCCGGTAACCAGAATCTTGCCATTGGGCAGCGCAAGCACCATATGATTGCGGCGAGCCGTGTTCATGCTCCCCGTGTCGCAGAACCCGCTGACGCTGAACGGACTGGACTGGGCGGAAATACCCTGAACGTTGGCATTTAAGAGGAAGCCGTTCTGGCCGCGATTCACGTTCAAGTCCGTGAAAAATGCGTTGCCGTCCGCCTCGGTTGCTTGCGTCAGCGTGCCGCTCAAGGTCGCCGTCGAGCAGGGCGGCGTCCCGAAGAGCGACATCGTCACATTTGCGTTTGCGATGGGAGCCGCAGTTGCATCCTGGACGTGGACGACGACTGGTGAGTTGGGGTTCGTCTGTCCGGCGATGTAATTGGGAGGCTGCTGCACGAACGTTACGTTTCCGCCGACCGGTGCCGCGAAAAGTATGGTGTAGTTGGCGGTCTGGAACTGAAAGCCGGGCGTGGTTCCCAAATTCGACTGGTCATGGACGGAAACGCTGAAACTGATCGTGGACGTTTGAGGGTTGGCAATCGTGAGCTGACCAGAACTGTCGAGCGAAACACCCGTCACCGGTGATTGGAGACCAAAGGTGTATGTGCCGGCGGTGCCAGGAATGCCGCCGTTAGCATCGAGGTTTGCCAAATAAGCAACGCCAAGGGTGCCACTGGGCAGCGTGGCCGGCGTGATTTGAATTACCGCGCCGACGCGAATGGTTACTGACGCTGAGAGCACGACCGGTGGCGACGCTGAATCTGTAGCCGTTAACTCAACCGCGGAGCCCGTTGGGTTTGCGCCCGTTGGGACGCCAATGACCTGGGTGAACTGGCCTGTAGTCGAGCTAAGGGACAATCCCGCGGGCAGGCCGGTTACAGTCCACGTGATCGGCGCAGTTCCGCCGGTCGTTGTGAACGAGGAACCGATATAAGATTGGCCCACCACACCGTCATTGAACCTGCTCGGTACATTCCGCGTAAATTCGTTGTTGACAGGAATGGAAAACGTCTTCAAAGCCGTGTTCGCGGGCGTGGCGCTGTCCGTAACCTGAACGGTTACGGAATTGGGACCCCGGGGCAACGCCGGCGCGGTGAGCAGACCGGAGGAACTTACGTTAACACCTTGCACAGAACTAGAAACGAGGGACCAAGTATCTGTTCCTGGCTTGCCCCCCGAAGACTGCAATTGGAAGGAGTAACCTGGATCGTTCTGATCGGTTGGGGGCAAAGCAGCGGTGAGAACTGTAACCGGCGGGTACGCCGGAGGAGCCGTAAGATTCGGATTTCCCGGGTTCGCAAGAACCGTTGTGGTGTTCACTGCCTGCGGCACAGTCACCGGAACGATCACAGAGAGCGGATTGAACGGCGTCACTGCCGGGGTCGGATTCACGACACGGATCGTGATATACGCCGTTTCGCCGGGAGCCAGCGTCACCGACCCCTCGTTTGGCGTCGCGTTCGTGATGTCAGGATTCGTGATATCCGAATTCGACGCGGTGAATAGCATCGGATTCGTGATGTTCGCAACCGTAACCCAATGCGTCTGCACGCCAAGTACGCAATCCACCGCCACCGGCGTCTGATACAACTTATTGATGAGCAACTGCAATACGATGCCGCCAGGCACAGTGCCATTCGTTGCGGTCTTAACGGTGTAAGACGCTGTGGTGTTCCCGTTGTTGGTGATGGGATACGTCACGTCTTGAATCGAACCGTTCGTAATGTCCGGGTTTGTAATATTCGGGTTCGTGATATTCGGGTTTGTGATGTTCGGATTCGTAATATTCGGATTTGTAATATTTGGATTGGTAATATTAGGATTCGTCGCACTCACGTTGTCGACGTTCAGATTCGTGATGTTCGGATTCGTGATGTTCGGATTCAGGTAGGACGTGTTCGTGATATCCGGATTCGTGATGTTCGGATTCGTGATGTTCGGGTTGGTGATATTCGGATTCGTAATGTTCGGATTCGTGACTTCGTCATTCGTGATATTGGGGTTCGTAATGTTCGGGTTGGTGATATTCGGATTCGTGATATTCGGATTCGTGATGTCCGGATTGAGAACAGCTGTCGATGTAAGCCCGTTCGTCACCACCGATCCGCCGATAGCCGTAATCTGCGCCACATTCACGGTTATGGTCGCCTCTGCATTCGTCGAGGTGGCAAACACACTCCGCGACACGGACGAGTACGGCGGAATGGTCAAGTCCAGGGTCGTCAACTTTGAAAACTGCAGAAACGAGGCTGTCCCGCCAGTCGGCTGGCTTGCAATCGTGAACCGCACATTGAGCGGCCCTGCGGTTGAGTTCTGCGCTTCCACCGGAAACGCGCGCTGGAACGGAACGGTCTGCCCGTTGAACGTCGTCGTGCCAAACGGCTTGGCGTTCCCCGGCGCTCCTACCACGAGCCCGCCCGTGATCTGCGACGTGTAAATGTTCTGATTGCGCATTCCTTCCTCGCCAGGCACGCAAGCCGTCGGAAACGGCATGCCGGTCTCCACGCTGATTGCGCCTGCAGGAACAGGCGCCGTGTAATTTTCCCAACTCCCGCCTGGCGGAGGCGGCACAACGTCGCGGTTGTCCGTCCACGTCGCGTGGAAAAGCGGATTCACGCTGGGCATAAAGTTGTACGCCCACGAACTCCCGCTGGGAACAAATGCCGGTGACGGAACGATGTCGATGTAGTCCCCGAGGAAAGCTTCCTGCCCCGAATCAAAGAGCGGCAGGTTCGGCACGTTGAACTTGAACTGCTCGATGTCCTCCGTTTCCGGATTCACGCAACATCCAAACTCGTACTGCGAGACGAGCACCGATGGCCCCAGCGTTATCGTCGGAAAAATTCCGAGTTCGAGTACGCGCAGATCCAGGGTATGCCGGCGCAGCGTCAATCCCGCGTCGTCAATATAAGGAGTGAACACCTCCGCGGGCATCGGGCTGGGCGGAGCCAGTTCCCCTTGCGGTTCAAGCATTGCCGTGTAATTCCCGAGGCTCGCCGGGTTTGGCGTGTAGTAGTCAGCATAGTGATCCAGCCGCAGGTCGTAATACAGCAGCGTCAGTCGGCCGTTCGCAAAAGTCATCGCCGGCATGATCTGATGCCCGCGCCCCGAGGGATTGGTCTGCGCATTCTGTGCCGGATTGTCCACCATGATTGCTGGTGTCCAGTGCGTGCCATCCAGCGAACCTGCCGCTACGATTCTTGCATCCCCGCTTTTCGAAACTCCCCGCGCCGAAAACGCGACGTACACAAATCCGAACATGTCCGAAGTAAGTGCAGGATAGGCGTTGGTGCGAAACGATGTGCCCGTGGTTCCCTGATCGAACGGTTGGAACGTGGAAATCTGGACGGGCTTGCTGAAAGTCTTCCCGGCATTTGTCGACTGCGCAATCATAATTGCGTCGGATACGCCCGTGGACGCGAATTGCCTCCACGCCACATACACGGCTCCCGTTACGGGATTGACCGCTATCGCGCTCCCCTGGCTGGTTGTCGTTCCCGTATTGAGCTGCACGGGCGTCATCCACGTCACGCCGCAATCCGTCGACCGCGTAAACATCAGGTGCGTCGGCGTGGTATTGCCCTTCGCCCCTCCCGTATTTCCAATAAAATCCGAGAACGCCAGATATACATTTCCGGCCGCAAACGATTGTTTTACGGCCAGCGTTCCGCCGTTCGGCCCTACGCCCGGCTCCTGTGCCGTAAACGAGCAGGTTCCCGCCCCCGAACGCGGAATGTCCACGGCCATCGACGGCTTATCCAGGAACTGGGCGCTGTTGCCCGAAGCTACGATGTGCGTATCAATGTATGTGATGGGATCAAGTTGCTCGTTGTTGTTCAAATCGTTGTAGCGCGCCACAAATATCGTGCTCACCGAACTCGCCGTCGTCGCGCTTGTGGCTCGATCGAACGCCAATCCTGCATAGAAAAACATTCCGTTCGTGCCGGCCCGCACCACCGGATCCGCTGCCGCCTGATAGGCTCCCTTTAGTGCACCACTATCCGTGCACTGCGAGATGGTATATGGGCATCCGGGCAACAGGTTGCTCTGCCACGTAAAACCGCCGTCGAAGGATTTGAACAGCCCCAGCCATGCGTCGCCCGTTTCCGCTCCGCCGCTGAGCACTTGCTCGAGGTCCACCGACCGGTAGTCGTTCGCACCGGCTAGGATATGCAAGGGATTGCGCGTCGAAACCGCCATGGACGGCTCGTTCTGCCGCTGGAGGAACGGATCGCCCGTAGGCCACTTGGTTCCCGACACCATGTTGACGTTCTGGCCGGCCACTTGCGCCATCGCCGACGGTGACGTTAGAAGTGCTGCAAAACACGCCAACCCAAAAACTAGACACACTGCACGAACGGACAATCTCATCGTAACCTTCCTAGTGGCTGTAGTATCTCGAACCATCGTTGCGACCCGGTACGAAAAGGCACCATTGCGGGGTAAGTAAAAACACATTACAAGGAGGCCAGTGTTACGAAAGACGCGGGGGACGCGCTACACACCGACCGACCAATCGATGGGAGATTTTGGCGTCAACTCCACGCAAAGTCAAGAAAAGATTAGCTTGCGTAACGCCTGGTACCTTCCCTTTTATGACCTCTCAAAGACCTGTCCTCAGAAACGCTCAAGAGCTGACATGACGCAGGAGATGATGCGGTCTGGTCGGATGCTGGCTCCCCCCAGCTTTCCGCTTTCAGGCTGCTTCTTGCGTTTTGATTTGAGCCTCGCTGTCGCCACGCATTTGGCGCTGCGTTTTGCGAACGCGCAGGTTTAGATTCACTTTCCTTCAAGCCATTCGCATTTTGGTGACAGATGGTCGTTTTGCAACGTATGACGTAGATCGAATTGCTTCGCATCTTATAGCCGTGGGCGGCCCAGCACGAGCTCCGTTTTCTCGCTATCAATCCGGAAGCTATTCACTTCCCAGGAAAGCGTAGCGCAGAAGGAACAGCACGCTAAGCACCCAAATAAGCGGGCTGATTTCGCGATATTTGCCCGTGCCTGCCTTGATGAATGTGAACGAAAGCAGCCCGAGGCTAAGGCCCGTGGCAATGCTGAACGTCAGCGGCGTGGCAACGAGAGTGAGAAACGCCGGAAACGCCTCACTGAAATCGTTCCATTGAACCCGCGCGACGGCGCCGCACATGAGCGCACCCACTAGCACCAGCGCCGGCGCTGTTGCATAAACGGGAATCGCTGCGATTAAAGGCGCACAAAACATCGCCAACAGAAAAAGTCCCGCGATCACCAAATTGCCCAGACCGGTGCGCGCCCCGGCAGCCACTCCTGCTGCGCTCTCGATGTAGCTGGTCACCGTGGATGTTCCAGCTAGCGCACCAAAAATGGTGCCGAATGCATCCGCCAGGAGCGCCCGGCTCGCCCGCGGCAATTTCCCGTCTCGCAAAAATCCACCCTCTTCGCAAACGCCCACCAGCGTTCCCACGTTATCGAACAAGTCGACAAAAAAGAAAACAAACACCAGTTCGCCAAATCCGAGTTTCGTAGCCGAGCGCAGATCCAGTTTCAGAAACGTGCCTGACGGATGCGGCAGCGAAAAGAGATGCGCAGGCCAGTGCGCCAGCCCCAACGGAATCCCCGCAACGGTAATCGCCAAAATCCCCAGCAGAATCGCGCTGCCAATCTTGCGCGCCATCATGACCGCAATGAGGACCAGTCCAGCACAAGCCAGCAAAACCTGCGGATCGGAGATTTTCCCGAAGCCCACAAACGTAGCCGGATTCGCCACAATGACTTTCGAATTGCGCAATCCGATGAACGCGATGAATAATCCGATCCCGCCAGCCGTGCCATACTTCAGACAATCCGGAATCCCGTTGACGATCTGCTCGCGCACCCTCGTCAGGGTGAGGAACAAAAACAGCAGCCCCGAAAGAAAAACGACGCCCAGCGCCGTCTGCCACGGCACTCCGCGCCCCAGCACAATCGAATACGTGAAGTAGGCATTCAGCGACATGCCCGGCGCCAGCGCGATGGGATAGTTCGCCCAAATACCCATAATCAGCGTCGCCGCCGCGGCGGAAATGCACGTCGCAAAGAGCACGCCGTCCACCGGCATGCCCGCTTCCGACAAAATCCGCGGATTCACAACCACCACATACGCCATGGTCATGAACGTGGTGAGCCCCGCCAGCAGCTCGCGCCGAACGGTGGTCTGGTTTTCGTCCAGATGAAAAACGCTTTGCAGCAACTTCCTTTCTCCTCTCGTAAAGGTGCGCCACTATAGGCTGCGAGCCATGCGAGGTCAACGCGGGAAATACGGCAGATTGAAATTCAAAAAGCGATTACATCCTGCTCTGCCTCCGAATTAAGAAGTCAGCGCACGCTCGGAATCGCCTTTTGGTCTTGCGCAGATAGCACGCTGGAGCACACCCCATGGACGGCCCGATCCAGACAGAAGCACCCGAGAAGCCTGCTCATCGATCCCCCCAACCCTTGATCTGCTTGATCGGCCTGCTATGCTGTGCCTCGCGAGTGAGACTCTCTGTCACACCATTCGGCCGCGGTTATCAGGTTGCCCAGCGCCGCATCGAGTTTCGCCGCGCCGCCGCAGGAAGCACTATGAAAAATTCGAAATTGGAATATCCGCAGAACCCTCTTCTTCTCCTCCTCATTCCGGTTCTGGTTCTTTCCTTCCTCGTTTCCTCACAAGCCACGGCACAAACGCGGCCGTCCTCTCGCAGCGCCTCGCCGACCGCGGGAGAGCTTCGCGCGGAACTTAATCTCAGAGCCGCCCGCCAAAACCCTCTTCAGCTTCGCCACTTTCTCCTCGGCATGCCCAAAGGCGGCGATCTGCATAATCACTTGAGCGGCGCTATTTATGCGGAATCCTGGATTCGCGCCGCTGCCGAAGATCAGTTGTGCGTTGACGTTGCAAAATTTGCCTTCGCAAAACCGCAACCCTCCTCAACCGGCGGACCCCAACAATCCAATTGTGGAGAAGGCAGGGTCCCTGCTTCCGCCGCTTATAAGGACCAACATTTATACGACGAACTTGTCGATGCCTTCTCCATGCGCGGTTTCATACCCTCGCCGGGAGTCACCGGGCACGACCATTTCTTCGCCGCCTTCGCGAAATTCGGCGGCACCAGCCATCGCCATCTCGGCGAGTGGCTCGATGAAGTCGCCACACGCGCCGCCGCCCAAAATGAACAGTACCTCGAATTAATGCACACTCCTGAATACGATCATGCAAAGGAGATTTCCAAGCAAATCGGCTGGAGCGATGACTTCAACAAATTGCGCGATGATCTGTTAGCTCGCGGCTTACGCGAAGAGGTAGCTCTCGCCAAGAACACCCTCGACGACGCGGAAGCCCTTCGCGCAAAGCTCGAACATTGTGATGGTCCCGATCCTGCCCCTGCTTGCCGCGTCCAGGTCCGTTTCCTCTGCCAAATCCTCCGCGGCTTCCCGAAGGAGCAAGTCTTCGCGCAATCCTTGCTCTGCTTTGAGACCGCCATGGCCGATCCGCGATTCGTCGGCATCAATCTCGTCATGCCCGAGGACGGCTACACCTCCATGACCGATTACGCTCTCCACATGCACATCATCGGCTTTCTTCACACGGTCTATCCCAAAGTCCACATCAGTTTGCACGCCGGCGAGCTAGCCCCCGGGCTTGTCCCCTACGAGGAACTCTGCTGCCACGTCCGGCTGGCCGTGGAAGTCGCTCACGCCGAACGCATCGGCCACGGTGTCGATATCATGTACGAGGATAAGCCTCACGCTCTCTTGAAAGAGATGGCCGCAAAGCACGTCATGGTGGAAATCAGCCTGACCAGCAACGATGTAATCCTCGGCATCCGCGGCATGGATCATCCCTTTCCCCTCTACCGCACGTTCGGCGTCCCCGTCGCTCTTGCCACCGACGACGAGGGCGTCTCTCGCATCGATCTGACTCACGAATATGTCCGCGCCGTACAAACCTACAATCTCCACTACGCCGACCTGAAACGCATGGTGCGGACCAGTCTCGAACACAGTTTCTTACCCGGCGCCAGTTTGTGGAACGCGCCCGACGATTTCACTCGCACCGCAGCGCCCTGTTCTGAAGATTCGTTGGGATCGCATTCGCCGTCCACGCGATGCGCAGCATTTCTAAAAGCCAGCGAGAAAGCTCAGCAGCAATGGGAATTGGAGAAACGTTTCCGCGCGTTTGAATCAAATCTATAACGCAATAATTCTTCCTAAACACCTTATAAATCGTTGCGTCACGGCCACACTGGCTGTATCGTAGCCGCATATTCTACCCCGCGAGTGAAGGCAGCGCCCCATCCCACACTGGTCTGCCCCGAGCCTGGCTGATAGCATTCTGCCGCAAGCCGCAAAGCGGCAAAGCCCGAGGCCCTTATGAAGCCAGATCACGAACGGTTGCAGAGTCTCCCCAAAGTGCTCCTGCACGAACACCTGGACGGCGCACTCCGCCCCCAGACCATCATTAAACTCGCTAAAACAGAAGGCTATTGTGGACTTCCCACCGAACATCCCACCGAACTCGCTCACTGGTTCCACCAGGGTGCCAACCAGGGCAGCCTCCCCAAGTATCTCGAAGGCTTTGTCCACACCATCGCCGTCATGCAAACCGAGGAAGCTCTCGAACGCGTCGCTTATGAACAAGCCGAAGATCAGAGCAGCGACGGCGTCGTCTACTTCGAGACGCGCTTCGCCCCGGTTTTTCACACGCGGAAGGGGCTAAGCCACCAGCAAGTTGTCTCCGCGGTTCTGAAAGGCCTAGAGCGAGGCCGCAAGGATTTCGGCATTTCGAGCGGCCTGATCATCTGCGCCATGCGCAATATGGACGTCTCTCTAGAAATGGCCGAACTCGCCGTCGATTTTCGCGAACGCGGCGTTGTCGGCTTCGATCTCGCCGGCGAAGAGGGCGGCCATCCTCCCAAAAAACACGTCGACGCCTTTCACTATATTCAGCGCCAGAATTTCAACATCACCATCCACGCCGGCGAAGGCTTTGGAAAAGAATCCATCTGGCAGGCCATTCAATACTGCGGCGCACACCGCATCGGCCACGGGACGCGCCTCATCGAAGACATCGCCGTCGCCAAAGACGGCAAAGTCGTAAAGCTCGGCGACCTCGCGCAGTACGTGCTCGATAAAAGAATTCCCCTCGAAATCTGTCTCATCAGCAACGTCCAAACAGGCGCCGCCCGAAGCCTGGCCGAGCATCCCTTCAAGATTTTCTATCAGGAAAAATTCCGCGTCACTCTAAACACCGACAACCGCCTGATGAGCAACACCACCCTGACAAAGGAATTCCAAGCCGCCGCCGACACTTTCGGGCTGGGCCTAGACGACTTCGAAAAAATCACCATCAACGCGATGAAGAGCGCCTTCTTACCTTACGACCAGCGCATCGATTTCATCTACAGAGTCATCAAGCCCGGCTACGCGAGGCACCGAAGCTTTCCGGAGGCAAAGTGATTTACCGCCGCGCTCCACGAACCATGCTCTTGTAGGGGCACAGCATGCAGTGCCCGACTTGCGCGCCATGCAAATCAGTGTGCTTTCTGTGGGCATCGAAGCAAGCTGATGCTTCGCGCAAGCCTGCGCAAGCGTTTCCGTAATTTCGGGAGCACATTGCGCCGGCGCGTCCGCATTCACCAACTCTTCGCGAATGGCAACTCCACGCTTTGCCGCAAACGCTTGCCGCGCCGCTTCGATCGCCCGCATCGCGGCGAAGATGCATTGGCGTTCGATCATGAGATCAGCTCCCTCTGTAGGTGGTGTAGCCGTACGGGCTGAGGAGCAACGGGATATGGAAATGGGATTCGCCGCCACGGACCTGAAATGTAATTTCGACGACGGGATAAAGTCCCTCGACGTTATGTGCGTGATGGTAGGTGGCAGCATCGAACGTCAAGCGGTAAATCCCGGCCCGGAGAGATTCGCCATCCGGTAGCAACTGGTCGCAGCGGCCCTCGGCATCGGTATGCGAGGAGGAAAGCATGCGCCATTCACCCGCGAGCTCTCGTCTTTCGAGGCGCACCGGAACTTCCTCGGCGGGCGTTCCCTGCGCGGTATCCAGCACATGCGTTGAAATGCGGTTCATGAGATGAGCCATTTCTTCAGCCGAAGATGAGCGATCTGACGCTGCTCTTCGGCTGCTTCGTGAAGTTCCGTGATTTCGTTATTTTGCAGGCGGCGCTGGAGAATTGCCAGAATTTCCGTGGGGGATTTTCCGGCGGCGCAAACGCTGAAGGTGCGGTGGAACTTTTGTTCGCAGGCGCGATTGCCTTCGGCGAGGCAGAGAGTTCGGCTTCATGGGGGGAAAACCGATTATTCAAGACGGAAAAAGTGCTGAGTGGGAGTTTTCTAAGCATATACTTGCGGCGTTTGCTTGCGGTCTAGCGTGGGGATTGGGCAAGCTTTCTCGTAGAGAGTTTGTCAGGTGCCTGCGGCTTTCGTTTGATAGAGCGAAGCGGCAGGCGAAGCGAAGGAGTGGCGGCGACCGGAGATGAGCAATCCATTCATGTCGCGAGCGATTCAGCTCTCGATTGACGGCGTTCAAGGCGGGCAGGGCGGGCCGTTTGGCGCGGTGATTGTGAGAGAGGGGAAGATCATCGCGGAGGCCATGAATCGAGTGACCTCGACGAATGATCCTACGGCGCATGCGGAGATGCTGGCGATCCGGCAGGCATGCGAAACACTGGGCGTGTTCGAGTTGAAGGATTGCGAGTTGTATACTTCGTGCGAGCCTTGTCCGATGTGCCTTGGCGCGATTTATTGGGCGCGGCTTTCGAGGATTTATTTTGCGAACACGGCGGAGGACGCGGCGAAGATTGGTTTTGACGATTCGTTTATCTACGAGGAGTTGAAGCAGCCGCGCGCGCAGCGGGGCATTCCGGCGATTCCGATGATGCGTGAAGAGGCCCTGGCGGGATTTGCGGCCTGGACAGCGAAGACAGACAAGGTTCCGTATTGATGACTCCGCCTCGAAGCTGAGTTACTTCTCTGATCTAAAATCCGGGGCCGCTGAGGACAGCCAGCGGGCCGTGTGTCCCATGAGCTGGGTTGAACGCCAGCAGAATCGATCAATCCTCGAGCTTGTATTCATCGATCTTGTTGTAAAGCAGGCGGCGGTTAATTTGCAGTTTGTTTGCGGCTTCGGATTTGTTTCCGCCAGATTCCTTCATAGCTTTTTCGATCAAGCGTTTTTCGAGTTCAGCAATGGATTTGTGAAAAGGAAGAGATAGGAGATCAAATTCCAGTGTTGGGGTAGCTGCATCGCCGTTGCGATGCGCTCTGACAGGCATGTGCTCCGGCATCAGGACGCGGCCGCGCGCCATAAGCACCGCTCGCTCGATCATATTCTCAAGTTCGCGGACGTTGCCCGGATAGAGATAATTTTGGAGCATGAGAATCGTTTCGCCGGAAAAGCCGATCGTGGGCAAGCCGTTCTTTTCGCTGTAAATCCGCAGGAAATGCTCGGCCAATGGAACAATGTCAGAGCGGCGTTCGCGCAATGGAGGAATGGGGATCCGGACCACATTGAGCCGGTAGAAAAGATCTTCGCGGAAGACTTTTTCGCGGACGGAAGCTTCCAGGTCACGATTGGTGGCGGCGAGAACGCGGAAATTGCCGCGGATGGTCTCTGTACCGCCGACACGCTCGAAGGTGCGCTCCTGCAAGACCCGCAACAACTTTGACTGGAGGCCAGGCGAAAGCTCCCCAATTTCATCTAGAAAAATGGTACCGCCCTCGGCTATTTCGAAGCGGCCAAGCTTTCTGGAAATCGCGCCGGTAAACGCGCCACGCTCATGGCCGAACAGTTCGGTCTCAAGAAGAGTGTCCGGCAGAGCGGCGCAGTTCACTACGACGAATGGCTTGGCCTTGCGCTGGCTATAGCTGTGGATGGCTTCAGCGACGAGTTCTTTGCCAGTGCCGGATTCCCCGCAAATCAACACGGTCGAGTCCGTTTCGGCAACTTTTCCAATCATGATGAATACGTCCAGCATGGGGCCGCTGGAACCCATGAGCCTTCCTGCGGCAGCCACGTGAGCGGGCGCGGCCTGCGCACGCAGACGGACTACTTCCCTGTTCAAAGACGAGTGATCGAGAGCTCGCTCGGCCGCCAGCACAATTTCGTCGAGGTCAAACGGCTTGGTGACAAAATCGTAGGCGCCGAGACGAACAGCTTCGATCGCGCTGTGGCTTGAACCAAATGCAGTAATCACGATGAGGGGAATGGTTGACAAGCGGGGATCGCCACGGAGGTGTTGAAGGAGTTCCTCTCCGCCCATTTCGGGCATTCGCCAATCGCTGAAGATGAGGTCGGGCGTGGCGTCGCGCAGAAGCAAGACGGCGGCGGCACCGTCTTGCGCTTCCATGATGGAGTATCCACGAGCGCTGAAAATTTCGGCGAGCGTTTTGCGCAGATTGGCTTCATCGTCGACGATGAGAATCGTTGCGCTCATTGGCCTTTGACTCCCAAAACGAACGGCTGCCCCTTCAGGCGTGAGAAGCGGGAATAGTGATCTTTACACTTGTTCCGCGGCCTTCCTGGCTATCCACTTGAATTTCGCCTCCATGAGCCTGCACGAGTTCGTGGCAGATGGAAAGACCAAGTCCGGTCCCGGATGGCTTGGTGGTGAAGAACGGATCGAAGACCTGGCGGACCACAGAGGAATTCATCCCTCTACCGGTATCTCGGAATTCGACGCAAACCCCGCTTCCATCGTTTAGCAGATTGGGCCGAGATGCCAGCGAAACGGAGAGTGTTCCGCCACCATCGGACATGGCCTCGATGGCGTTTTGGATGACGTTGTCAAACACCTGAGCCATGCGGTCCTTGTCCAGCGGTAGCGAGACACTATTGCGCAACAATTCGGTGCTAAGAATAACGCCATGCCTCTGGGCCCAATCACGGAAAGTGTCCATTCGCTCTTCGATCAAGTGTCTCAAGTCGGCGGGTTCGCAGCGCAGCTGGACGGGCCTCGCGAAATTCAGCAAACGATTTACCATCCCGTTGAGGCGTTCAATTTCCTCGAGAGCGACGGCGCATGATTCCTTGACGTGGGAGTTGTCGGTGTCGCGGCGGCACATCTGGACTCGAAGCCGAATCGTGGCCAGAGGATTGCGGACCTCGTGCGCCACGCCGGCAACGAGTCTGCCTAAGCTGGCAAGCCGTTCCGTATGCCGTAGTTGGCCCTCAATCTGCTTTTCCCGCTCGATGTTTCCCCGGAGAGCGGCACCCAGGCGGTTGATCGCCTGGGCAATTTTCTGGATTTCTTCGGGATCGTTATCCGAATCAATTTGCGAGTCCAAGTTGCGTTCCAACCCGCGCAAACCGCCTTCGATTTTTCGGACTCCGCCTTGCAAGTTGTGGATCACCAATAAAGTCAGGAGCACGCTGGCCAAAGCCGCCAGGCTTAGCGCGACCGTAATCAGGTAAGCGCGAAATCGATTCGCGCCAGGGAGAGCGCTAAGCCGCTTGATCGTCCACGCGCTGCCAACGACGGAATACCCTTCTCGAATTGGAACTGCTTCAATTAATACGATGCTGGAGGGGTTGGAAATGACCCGCTCCGTGAGCTGACGAGATTCGACGGCGGCTTTAGCGACCTCGAGGATGTCCTCGCGATGGTCAGCGGCGGCGTCCTCATAGACAGAATCGGCAGGCAAGCCTTCGGCGGCTGAGAAGGAGTCTCCGAGAAGAGAATCGTCAGTTTGGGTATAGAACCCGCCCTTCACACCATCGATATTCTGCAAGACCAGCCGACTCAAAAGCGCGAGAACCTCGCGCGATGATGCCGCGGTAGGATTATTCAGTGGCGGTAATTCCTTATTCTGGCGGGAGAATTCGGCTTTATCGTCGTACTCACGGGCCAAATTCTGCGTAATCGAAATCAACTGCTTCTTCTCGCCGCTCAGGACAGCGGATTTTGTGTATTGGAGGGTAGCGAACGCGGCAAAAAGAACAGACAGAAACAAAACGAAGACAAGTGTCCCCAGAAGCGCGATCTGCCAGCGGAAGCTCAGTTTCGAGAGAGGGAGTCTCGACACCAGTGCGTCACCTCTTTCCACTCGATCTATCATAGCAATTCGTGTTCGGAGTGGCATCCAACAGCATCCATGGTTTGCCTAGACACACGGGGGCCGGCAAAGCTGACATTTGGATCGAGATCGTGCCCGACTCCTCATCCCATATGGAATGGCTGGCCTCGGTGACTCATGTGTAAGGCGAGCAATCTGTTGCAAGCTTGATTCCACCTTATGCGAGGGTTCCTCTTTGCGCTAAGTCCTTCTTGTTCTTTGATGAAGAGAAAAACTCGGGAATGGAAACCGGCGAATCGTGATCGGGTGAGCAGAGAACGAGCATATTTTGTAAAGAAAACGAACGGAAGGCCCCTTTAGTGATCCAGCAAAAATAGCATGGCTGACTGTTATTGAGCAGAGAGCCGGAGGCATTCCGCGATTTGTGCCGAATCAGCACAAAAATTGTGAAAAAAGACCACACTTTGTCAGGGGTGCTCGCCAGATGATACGCCGCTTGGAATTTGGAGGTGCCCGCCAAAATGTACAACTCAGGTCCCTACGATACGGCTAATGACCATCTTTTCTGCGGCTTGCGCCAATGGTTCGTCCATGCAAGCCCGGGCGTTTTGCACTGGGGTCAACCCACTGGTGGTATCGAGACTGCCGGGCTAGTTGGAATTTGAAGTGCTTCATAAGTGAATCTCGCGAAGCAGATCCATTTTGCGGTGAGTGGGAGAGATGCGTTGAAGCGCGACCGCAATGAGCCTTATGGGCGATCTAATCTCGCGCTCGACCTTGCGGGCCGGCGATGCCCGCAAATCGGCAAACGAACACGATTCTGGCGGTAAGCAACATCCCCGCGATTTACAGAGCCATTTTGACGGATCCAATGTCGGGCAAAGGAATAAATTGTATCGGGTGGAAGTAACACGGAGTCAGAATTCTGGAGAGTGGCATGATGGAACGCCGATTGAGTCCAGCCAGTCTTGAGCAATTGCGTCGGCTGAGCACGTGCGTCGTGGCAAGTGCGGTGGAAACGTTCCAAGTGCGCTTGCCCAATACGGGATTTGCCCATTCCGACATTCGCTGTATTTTTAAGGACCGCCTTCCCACAGTGGGCTACGCTGCGACGGCTCGCATCCGAAGCGTCAGCCCTCCCATGGAAGGCCAAGGTTTCTATTACGAGCGCACGGATTGGTGGAACCATATTCTGAGTATTCCGGCGCCTCGCGTTGTGGTGATCGAAGACGTGGACCAGCCTCCCGGATTGGGAGCGTTTATCGGTGAGGTGAATGCAAATATCCTTCTTGCGCTGGGATGCGTTGGACTGGTGACGAACGGATCGGTGCGCGATCTCGAGCAGGTGCAGTTGACGGACCTCCAGATGTTTGCCGGGAGCGTATCGGTTTCCCACGCGTTTGCACATGTCTTTGATTTTGGCTGCCCCGTCGGGTTAGGCGGATTGATGATTCGGCCTGGCGACTTGATGCATGGGGACAGGCATGGAGTTCAGACAATCCCATTGGAGATTGCCGAGCGGCTTCCGGCCGCCGCGCACTTAATCCTGCGGAGACGGCAGCATTTGATTGGTTTGTGCCGCGCGGCCAACTTCTCGCTCGAGAAGCTTCGCGAGGCAATCCAAGCACCGGAACCGAAACCATGAAAACGAAGAATCCCGCAACACCTATTTCAGACCTCCTCCTGACTTGCGTGATGAAAGCGATTGTCATCGCGCGAACGCAGCGCGGGAGCCTCTGCTCCGCGAGAAACGGGTGTTTTCTGGGAATGCTCTTTTTTGCAGGCGTCCTTGTCGGGGGAGGGTGCGGATCAACAGGCGCCGCAAAACCTGAAAATGGTGCGAACGCGCCGCCCGCAGGGGTAGTTCGAGTGGCGCGGAAAGATCTCACAGACACTTTGCAGATCGACTCTGAGTTCGAGCCGTTCCAGGAGGTCAGTGTTTACGCGAAAGTATCGGGTTATATCCAGAAATTGTATGTGGATTGGGGAACGCACGTGCACCAGGGACAGGTGCTGGCGATTCTCGAAATCCCGGAGCTGCAGCAGCAGTTGGAAGTGGACGAAGCTGCGGTGCAGCGAGCCCAGCAGGATCTGTTACGCGCACGAGAAGACTTGAGCCAGGCAGAGTCCAAGTACGCGGTTACAGACTTGACGTACAAACGGCTCGCCACAGTGATGCAGACACGGCCAGGGCTGGTAGCGCAAGAAGAAGTGGATGTCGCCAACGGAAAGGATCTGGAGGCCAAGGCCGGCGCTTCCGGCGCCAAGGCCGAGGTTTCGTCCGCGGAGCAGGCGCTGGTGATGAGTAAAGCGGCCCTCGAGAAGGACAAGGCCATGTTTGCATATGCACGAATTACGGCGCCGTTCGACGGAGTCGTGACCGAAATCGATGCCTACGGGGGAGCGCTGCTCCCAGCCGGGACCTCTTCGAACAAAGGCGACCAAGCGCTTTGCCACCTTTCCGAGAACGATCTTCTGCGGCTGGTCATTCCCGTTCCGGAACGAGCCGTGAGTCAGATTCATCTGGGCGAGAACGTGGCGGTGGTGGTCTCGAACAACAACCAGACGTTTCAAGGGAAAATCGCGCGCTTCGCAGGGCTCGTCGATACGCAAACTCGAACGATGCACACGGAGATTGACGTCCCCAATCCGAAATATCTGCTGGTTCCGGGGATGTATGCCAGCGTTCGAATCCCGCTGCAAACCGCGAAGGGAGTCTTAACTGTGCCGATACAAGCCGTGCAAACATCGGGAGAAACGCATGGAAACGTTTTCGTGGTGAACGCAGACTCGCGAGTCGAAAGGCGCGAAGTGACCTTAGGTCTGCAAACGGCGGCCGACGTGGAGATCAAATCGGGACTTAAAGAAAATGAGATGGTCATCTTTGGAGAGCAGTCCCAATTCAAGCCAGGCGAACTGGTGGCGCCCAAGGTCATAGCGCCCGCAGAAATGGAGTAAGAGTTTCATGTCTTCGTTTTCCTTACGGCACCCCTATTTCATCGTGGTTATCTGTCTCTTCGTTTGCGTCCTGGGACTGACGTCATTGGCTCAAATGCCCGTGGACATGTTTCCGCCGATCAACATTCCGGTGGTGATGGTGGCCACTTTTTACAGCGGCATGCCCCCGCAGCAGATTGAAGCGGACATTACAGATACCTTCGAACGATTTTTCACGCTCGGAAGCGGAATCGACCACATGGAGTCGCGCTCGATGTCTGGCGTCAGCCTGATCAAGGTCTACTTTCAGCCGGGGACGGATGCAAACGCCGATGTGACGCAGATTTCGAATCTTGCGATGGCGGACTTGAGGCGGCTCCCTCAAGGCACTTTGCCCCCCGTGGTGATGAGCATGGATGCGTCGAACCTTCCCGTTTGCTTGCTGACAGTCGAAGGGAAGGGCCTTAACGAAACGCAACTGCACGATTATCTGCAGTTCTCGATTCGCAATCAGATTGCCGGCGTTCCGGGGGCCACTGTTCCTCCGCCATACGGCGGGCGTTACCGGCAGATCATGGTGTACGTTGATCCGTTGAAATTGCAGGCGCATGAGCTGAGCCCGATGGATATCGTGCGCGCGACGGATGAATCGAATCTGATTTTGCCGGCGGGTGACGTTCGCATCGGCCCCCTGGATTACAACCTTTACACAAACGCACAAGTTCCCAATGCCAAAGCGCTGAATGGGTTACCGCTGAAGACGGAAGGGCAGAGTTCCGTCTTCGTTTCGGACGTCGGAAATGCGGTGGACGGCTCCGCGCTGCAATACAACATCGTGCGGGTGAACGGACAGAGATCGGTTTACGCACCCATCCTAAAGCAGGGTGGAAACACGAACACGATCGCGGTGGTCAACGGCATTCAGCAAGCGATTAAAACCCTGCGGGATATTCCTTCGCAACTGAAAACTCATGTCGTCTTTGACCAATCGATTTTCGTCAAACAGGCGATTTCAACGGTCCTGAAAGAAGGCGGAATCGGCCTTTGTCTCACGGCGGTGATGATTCTGGTATTTCTCGGCAGCCCTCGAGCGACCGCGGCTGTGTTTCTTTCGATTCCGCTTTCCGTGATGGCCACTTTCTTTTTCCTGCATTCCGGCGACCAGACCATCAACAGCATGGTTTTGAGCGGATTGGCTCTCGCATTCTCGAGGTTGATCGACAACTCCGTCGTCGTGCTGGAAAATATCTTTCGGCACCTTGAGCTCGGCGAGTCGCCTGCGGTGGCCGCCGAGATGGGGGCCAACGAAGTCGGTTTGGCGGTGCTGGCCATCACTCTCGTAACGGTCGTCGTGTTCTTTCCCGTCACCCTCCTCTTTGGAGTCAGCAAGTTCCTCTTCACGGCACTTGCTCTGGGCGTGGTGATTTCCTTGTTCGCCTCTTACTTTGTGGCTGTTGCGGTTGTGCCTCTCTTCTGCGCGCGGGTTCTCAAGGAGATCGCGCACCACGCAGAAGGGCTCGACGTAAAAACCGCATCCTGGGGAGCGAGATTCCATACGATGTTTAATGCGCGCTTTGAACAGATGCTCGAACTGTATGACCGCTGGGTCCAAAAGGCTCTCAAACATCCGCAGCAAGTCGTCGTCGGTTTTCTTGGGGTGTTTATACTGAGTTTCCTTCTTTACCCGCTCATCGGTCTTTCGTTCTTTCCTCGGACGGACGCGGGCCAATTCGTCATCAGTGTCAAAGCGCCCACCGGCACACGGCTGGAAATAACTGAATCTTACGTGAAAAAAGTCGAGGACATTGTTCGTCAAACCATACCGGCCGACGAGTTGAATGCCATCGTTTCGAACATAGGAGTGAACGCTGACCTGTCGGCTTTGTCCACGCCGAATTCCGCGATGCACACCGCCTTCGTGCAAGTGGGCCTGAAAGCGGAGCATCGTGTGAGCAGTTTTGCGTATATGGCAACGGTTCGAAAGAGAGTGGGAGCGGAACTTCCCCAGTTGCGCACCTATTTTCAAACTGGAGGTTTGGTGGACGCGGTTCTAAACCAAGGTATGCCCGCGCCTATCGATGTCCAGGTTAGCGGGATGGACTTGAACGCCGCCGACAAAATCGCACTGGATTTGGCCAGTCAATTCAAGGCGCTTCCGGGAGTGTCGGACGTGTATGTTCCGCAAGACATGGACTATCCGGCTTTAGAGGTCAACGTCAATCGTGAACGCGCGAGCCAACTTGGGCTGAGTCCCAAAGAGGTGGTCGACAACCTCATCACCGCCCTCACTTCAGACGCCATGATTGCGCCCAGCTATTGGGTCGATCCGAAGAGCGGGAACAATTATTTCGTGACCGTCCAGTATCCCGAAAATCAGGTGAAGTCTCTGGAGGATTTGAAGGCCATGCCCCTGCGCGCTCCGCAATTGAAAATGACTACTTACCTGAACCAGGTTGCGGACATAACTCCCATCCTCACGCCTACCGAGGTGGATCACTATCAATTGCAGCGAACTATCGACGTCTACGTTGCACCCTCCGGCGAGGATTTGTCTGTTCCCGCGAAGGAGGTCGCCAAGATTGTTGATGCCACAAAATTGCCGGCGAATCTTCGAATCAATATCCGAGGACTTGTGAGGACCATGCAATCCTCTTTTCGCAGCTTCGGACTAGGGCTTTTCCTCTCCATTTTGCTCGTCTATCTGGTGCTGGTGGCTCAGTTCTCTTCCTGGGTGGATCCCTTCTTAATTATTCTTGCAGTGCCGACAGGCCTTGTTGGCGTCATGCTGACTTTGGCCTTTACGGATACAACATTAAATATCCAATCGCTGATGGGCATCGTCATGCTCACGGGAATGGTCGTCTCCAACAGTATTTTGATTGTTGATTTTGCCAATCGCCTTCGGACTGAGGGCCGCGGAGTCCGCGAGGCCGTAGCTCATTCCTGCCGCATCCGTTTGCGGCCGATTCTCATGACGTCTCTCGCAACGGTCGTCGGGCTCTTGCCCATGGCTCTGAAGTTTGAAACGGGAAGCGAAGCTTACGCACCGCTGGCTCGGGTCATTATCGGCGGGCTCTTGGCCTCGGTCCTCTTAACCATTTTCGTCGTTCCCGCGGCATACCTTCTTATTTACGAGCGGCGCGGCGAAGCGACTGTACTCAAGCTCGCCGAGGAGGCGGTATGAAAGCGCCATATCGGCTGTTCGTACTCGTGGCTGCTGCCGCACTGTGGGCGACACTGGCATCGGCTCAAAGCACGCAATCGCTCACGCTCCAGCAGGCGGAACAGTTCGCGATTCAGAATCACCCTCTGATTCAAGCTGCTTCGAGCTTGGCTTCGGCCGCAAGAGCACAACTCACAGAGACTCGTTCCGCCTATTACCCGACGGTATACGGAAGCCTCACCGGGGTAGGCGCGGAAAACAATAGCCGCATCGCAGCCGGTGGGCTCAACAATCCCATTATCTACGATCGCTATTCCAACGGAGTTACGGTAACCCAGCTTGTCACCGATTTTGGCCGCACCCACGAGCTTGTCAAAAGCTCGGACCTTCATGCGCAGGCGCAACAGGAGGGCGTCATCACCACCCGGGCCCAAGTTTTGCTCCAGGTGGACCAGTCCTACTTCGCCGCTCTAAAAGCGCAATCCGTGCTTGCTGTCGCTGAGGAAACAGTGAAGGCACGCCAGCTTGTGTCCGACCAGGTCACCGAACTGGCAAAAAATAAAATCCGCTCAGATCTAGATGTTAATTTTGCGAATGTCAATTTGGCGCAAGCGCAGCTTCTCCTAATCCAAGCTCAGAACGAGTTGCGTTCGTCGTTCGCGCGGCTCTCTGCGGCCCTGGGCAGCTCGGACCTAACCACTTATCAGCTAGCGGATCAGCCTTTGCCTCCCCCTCCCGCCTCAGACGTCGCACCACTCATTCAACAAGCGCTTAGAGATCGCCCCGAGCTGGTTGGCCAGCGTCTCACTCTTAGTTCGGCCCAAAGTTTTGCCACCGCCGAGCGTGATCTTAAGCTCCCGACGGTCTCTGCTCTCGGGACCGCGGGCCTTACCCCGGTTAACGAATCCCCTCTCGCCCCGCGGTACGCCGCCGGCGGAGTCAATGTTGACATTCCACTTTTCAACGGACATTTATACGGCGCGCGCGAGACGGAGGCGCAGTCGCGGGCCCAAGCGGAGAGCCAGTATCTCCGAGGCTTGCAGAATCAAATCGTGCGCGACGTGCAGACGGCCTGGCTCGATGCCAATGCCGCGTTCCAGCGCCTTTCCGTTACAGACCGCCTGTTGGCCGAAGCCAACCAAGCTCTCGATTTAGCGCAAGGGCGCTACAATCTCGGCTTAAGCTCAATCATCGAGCTAACGCAGGCAGAGTTGAATCAAACGACGGCGCGAATCGAGCAAGCTAGCGCCAAGTACGACTACGCGGCGCAGCACTCCTTGCTGAGTTATCAGCTTGGCGCCCTGCGCTAGTATCGATTTTCACGCGAACCTGTCTTGGGAAGTGCTGCTCTTGCTGCCCGGAGCCCCGATCATTAGTCCCTAAAATCGGCAGCCGTTCCGCAATATACAGACCTTTCCTTAAAACGAGGTCCACTTTGGGTGACAGCCCTCGGTTCGTCAGCGATGGAGTTGCGGGTTAAGCGGCCCTTGCTTTCGCGTGCGGCTTGCGCTCGCAGCAAACGGCGTAAGGGAGTCCGCCAACCAGTTTAACGGCCAGCGTCAACCTGCATGACGGGCAAGTGGACGACCAATCGCCACCACAGGTTGGACATCTCTTTAAGATAAGCTGTGCGCCGTTCAACGATTTCCCGTTTATGCGACGGTCGAGGACAAAGTGGCATTTGGGATTCTCACAAATAGAGTAACGTTCCATAGGGGATGCCTCCTTGAGGGCCCGGCAGATATACTCGTGCTGCATTAGAACGTCAATACAGTAGATATACCTACATAACTCTGACCGCCACTGGCGCTGCTCGGAGCCGCGCTGCCTAAGCGGGCACAGAAGTGAGCGGTTTGCCCGACGGCGGCGGCTTGATGAAACCGGTATGCGACGGGTAGCATCTGCCGCGGCTGGGTATCGAACGCAGCAGAGCCCACTATTTGTGTAAAATGACTCGCCGCCGGAACTGGAGTGGAAGTGAATCGCCGCATCAACGCAATTAGCCCAAGAGACCGGCAGCTGGAGGGACTTATCATGCAATCCGATTTCCACCGCATAGCTTCTGTGATGCAACTGCGCTTCGCAATACTCGCTTTTCTATCGCTTGCCATCGGCGCACAAGGCAGGGCCCAGGCACAATCTATCGCCGCCACCCCACCGATGGGATGGAATAGCTGGAATCATTTCGCCGACAAAATCGATGACGCAACCGTGCGAGCGCAGGCCGATGCAATGGTGTCGAGCGGAATGCGAAACGCGGGATACGTCTACATAAACATCGATGACACATGGCAGGGCGAACGCGACGCGCAAGGCGTCATTCACGCGAACAGTAAGTTTCCAGATATGAAAGCGCTGGCGGATTATGTTCACGGGAAGGGGCTCAAGGTGGGGATCTACTCCTCGCCTGGGCCGAAGACGTGCGCCGGATTCGCTGGCAGCTACGGCCACGAAGAGCAGGACGCGCAGACCTATGCGGCATGGGGCATGGACTATCTTAAGTATGATCTCTGCAGCTTCGACGAGATGATGAAGCAGGCCGGTT
>JBARCY010000053.1:0-3855 GCA_049794595.1 Candidatus Acidiferrum sp.
GCCATTGGCCCGCTGATGAACGTCGGCGCCATTATCGACAAAGACCCGCAAACCTTCCTCAAACTCAAGCGCGTCGTCATGATGGGCGGCTCCATCGAGCGCGGCTACGGCGATCCCTGGTCTCCCAACCACGGCCCCGACGCCGAATGGAACATCATCAACGCCATCCCCGCCGCGAAAAAAGTCTTCCTCTCCGGCGTCCCTCTCTACGTGATGCCCCTCGACTCCACCCAACTCAAGTTTGACGAAGTCAAACGCTCCTACCTCTTCCGCCAAGCCACCCCGCTCACCGACGCTCTAACGCTCCTCTATCACGAATGGGGCCAGCCAACTCCCACCCTCTTTGATCCCATCACCATCGCCTTCATCCTGAATCCCAATATCTGCCCCTCGCAATCCATGCACATCCTCGTGGACGACAAAGGTTTTACCCGCCAAGAACCCGGGCCTCCCAACGCCCAAGTCTGCATGCGCTCCGACTCCGACGCCTTCTTCCATCTCCTGATCACCCGCCTGGCCGCTCCCTAGCCTGCCGCCACATGAAATTCCCGTGTTCAGCGCGATCCTCCTCCGTTCCTTTACCTCCTATAACTCACCTACTTCCTCAACCTCGTTGCACCGCTTTTTTCTATTCACTATCCACTATTCACTACCCACTTCCTCAAAAAAAAGCCGGCAGAGGGGCGCCCTCTGCCGGCCAAATGATTCCGGGTTTTATTAAGCTGGCTTTTGCACGTTCGCTGCCTGGGGTCCTTTCGGTCCCTGGACAATTTCGAACTCTACCGCATCTCCTTCCTGCAAGGTGCGGTAGCCATCCCCCACGATAGCGGAATAATGCACAAAAACGTCTGGACCATCTTCGCGCCCGATGAAGCCGTACCCTTTCGAGTTATTAAACCATTTTACGGTTCCTTGCACCGATATGTTCCTCCCTGATGGAGACCTGGATGTTCCTCGTGGTCGGCTAAATCGGGACAGCTGCAGCCGCCAACGACACAAATTGCGCGGAGTGTACCAGAATGACGGGTTCAGTCAAGAGAGCAATCGTTCTTCCGGTTCGAAAAATGAGCGATAATCCATCTACAAAAACGATTCAATAAAGTGAAAGCTATTTTTCGCTGCAAGGTTGGTTCGGAAAAAACCTGCAACTTCAAGCGAATGCATGGTTTGCCATTCAAGTTTCAAAATGTGCGTCGGTTATCGCGCGCAGATGACGCTCGGAGGGGACTGCTTCTGAAACATGCGACGGACCGATTCGGCGGTCTCGAGAAATCAGGAACGAACTAGAAAACGCAGATAGTACAAAATTCCCGCCACGGATTTGGCGTCCCGAATTTTATTTCGCCGGATCATCTGCTCGATTTCGCCATGCGTGAAGGCCTGAGCCGTAATTCGCTCGTCTTCCTCCGGCTCGGCCACCCCCGCCGTCAAATCCTCCGCCAGAAGAATATACATGCGCTCCTCAAGAAATCCCGGCGTAGGGAAAATGTCCAGGAAAACGTGAAACCGTTTCGCGCGATATCCCGTTTCTTCGATCAATTCGCGCGCCGCGGCCTTTCGAGGATTTTCTCCCTCGTCGATCCGTCCCGCCACCAACTCCCAAAGAAACTGCCGCGTAGCGTGCCGGTACTGCCGAATCATCAAAATCCGCCCGTCCGGAAAAACGGGCAGCACCACGACCGACCCAGGATGCGTGATCACTTCGCGCGTAACACGCAGTCCGCCCGGCTCGATGATCTCATCTCGCCGAATCCCAAAAACAGGCCCTTTGTAGATGATTTTGCTCCGTAAAATTCTAGCGGTAGTCCGGCTGGCTGGTTTTGACGGCATAGCGGATACGTTTTCTCCGTCGTTATCATACACTGTAGGGGCACGATATATCGTGCCCCCTCTGAACCAGTCGAAGTCGCTCGACGCGCGAGGGCAGAAGACGCTTCCTCGAACATGCCCATCAACACCATCATCGTCGACGACGAAAAACCCGCCCGGGAAGAACTCGCTTTCCTCCTAAAAGCCTTCCCCGAAGTCAGCCTCATCGGCCAAGGCAAAAACGGCGTCGAAGCCGTCGCCCTCATCAAAGAGCACTCCCCCGACTTGGTTTTCCTGGACGTCCAGATGCCCGGGCTCGACGGCTTCGGCGTCCTGAAAAAATTAGTCGAACGCAAGATGAAAATGCCACACGTCGTTTTCGCCACCGCCTTCGATCAATACGCGGTCCAGGCCTTCGAAGTAAACGCCGTCGACTACATCCTAAAACCCTTCGACAAAGCCCGCATCGCCAAAGCCATTCAGCGCGCTCGCAAAATGTTGGACACCCAAACCTCCACTACCGAGCGCCTCGAACAGCTCGTCAGCCAACTCGGTGCAGCAAAAAGCTCGCCACAAAAGATAAAAATTCTGGTGAACTCCCAGCAGCGTCTCCTGCTCGTCAGCGGCGACGACATCATCTTCGCCACAACGGAGGGCAATTCCATCGTGGTCGTCACCCGCGATCTTGAAGGCGCCACAAATTACCGCACCCTCGAAGAGTTGAACGCCGCTCTCGATTCCGATTCTTTCCTCCGCCCCCACCGCTCCTTCCTCGTCAACACCCAGCACATCAAGGAAGTCGTCCCCTGGTTCAATTCCACCTTCATCCTAAAAATGAACGACAAGAAAACCACCGAAGTCCCCGTAAGCCGCGTCCACGCCCGCCGCCTCCGCGAACTCTTCAAGCTATAGCTCGCCAAGGCTGCGCGAGCGATTCATTGCTCCCCTTTTGGGTGGCAGAACACACCTTCCGGCTACTAGCATGTTCGCGCAGGGATCAGCGTTAGCCACAGTGGAGAGTGAACGTTATTTTTTGCTTGACCTGCGCGGGTGATTCGATCTGCAGTTCGACCCAGCCGGTATAGCTCTGAAATTGCGGCGTGTTCGCGCCCAATTGCCAGTCGTAATAGATTGGAATCGAGCGGTTGCCGCCCGGCAAGTCGGCCGTGCTCGCGCCGTTCAACCGTCCCCCATCGCTGCGGACAAATGTGTAATTGATTTGCGTGGAATCAGCGGCGATGACGCCCCATCCAAATTTTAGGGCCACGGGGCAGCCGCCCGTGTACTGGAACCCCTGAGCAAGCTGTCCATTGGCGCGCAAAGACGCGCCCCCGATGCGAATCGCGGCCGCGGCAGATCCGCCACAGTGAAGCGTAAACGCTATTCGCTGAGATACCGCATTTGGCGATTCGATTTGCAATTCCACCCAGCCATGGAAATTCTGAAATTCCGGCGTGTTCGCGCCAAGTTGCCAGTCGTCGTAAATCGGCGTGGAACGGCCGCCGCCCGGCAAATTGGCGGAGAGCGCGCTTGTCTGATGGCCTCCGTCACTGCGTACAAACGTGTACTCCACCGTCGTCGGTTCGCTGCTGATCACGCCCCAGCCAAACTTTAGCGCTACCGGGCAGGCCCCAGTGTACTGAAAGCCTTGCGCGAGCTGGCCGTTGGCGCGCAGCGACGCGCCGCCAATTCGCACGGAAGCGTTTGCCGTGGCTGCTAGGGCGAACACAGCTACTACCAGAAGAAAAAAATGACACAATGGATTGGTTTTCCTTGAACTCATCTGGTCACCTCGATCGCCCCAAGGGATCCGCGGTTTTGGCGGGGCTTTGCGGCGCAGTTTATCACCGCCCCGCTCTTAGAGAGTGAGATTCTCATGGTTTACGTTTCACGCGGTTCCCAGCGGAAGGATATCGGAAACTGAAATACTGCGCGGTGTCCTGCCGCCTTGTTAGTGAACCAGCGTTCTCCTGTGTTAGCATCATTTGTATCTCGCGTATAACGACACGATGGATTTTTCGCTCAGCGACCACCAAAAACTGATCC
>JBARCY010000054.1:0-2469 GCA_049794595.1 Candidatus Acidiferrum sp.
ATGAAAAAGACAAAGATAAAGACAAGGACAAGGAGAAGAAAGAAACGGCCGCTGGGGACCAAGCGGCAAAACCGGAAGAGGCGGCAAAAAAAGAGGGGAAAGTCAAAATCAGCGTTTACGACAAGGACGGAAAGCTGGTACGGGAGTTTGATGGGCCGGCGAAAGCCGGCGTGAACCGGACGAATTGGGATTTGCGGTGGGATTCGCCGGCAGTGCCAACCCCGGAACAACTTGAGGCGGCTGCCGCAGGATTTGATTTTGGGCCGCGGGGGCCGTTCGTGGCGCCCGGAAAGTACACGATAAAAATCAAGGCTGGGGATAAAAAAGAAGCGACGCAGAAGGTCGTTGTCGAAGATGACCCGCGGATGCAGATGTCCACGGCGGATCGGGCGGCGCGGCGAGAAGCCATTGATCAGCTCTATGCGCTGGCCAAGACCGCGGACAAGGATCGCAAGACCATCGAAGGAATTCAGGGAGGGCTGAAGGCGGCCAGAGAGCAATGGAAGAAGGATGCTGGCAAGCCCGATATGCCGAAGATTCCGGAGGAAATACAGAAGGCCGCCGATGAGTTGCAGAAGAAGGTGGATGCGGTGGCGGAAAAGTATGTTCGCGCGCAAGAAGGGCTGGGGAATGCCGGCCCGCCGCTAGTATGGAAGCCCGAACCTTTGCCGAACCAGGCCCAAGGATTGTTGAGAGAGTTGGACGGATTCTGGGCCGCGCCGGGTGGACAACAGAAGGAAAAACTGGCCGAAATGACGCCGTTGATCAGCGAGGCTTCGGCGCAGGTTAAGAAAATCGCGGAAGAAGATCTGCCCGCCCTGAATAAGAAGATGAATGAGGCGGGAATACCGCACATCATCCCCGTCGAACCGCAGAGGACAGGGCGGGGAGGATTTGAAGAAGAGGACGAACCATAAGCCATCTGGAAGGCGTCGGCTCTGTCAAGAGACACGCCGAAAATCATCTCATCCCCGCCGACGGCGTCACCTATACTTATGACGGCGACGGCAACCGCGTCATGAAATCGAGCGACACCATCTACTGGTACGGTTCCGGCGGCGACATCCTCGCCGAAACCGGCGCCTCAGGCAACACTCTCAACGAATACATTTTCTTCGGCGGCAAGCGCGTCGCCATGCTTCCCGCCGGCGGCAACGCGCAGTTTTACGCCGAAGACTTCCTCGGCAGCGCTCGCGTCATTACCACGAACAACGGCACCGTCTGCTACGACGCCGATTTCGATCCCTACGGCGGCGAACATCCCTACACCAATACCTGCTCGCAGAATTACAAATTCGAAGGCAAGGAGCGCGACACCGAAACCGGCAACGACGATTTCGGCGCCCGCTACTACAGCGAGCGCTTTGGCCGTTGGCTCGGCTCCGACTGGTCCTCCGTCCCCGTCGCCGTCCCCTACGCCAATCTCACCAACCCGCAAACCCTCAATCTCTACGCATGGTCTCCGATGACCCCGAATCCTTCGCCGACCTCGACGGCCACACGAACCAGGCCAGTTACGGGAATTCGGGCGCGGGCACTCAAACGTGTGCTTCGACCGGGGCAGGTGCGAGTGGCACCACCGCCTCCGGCTGCGGCAACAACGCCCCCGCTTCGCAAGTCCAAACCCAGGCGCAAAATCAGAGCGCGCAGCAACCGGCGCTGGTTCCGCTTTCCAGCGATGTCCATTACACAGTTGCAAACAACGGACCTAACGCGCCTGAGGTTCACCCGGTCTTTTCTCCAGAGACGGCAACGCACCTGAATGCGGCGTTCAGTGAACTCAACAAAGATGGAATCACTCCCCAAATAAACAGCGCCTTTCGAACTAGCAGCGATCAAGCTTATATGCAGTCTGGCGGGTCGGGAACAAACCCCGCTGCCAAGGTTTCGTGGCATGAGGCAGGCGCTGCTGTCGACATTAACGGAACCCACTCCTCCCAATTCAAGACGATTACTTCCGTGATGAAGAAGAACGGCTTCGTCTGGGGCGGGGATTTTAAGTCGAAAAAAGACCCGCCACATTTCGATGGACGCCAATTCATGGGAAATTTGAACCAGGCAGTTAGGAAAGCCCAAGGCTACTGGGATGAAACGCACTAGCTAGGAGCAACGATGAAACTTAGTGGACGAAGATTGATCGCAGTTTCTCTGGTTCGACTCGCTCTCTGCATCTTCATTGCATGTTTCCTCTGCACTGTTTCCGTATGCCAAGCTTCCCAAGCCGAACAGCATCGGGGGCAAGACCAACCGTCTTCAGGCGGTCCCGACCCCGGGCGTTTCTTTTTTGGGACATCAAAGGATGCCAAACTCGGGACGTTAGGATGGCTTCTCTGCATCGACAGACAACACCACACAGGGCAGATTTTTGTCGCTCCCCGCATGATTGGGTTCTCGGAGTTTAACCTGGGAGAGGACGGGACCCTAAGATTCCAATCGCTCGACTTTTTCGGAAAGAATTATCGTTTCAGT
>JBARCY010000055.1:0-3459 GCA_049794595.1 Candidatus Acidiferrum sp.
CCAAAAAATCGCGTACGGAACCGGCACGCTGCTCGGAAAGCTGCTGGTTGAATTCGTCGCCGCCCACGCTGTCCGTATGCCCTTCGATTTGAAGGTTCAGGCCAGAGTGAGCGAGCAGGATGCCAGAAATTTTTGCCAGCTTTTCGCGCGCGCCGGGCTTTAGCGTGTAGCTGCCCGTATCAAAGAGCACGTCGGACATGTTGACGATCAAACCGCGAGCCGTGTCCCGCGTTTGCAAAATGGAATTGAGCTGGTTTAGAAGTTGTGAACGAAGTTGCGCTTTTTCGGCTTCCGCTTGCGCGGCGGCTTGCCGCGCCTTCTGGGCTTCCGCTTCCGCGGCACGTTGCTGATCGACCGCGGCAGCTGTGTCACGCGCCGCTTGTGCGGCTGCCGCTTGCGCTGCTTGCTGCTGTGCGACCGCGGCGGCCGTTGCCGCTTCGGCTTCTTGCTTCTGGCGCGCGGCATCGGCGGCGGCCTTTTCCGCTTCCTGCTTCATGCGAAGCGCATCGGCTTTCGCCTGCTCCGCTTGCTGGCGAGCAAGTTCCGCGTCCTGGCGACGCTTGATTTCGGCAGCGGCTTGTTCTTCGGCGGCTTTCTTTTCCGCCGCAACTTTGGCTTGCGCGTCTTCTTCGGCCTTTTGTTTCACGGCCATCACGCGCGCTTCCTCGGCGGTTTCAACGACTTCGCGCGCCGCGGCGGAAACGGATTTTTTGTCGCTGCGATTGCGGTAAATGTCTTCCGCGCTCTGCAGTTGCTGTTCGGCTTTGGCCAGCGAAGAAGGAGCGTATTTATCGGCTTGCGCGATGTGCGCGATGCGAACGGCGTTGCGCGCCTCGAACAGCTCGAGAGGCGTTTTGCGGTCGATGCCGAAGATGGCGTTCTCAATTTTGGTGTTGGAAGAGGAATAGATGCCGCGCCCGAGCAATTCATATTGCGCGTCGATGTTTTCGATTCTGCCTTGCGTGGCGGGGCCGAGAACATTTTCGACCACGACCATGTTGCCGGGCTGCGTAACCGCGAAATACGGCTCGGCGGTGACGATCATGCCGAAGGTTTGCATGTCGGTGGTGGCTTTCACCTCGCCGCCGCCATTTTTCAGGACAACCTCGCCAAGATTCACGGCGCGGCCCTGCGAAGAAACGGCCCACAGCACGTAGGTGAGATATTCGAGACCGAATTTGGTGGCGTCGTCGAAGCCCTGGAATTTGGCCTCAATTTCGGTGCGATAGGTCTTGTTCTCGACCCGGGCTTCGCCGCTGGCGCCTTGCAGGAGTTCGGTGCCGTGAAAATCGATTTTGGTGGCGCCGCCGCCGCGCCGGTAAGTCAGCGCCTTGGTCGTGCGAAAAACGGTGTTCGAGCCGGAAGCAGACGAGGAACTCGCCGGCTGAGAAGCTGCCGGAGTTTGCGGCTTAGCCGCGGCCGGCGCTTGGGCCAACGCGGGCGCGGAAAGTAGGCTGAGCAAACCGGTGGTTGCGACGCAGGCAGTTACGACACGGGCCATCGCGAAATAAAAAGATGTCTTTTTCACGTCAGACTCCTTGGCCGCCGTCGAGGGCGGCATCTTCTAAACCGACGGCTCTCGCCTTGTTCCAGCGAGGGTTCAAAATCCAAAAGGGAGCAATTTCCTAGGTTCTTTTTATCGTAGCAAGAAAAGGGAGAAGAGAAAGGGTGAGGACGTGCTTTTTGTACAAGTGATTATTAGCTAAGCGGGAGAAATGCCTTTGGCGACGGGCGGGAGTGAGAAAAGAGGACAGACTGAAGTCTGTCCCACTTTGCGGTCTGATGCCGCACAACACTTTCTTCCGCGAGCAAAGAATATGATTCGTTAGTACAGTGGTTGTCTCACTTCATGGCTACAACTCCGGTCGATCCCACGAACTCTGCGTCGGTTCCAGACGCGCCATCCGCTTCAAGCAAGCGGCTATTGCCGTGGCTGGTGGCGGTGGCGTTTTTTATGGAGTCGCTCGACACGACGATTCTGAACACCGCGGTGCCCGCCATTTCAGAAGCCCTCCATGTGGCACCGCTTAGCATGAAGTCCGTGCTGGCCAGCTACACACTGAGCCTCGCCGTTTTCATTCCGATCAGTGGCTGGATGGCGGACCGGTTTGGAACGCGGCGGGTATTTACGTCCGCCATCGGCCTCTTCACGCTCGGGTCCTTTCTCTGCGGCATATCGAGCAACATCCATGTGCTCGTCGCTTGCCGCGTGCTGCAGGGGTGCGGCGGAGCCATGATGGTGCCGGTGGGCCGGCTCACTTTGGTGCGAGCGTTCGCAAAATCCGAACTCATCCGCGCCATGAGCTTCGTGGCCATTCCGGCTTTGATTGGCCCCATGCTTGGACCGATAGCGGGCGGTCTTATCGTCGGATACTTTCACTGGCGATTGATTTTTTTCGTGAATATCCCGATAGGCCTGGTCGGTTTGTTGATGGTCTATCTGCATTTGCCCGACTACCGCGAGGAGCGAGTTCACCCGCTGGATATCGTCGGGCTCATCCTCTTCGGTTCGGGCGTTGCGCTGCTGTCCTACGTGCTCGAGATCTTCGGCGAACATACGCTGAGTACGGGCGAGATTTTGGGGCTATTGACGATTTCGCTGTCGCTGATCGCCGGCTACCTGCTTCATGCAAGACAGATTGCATTTCCCTTGCTGCAGCTCAGCCTGTTTCGCATTCGCACGTTCAGCGCATCGGTGAGCGGCAGTTTCTTCACGCGGCTTGGCATCGGCGGAGTTCCATTCCTCTTGCCGCTGCTCTATCAGGTTGGCCTGGGATTCACGCCGATTCAGTCTGGCTTGCTGATCATGCCGCAGGCCATCGCTTCGATGAGCACGAAATTCCTGCTTCCGAAGATTTTGAACCGCGTAGGCTACCGTGGCGTGCTGATTTCAAACACGGTGATTCTGGGAGTTCTTCTGCTGCTTTTTGCGATGATCGGGCTGCACACGCCGGTTTGGGCGATCGTGCTGCTGGCGTTTTGGTATGGGGCCTTCACTTCGCTGCAATATACGAGCATGAACACGCTGGTTTACGCCGACATCACCGAAGAAGAGACGAGCAACGCCAGCTCGATCGCGAGCACCATGCAGCAAATGTCCATCAGTTTTGGCGTCGCAACCGCGGGATTGGCCACGGCGTTTTTTGTTCCTCGCGTTCATTCGGATCCGGCGGAAATGATTCATGGCGTCCACAAGGCGCTCGTGGTCCTGGGCGGGTTCACGATTTTATCCACGGTCATCTTCCACAGATTGAAAAGGACCGACGGCCAGAACGTCAGCCAGCAGAAGGTCGTCCACGCTGGGTGAGGACAAGCAGTAGTGCCCTAATTCGAGTGCGTGAACGTCCGCCATTCTCCGACAGACTAGGGCGTCACTTTTTTTCGTCTTGATTTCTTGGCGGGGGCGATGAGAGGGGCTGTGAGTTTTTCGTAGAGGGCGAAAAGGTGTTCGACGCGCTG
>JBARCY010000056.1:0-1685 GCA_049794595.1 Candidatus Acidiferrum sp.
TTGTACTTATAAAATTCGGGGGTGCTGAGCGCGAATTGCTTCCAAGAATCGTTGAGGTGAGAAACCTGATGCGGCGCGTTCTTTTTATCCCACAGCCAAAGCTCGGGAGGCGCCGTCGCGGACTGCCCAACGAAGGCGACTTCGCCGGAGCCGGAAACCGCAAAATTACCAACATTATCGGATGGGGGACTGGTGATATTCTCGCTCATCCCTTCCGGAGAAAACCCGATCAGTTTGTTGCGGAAGCCATCCGCGTAGAGAGCAAGCATCGAGCCGTCCTTGGACCATAGTTGTTCATGAATGGGGCGATCGAGGCTCGCTCCCGTGAGATTGCGACTGGCCCGCTTGCCGATGTCCAACAGCATGAGATCGTGCGGCGCGGGGCCGTCCACGCGGCAACCGATGAAGCTGATGGTCGAGCCGTTCGGAGAGACCCGTAGGTCGCCAAAGGGCCCATGCGGCGCGAGAAGAGGCCAGAGCGAGCCGTCAAGGAGCGCCACGGAAAAAATGCGATGCGTGTCCTCGTCCGATTCCGGATGATCCGTGGCGCTGACGATGATGCGGTCGCCAGTCGGCGTCCAGGCGAGTTCGCTGACTTCCCACTTGGGGCCGGTAAGCGTTTTGGCTTCCTTTGTATCCAGGGTGAGCAGCCACAAGCGCGGCTGCTTGTCGTCTTTATCCACAACGTGCGCGTCATCTTTATCTTTTTCTTTCTTCCCCTCGGCGTCGGTCTTGGCATCTGGAGCGAGAAAGGCGATTTGCCTGCCGTCGGGAGACCACTCAAAGCTATGCACGCTGCGTTTGCCTTTGGTGATAGCCAGGGCCTCTCCGCCGCCCATACGCATCAAGTAAATTTGTTGCTGATCTTCGCGATTCGAAAGAAACGCGAGTTGTTTCCCGTCGGGCGACCAGCGCGGAGAGGATTCATCCTTCGCGGAAAAAGTAATTTGCCTGATCACACCTGACTTCTCGTCATAGAGCCAGATATGGCGCGCGCGACCCGCGCCCTTGGGCGGCTCCGTGAGAACGAATGCGACGCGTGTGCCGTCCGGAGAAAACCGCGGATCGGAAATCGAGCGCAAATTGAGCGAAGCTTCCGGCGTAAGCAGCTTGCCCGCATCCTGAGCCGGCTTTTCTTGCGCAATGGCAGTTCCCGCCAGTGCCAAGAATCCGCCCAGGGCGCAACACAACATGAATCGGTTCATCCTTGCACCTCGCATGTGAGAACCTAGGACTCTAACCACCTGAAAGCCTGCCGTCAATTTCGCTCCCAAACGCTCGATAATTCTTTTGCATTATTGACCCTGATCCGGCTTCGCTTCTTATAATGCGTCACCTAAAACTGGGGTGATGTCCATCACGACTGACTTGAGCGCAAGTGCTGCTTGCGTTCGTCGCATTTGTTTGCCCCAACGATTAGAAATCGAGTCGAGCGGAAACCGGAGAATCGCATGCGGAATCTCAGAAGTCTGATTTGTGTCCTGATTATAGCCATTTATCCAAGCCTGCGCGTCTCCGCCCAGGGAATCGCCGGAAGCATTCGCGGGACCGTGGTGGACTCCAGCGGCGCAGTCATCTCCGGCGCCAAGGTGACCGCGGTGCAAACGGAAACTGGCCTGGAGCGCAACGCGACAACCGACGCGCAGGGAGTTTACGTCATCGTCGAGCTTCCCATCGGCCATTAC
>JBARCY010000057.1:0-3789 GCA_049794595.1 Candidatus Acidiferrum sp.
ATGTTTCCGGCGTAGGCGATGGCGGGCGTGCCGATGATGGTGAGCGTGGAGGTTTCCGTGGCGACGATGGAGAGAGAGAGGGCCCACCAGGGTGCGGTCTTGCCGCCGAGAAAATAGTCGAGGCTGATGGCTTCGCGATTTTCGCCGGCAACTTGTTTTTTGCCGCGGCGGAAACGCATGCCTAGCGCGGTTACGGCAAGGAGATAAGCGATCACGATGGCGAGGTCGAGCGGGTGGATGCGCATTAGCAGTTTGTTGCGGCGATCAGCTCCCGTTGCTCAGAGTTTCTCGATCAAAAAAGTGAACCGAGAATAGTGGCAGGTGCAACGCAGGTCAAGAAATCAGTGCGAAAGAAGGATGAGAGACTGGCAATTTGGCCAGGGTAGCGACACCTCGGGGTCAGGGCACACTTTTGCGCACCAACTTTGCCACCGCCAATGCAGCGGGCGTGATTCTCGCTTATGCTTTTTATATGCGCTTCGTTTTGGGGTTTGATGGTGGGGGCACGAAGACGGATTGTGTCTTGATGGACGAGTCCGGCAAAATCCTTGCGAGAACGCAAGCGGGGCCTTCGAATCCGCTGCGCGTGGGATTTGGCGCAGCGATTTCCGCGATTCGTGAGGCGGCGCGGCAGGCTATTGCTCAAGCGTCGATGGCAGGTGAATCACGCGCGGCCGCGATTTGCGCTGGTCTTGCAGGAGCGGGACCGCCCGAATCCGCCGAAAAGATTCACGCGCTTCTCGCCGCGGAGTTTGCGGAATCGAATGTCCAGGTTTGCACCGATCTCGATCTCGCTTTGGCAGCGACCGGCGATGGGCCGGCAATTGTGCTGTTAGCGGGGACGGGTTCGTTTGCAGTCGGGCGAAATGCGGCGGGCGAAACGGCGCGCGCGGGTGGTTACGGTTCGCAAATTGGAGACGAGGGCAGCGCGTATGACATTGGACGACGCGCGGTGTTAACGGCGATGCGCGAAAACGACCGCACGGGCGCGGATTCGGCGCTGGGGCAGAGGCTTTTGCGCGAGGTGGGATGCGCAGATTGGTCTGGGGTGAAGGCGCGAGCGCAGGCGGCTTCCGACGAAGTTTTTCCGCGTCTGTTTTCCGCGGTTGCGGCGCTTGCGGATTCGTACGAATCTTCGGTGGGACTTGCCGCCAAGTCTTCGGCGCAAGGCATCTTGCGAGCGGCTGCGTTTGATCTGGCGATGTTAACGGAGAATCTTGCGGAGCGGCTGAAGTTGCGCGACACGAAATTCCTACTGGCGAAAACCGGTGGAATGATCGGGCGCTGCAAGTTTCTTGAGGCACAGGTAGATGAACGGCTGCGGAATCTGTTTCCGCTGGCGGAGCTTGGAGAGCTGCGCATGACTCCAGCGGAAGCGGCGGCGCGGCTGGCGTTGCGGTTGTTGACCGCCAGCGAGGAAACGAGTGGGGATGTAGCTGGCGGGAATCCGGCGGGGGACTGAGATGTCAGGCCCGGAAAAAAATGTGGAACGCGCGCTGGTGGCGTCGGGCGATGAGCTGACGGCCCTGCTCCACCATGCCGACGCCGAGATTCTGGTAGCGCTTCTCGATAATCCTTCGCTCGAGGATACGCAACTTTGTATTTTGCTGGAACGTAAAAACCTGCCCGCGGAAATTCTCGAAGAAGTGGCGGGGCGCAAGCGGCTGCTGAAAAGCTACCGCGTCAAAAAGGCACTGGCATTTCATCCACGGACGCCGCGGCTCGTCACGCTGCGGTTGCTGCGCGATCTTTATTTGATGGACGTCGTGCAGCTTACGCTTTTACCGGGGATTCCGACGGAGTTGAAGCTGAATGCCGAAGACCAGTTGATTGCGCGGCTGCCGCAATTGCCGCTGGGGCAAAAGATTACGCTGGCGCGGCGGGGGCCGGCGCGTTTAGCGGGGGCGCTGCTGGCGGAAGGGCACGCGCAAATCGTCGCGATTGTTTTGGACAATACTTATCTAACGGAAGCCCAAGTGTTGAAGGTACTTTCGCGCGAGAAGCTGCCGCCCGTGGTCGTGTACACGATCGCGCGGCACCGCAAGTGGTCGATCACGTACAACGTGCGGCTGGCGCTGGTCCGGCATCCTCAGTCGCCGTTGGCTACTGTTCTTGCGTACTTGCCGGAGCTGACGGTTTCCGATTTGCGTGAGCTGGCCGCGCCAGGAATCGTTTCGGAGAGCCTGCGCAAGTACCTTGAGGCGGAGGTGCAGCGGCGGATTCGAAAAGGAGAAAAATCCGCGGGGAAAGACAACGCCTCTGGCCCGGCCGCTGCCTCCAATCAGAACTAAGCAGCATTATTTTGCGACGCGGAGCCGCGGGCCGGTTGTTGCTTGGAACTGCCGGCGGCGGGTTGGACCAGATTGCCGGGAACAAAACATTCGGCTCCGGCGTCGTATGGGAATGCTCGTAGCGGGCGTATGCTTAAGACGATCTAGCGGCGAGATCAGCGCAGCGCCGCACCTTGGGATCCTTGGCAGGGGGGCTCACCAGGTCCATGGGCAGTGGGGAACATGCGTCCCGGCGCTCCGATCGCCGGTGGGCACCGCGGTATTCGTTTCGCGCCAACCTCGAGATCGAGTGGGGCTCGGCACTCCTTCGCGCCAGCACGCGCGACATCAGCTCAAATGGGATGTTCATCGAATCGACGGATCCGTTGTGGATCGGCGCGGGGTTTACGGCACATTTGGTGTTGGACAGGCCGGTCAAGGTGAATTGTTCGGTAAAGCGGATCGAACCCGGGCTAGGCATGGGCGTCTCCGTGACGCTAGCCGAAGAGCCGCACGAACAGCGTTATCAAGATCTTCTCGCGTCTCTTTCCAAGACAGGTTCGTAGGCTCGGCTTATACTATGCCTGCCGCGGCGCAGTTTGTTCCACGCGGAGCATGGCGTGAGATTGCCTATGACACTGAACTTGGAAAAGTTTTTCAAGGAGAAAGGCAGAGCGTTGAGAATGGCGTTTGAGGCGGCATGACTAGATGCCTTGATTGCGGCTCACCGCGGACCGCGGACCAGTGTTCCGCTTGCGGGTTGACATCCAATGCCGCGGAGCTGTTGTTCCGGCGGCGGCTGGTGACGAGGACCGCGTTTTTTCTGGTTGGCTCGCTTGCGTTTCCCTATGTGAGCCAGATTTATCCCCCCCTGGATTTGGATTTGATGCTGGTGTTTTTTGGCTTGCTGTTTTTTTTGGCGCTGGCCATCGCGGTGATTCTGGAGAGCCGCGCGCGGCAGCACAAAGAAATTGAGGTGCTCAAGCGCATCTACGCCGGATTCATTCCCCTGCCCTGGATTCTCGCGGCAACGCTGTTTGTGAATGGGCGGCTCGATTCGCAGAAACAGCTGGAGTACTACCCGACCGTCGTGGTGAGTAAATTCAATATGAAGGGAATTGTGCGCGGGAGCCGGCGATTGCTGGTGCATTCGTGGCGGCCGGGGCAGAAAGTGGAGCGGCTGGCGGTGGATGCGGACGATTTTGACCGGTTTCAGGACGGAGATACGGTGACGGTGGCGGCGGAGCCGGGGGCGCTGGGGATTCCGTGGTATTACGGGGTGTACCGGCGGTGAGGGGATGGGGGCGCGGAGTCGGTGCTAGCTCACAGCTCACAGCTAAAACCTGATCGGTAAGCTGTCGGCTGTGAGCGGATAGCCGACTTTTTCAGTAGGCGGGTTTGCCGTCGGGTTTTAGGGGCAGATTGATGTCGAGGTAGTGCCCGTTCTTGCCGAAACGAAAGCGCACGCGACGGACCATCAGGCCTACGTCGCGGACTTTCCAGTCAGAAATTTCGATGG
>JBARCY010000058.1:0-19023 GCA_049794595.1 Candidatus Acidiferrum sp.
TCCTCGGGCTGCGTTTTCTCCGTCGCCGGGGCTGTCGGTACCGTTTCCTTCCGGTCCAGCTTGCGAATCGAAAACGCCTTAATTTGCCACGCCGTGATCTGCGCTTTGGATTTGTTTTTCCCTTTGCCGACCTCCTTCTCGTAGACGTTGCTCACGAGAGTTCCGACGACATACAGGTGGTCGCCCTTCTTCAGTTTGTCCGCCGCGTATTCCGCGAGGCCATTCCAAACGATGATGCGATGCCACTCGGTTTTTTCCTGCGGCTGCTCGTCCTTGTCCTTCCACCAGGTCTTGGTGGCGAGGGAGAGGATGGCGAGCGTTCGTCCCGTCTTCTTCGTGGATTTGCTTTCGGGGCTCTTTCCCAAAAAGCCCATTAGTTCGACGCGATTCTCGTACATTTGTTGAGTCTCCTTTGCCCTTGTAATTGGGGCACTCGAAAGCGAGAGGGGTCTGCTCCCAAGGCGAGGGTCTGCATTTCGGGAGGGACCCAAATGACTCTGTGACTTGAACCATCGTTTGGCCATTTCGGAAGCATCGGTTGGCCGGAAGAAATCTTGCGGTCAGTTAAGGTTGAAGGTGAGAGGTCAGGTTTGTGGCCCCAGGTCGATGCCTCACCACCGACGAGGTACACTTTTCGGTATGCTAGTGTCGCTTCTTGTTTGCATGGCACTATTAGCCCCTGTATGGCTCAGCCACCCCGAGTACCGGATCTTGAAGCACAACGCGCAGCATTGAAGAAGCTCGATTTTCTCGTAGGAAAGTGGTCCGGGGAAGCTCGTGTTCTGCGTGGACCTGGTGAGCCACTGGAGTTAATCCAGACCGAGGAAGCTCAGTACAAGCTCGACGGTTTGATCCTTATCATCGAGGGCATCGGGACGACCAAAGCTGACGGCAAGGTCGCGCTCCAGGCGCTCGGGATCGTTTCTTACGATGATGAGGCAGGAACATACCGCATGCGTGCATATAACGACGGCCGCTACTTGGAAACCGACCTGAAGCTGAGTGAAAACGGCAAAGGGATCACGTGGGGCTTCGCATTGGGTGAGATCAAAACCAGCTCCATGTTGCGAATAAACGAAAAGGGTGAATGGACCGAGCTAACAGAAATTGCAATTGGTTCTCAACCGGCCCGAAAGTTTATGGAACTTACGGTCAGTCGCCAGAGATAGTGCCCGATCAGGCGTTAATCAGGCATCTCGGAAAACGAGTTATTAAAGAACCCTGCGCAGATCAATCTGGGCTTGGCAGTCCAACGACCGTCAACTTTTTCCATCACGATAGCTGCGCCAGAATCGCAGTGCTCTCCACAAACCAGGATGTATTTCAGCACTGCAACCTGATGTCCCGTATCAAATGAAATCTCAGAGAAAATGAGGAACTTTAAGGCGTTTTTGGCTTCCGCGTCGTCCTGCGCTGCCTGCTTTGGTCGGTTCCCTGAGGCTTCATCTCTCTTTCGGAAAAGCCGGAGTTGTTCGTGCCTATCAACGAGATTTAACTCTCTTCCTTTCGCGATTTCAGCCCCAAATTGATGCGTCGTTCGAAGATATTCAGACGGACTTTCCAACTCGATTCCTTTTAGGCAAGGACGCCCCTCAGGAAACCCCTTGAAATCGAACGGCACCGTGACGTTTGCGAGGTTTTTGATATGTAGCGGCGGGCCGAATTGGTCCAAGAAGCCCCGGTAGACGTTCAGCTGCTCTTCGGTCAGGGACGAAGGACCGTTAGCTGGCGGGGTCTGCGCCCTACAAGCCAAGATGAACATGAGGCCTACAAAAGCCGACGCCGCTACTCTTTTCGCTGTGACCATTGCAGAGTGCACCCCAATTTGATTCTAAAGGCAAAGAGACTCAGCCGTTTTCTTAAATGATTAACCAATGCCGAATCTTCAACAGATTGCCGCCACTCTTGTCCTCAGTCGACTGGCAGGCAATCCGCACGTCTGACAACCCTGTACTTACGAACGTTTACGATGGTCCCGCTGTTTTCTGATTTGACGATTCTTAGCAACGATGGCTAGACGAAGGTTACGGAAGTCTTTATAGAAGCGTCGTGTGGTGCTCAATCCCACAGAAGCTGCCACGGTTCGAAGATGGGTGAGGCCATCGTTATTGAGTGCTTCAACGAGTGCTCTTTCAACGCGGGCGCGGGGCACTGCCATCACGTGAGATCGACGCCGGAAAACTTTCAACGTAGCTCGTCCCTTGGTTGCGATCTGACGACAGAGTTCCGGGAATCGGTCGCGTAGCGACGCATCTGTGCGATAACCCAGCTGGTTGGCAAGCACCTGCAACGGTGCGGGGGTAGCTGCCTGAAGAGCAGTCTGCAAGGCTTGTTCGACAATGCTAGTTGGAACGCGATGGTGTACATACCACAAACGTCTCTGCTCGCTATCGATCGGTTCAGCCAGAGCCCGAATTAGGGAGACGTTCTGGGTGCGGGAAAACGCAACCAGCGAGTCGATCCGCGGGATGCTTCTCCAACGAACGCGATTTCGGGTGCTTGGGCTTGCGGCCAATAGGTCAGCAACCATTTCCGCCGGCCGCAGTTGTTCGGCTACGTCGTGGTTAATAGCGCCGACTTCGTGCACGCGTCCCAGCCACGACTGGCATCGTGAACAGTGGCCTGGGCGAGATTTGGAGGAAAACACATACTGCGTCCGGCCGCACGAGGGGCACGTCGAGTCGAGCGGTTGCCGGTGATGGTGGCAAACAGTGACCACCTGAAACATCCATAGCAATGGTTCGTATACGGGGTGTCCCGAGGAACGCCAGCTTTCATAACAAGAAGAGCACCAAGCACGGTTCGTTCGCAGGAGATGCACGCGATCGATCATGTTAGCCCAAGGCAATGTCGTGAGAAGACCAAGACGCTGAACCTGAGTCAATTCCTCGAGTGCCGAAGTCCACAGTCGTGCGCGGTCGCCAGTGCCATTCAGTGTGTACGCTTCGATGTAAAACGAATACTGAGGTAGCTTTGTGGGAAGCTTGCCGGACAGCGCACCTTTCGTATACGGGACTCGCAACAGCAACTCGCAGTTGACGAGAGTGCCGGTCTCGACTGCATGAGCCGCCGCGAGCCGCTGAATGTAGCTCGTCAGGCTCTCCACCATCGGCGTGCCTATTCCGATGGGCGGTAACGAATATAAATAGCTTCGGCCGGTCAGTCGATGATCCGACAGTTCCCAAGCGTCGTATATCGTGGCTTCAGGCATATATCTGAGCCGTTTCCTCGATAGGGTCTCTTCGGGGAGCACGCTGACCTGGTTTTCGTGCCTTCCGGTTCCGGGCGGACGGGACCGAACCGGAGTCTCCGTTGGTGCTTGTCTCACAAGAATGCTGATCAATACCCATGAGCGTCCTGAGTCTCAATCTGGACTCCTCAGTGTCGTTGAGCCTGGTTTCGCCTTCGCGCGACTCCGCGAGGACTTTTTCACATTGCGAAACAGAGAGCGCCGTCTTCTCCAGCTGTTCCAGAGAGAGAGTGACCGCACCGTGCTTTATCGAGCGCACACAGGCTCGCATGAGCCACTCTTTCAGAATCCCCACGCAACCGACGGAACGCTCATAGAGAAATTCCCACATCGACGCCAAGTCCGCCTCTGGTCCCTCGAACGGCAGTTGTTTTTGGAAAGTGTGAAGGACGTTTTGAAATATCTGCCGATCTTCCGCAGAGTCCGCGCGGTACCGCTGGAAATGTAAATCCATACTGCGGCGGCTCAACTGGGCGCTGAGATTTCGAAAGGCAAGCAACTCGTACGTGCCCAGGAGAACGTGAACGGTCTGTGTTCGATTCGCGAGCGATTTGATGACGTCCAACTGATCCGACAGCCGGCGTCCGGAAGCAATCCTCGCAAGATGCTGTGCTTCGTCAACGAATACGACCGGAGGACGGCGATAACGCAATGCCTGTTCGGCGGCGAACCCCAGTTCCATGCCGCTCAGGGGCGATCTGGCTGGGCTGGTTGCGTGGATACAACGCTCATCGGGAATCTTGGAATTAATAAGAGGTTCATTCATGGCTGCGAGCAAGCGACTGAAGTAATCTCGCCAGCGGAACCGACCGGTGTCGGGTGGGGCGACTTCGACGCTGACAAAAGGAAGGCGCCCGGGGTCTGCAGCCATTGCTGGACTCATCTGCTCGATCAGGAGGGTTTCGACTTTCGAGCGCAAGGTTGTTTTGCCGACCCCGGTCGGCCCCAACACAAGTACGAGCGAGCCGGGTTCCGCGCCGTCAATGGCGTCAACAAGTTCATCTCGCGCTCTCACCAAGCGAGGATGCGCCATGGTAAAGGCCCGAAAACGATCCAGGTGTTCGATGAGGTGAGGGGCAACTGCCGCGACACCGTCGAGCCGCATCAGAGTTCTCCGTAGGTCTGGAATGTGGACACCGCGGCAGGCGGCAGCTGCGTGCGCGTTGTTGCTGGTGATGGACGGCGACTGTCAGTAATTTTCACCAACGGCTTCGCTGATCGCTCTGGCGGATCATGAAGCGACCGCGCTTCGAGGTCCCGCAATCTTTGCGCGAGGATCTCTTCTTCCAGTTCAACAGACTCCAGAAACTCGGCAAGCTTCCTCGCCGTGATCACAAAGTGGCCGGAATGGTTCTGATGCCGTTTGCGCAGCTCCTCGCTGACTAGCTGAACTTCTCGCTCGGAGTGCCCATGTAGAACCTTATAGTATTCCGAGTAGCATTCCACCCACTGCCGATCGACAAACGCATACGTCAGGCCGATATCGAAGGGGTCGTAACGGACAGCAACCTGCTTCGTCTCCCAGGTGGGATTTCGGAAATGCTCGGACCAGTAAAGAACATGGTTGATCTTGATGCCTCGTGCCGGTGAGATTTTCGCGGTTCCCTTGCGGGTGGTTGGCAATGTCGCGATGAGGAAGTCCCGATCATAGGCGAGTCTGCGGTGTGTGCGACTGCCGGTGTGGGTAAGCGCGGCATTAAAGGCCTCACGCGGGCTCTGTCCGAGGGCCGGATGATGCATCGTGTCATAAATTTCGTACGCATATTCGCTCAGTGCGCGGTGCAATTCTTTGAGAGCCCACAAGGCATGATTCCGAGGATCGACGCTTTTGGTGATCTGGCGAGCGTTCCGGGCAAGCTGTGTGTTGCCCTGCAGGCAATGAAAGAACTGTTTATTCGCCGTTCCGAAGATGCGCTCGCAGGTCGAGCCGAAGCGAGCTTTTGCGGGCGGCCTCGACTTCTTCGTAATTTCGAACCGCGCCAGCAGCGCTTCGAAGTAGCTGCTCTCAAATTCCTTTCCACCGTCAAGCACGAGGATCTGGGGCAGGCGTGCGTGCCAGCGTACGCACTCGCGCACAATCATCATGCACGAGCGATAGCTTGGCGGATCGAACGTGATGTGGAGCGCCAGAATCCGCCGTGAAAACGCATCGGTCAGCAACGAAACCCAAGGGCGTCCTAAGACACGTCCGCTCTGGGAACACACAGCCCACACATCGGACTGCGTGTGATCGATGTGGGCGATTTCGAAAGGCCGGTCCCCATGGCGAGGAGTCCGTTGTTCCAACTCCCAATAGAAAGGCTGTCGCTGGTACGCGGCTCGGTGACCTTGCCGCTTCTGCGTCTGCTCAGCGCCGGCACGCTGATGTATCGCGAGGCTGAACGTCTTGTAGCTGGGAGCAGGACTTTTCTCGCGATCGCAGCTCAGCTTGAACATGGACCACACCGCGTACTGAGTCTTCTGCTTTAGCGTTTCGTACTCTTTTTCGATGAACTGGGTCATCAACGAGCGCACTTTTTCTGGGAGCTTACTCGCTGGGTTGCCTTCGTTGCGTTTTGGCAAGAGGCCCAGATATCCGCTCCCGTGCTGGTCCTGTGCGGCGCGATAGCTCGCTATCCAGCGCCGCAGCGTTCGTGGAGGCACGAAATCATGTGGAGCGCCGCGCAACGCTCGGATGACGATGTGGAATCGCCGTGTGCCTTCGACCAGATCGGCTTCGCTCGCGAGCTGAAGCCACTGCTGATCCTGCGGCGCTTGATCCTCTCGGTCAAAGCGTGTGGGTATCACAGCGTGGTTGTCTCGGACACACTCGGCAAACTTCTCCAGCGAGACTGTCACCTTGTCTGGTTCTAGAAGTGAGGCCGAGTGGAGATCGATGAAAATATCCCCGGCTGCAATCAGGGAATAAATCGCATCCCGAGTGACTTCGCCTTCCGTCCCCCAAAAAAGATCTTGCAGTGAGCCGTTCGGCTGGGCAGCGACCAGAGCCAGAACCCGCTGCCGATGAACCGGCCGGACTTCCAGAGGCGCTCTGAAATAGTCCTCAAGAAACTGGAGATTCCGTTGGAAGACCCAGTTGATCTCGCCGGACGAGCGAACCCGGTAGTAGAGACCGAACTGTTCTGCGTACTTCTTGCCGGGCGGACAACTCCATGTCCGCTCATCGTGACAGTATCGATTCGGATTACGGTCTGCCAAGCGAATCAGGTCTTCCTCAGTTTTGCATTCTTCCCAGCCCGCACTGTCTGCTCTAACTACAAAGAAGTCGGGTGTGTGAAGAACTCCCAGGCGTTTTCTATGCGCTGAAGAATAGTCCAGCTTGATGGAAGGTGGTTGGTCGTAATATTCGAGCACGTCATTGTTGTGTTCCAGCTCCAAAATCGCGGGCAACTCAACCCGGTGGCTTTCAAACTGAATGGTGACTCCCATCTTTCTACTCGGATAGCGCCCGACCACATTCCCGCGGCCACCGCCCACGCGCCGCGCCGGTTGGGAGCTTCGGATGTGCGTCACAACAGCGCGAGCCGGATCGGATAAGCTGGTCCGCTTGACCCACAAGGCGAAATCCTGTTCATTCAGCATCTGCATACCTGGTCTATGGTCACCGGCCAGCCTCCCTCCTTCGTCGTGCCTTCAACGCGTGTGTGTAGCGCACGCCGGCCTCAATCATCAGTTCTTGAAGCCGCCGTCCATTAGCGAGCGCCTTGCGAACTTCAGGAACTAACTCCTCGGGAACGTAAATCGAAAACCGTTTATCCCCGCGGCGGCCGTATAAGACATGGCTGGAATGTCCTTGACCACTGGCGCACGTAGCGCAGTTCTTCCGAATGCAGGGACTCTTCCGCAAACTCAAAGAGCCAGCGGCTACAGGCGAAAGCTTGTGAACCGCTGACTGAAACCAACGTAGGACTTGTTCTGGGGTCTCGCTCATGTACGTGCGTATATATACGCACGTACAGAAATACGCCTGAAGGCCTTACCTGTCAACAGTCTTGTGGGTTGAGGTTCCAGTCCTTGAGGGGGATCCTTCCGACTCTGCTCTTCCGGCCAACCGATGCTCCAAACATCCGAAGGGACGCTCTGACGGAGTGCGGATTTACAGGACTTACAGGCCGATGAACGGCCAACCGATGCTTCCGAAATGGCCAAACGATGGTTCAAGTCACAAATCTTCCGCGGCGTTCCCGAAGATTTTTTGGGAGGAGCCGGAAAAGCAGAAGATCCGAGGCCGCCGGGCGCAGGAATGCCCCCGAAGCCGTGCCCAATGGAGAGGGCGGAAGGGGAAAACGATGCACGAAACAGGTCGAGTCGGCGCGCGAGAACCACAGCGACAAAAACACAGACGGGCCGCAGTACACCTCGCTAAAGCAAAGTGTGGAAGGATCGTCAGGCACGAAGAATGTGGCGTCGCGCTCGGTGAAAGGTTGGGCGCTCCTGCGGTCAGTGAAGATACGCAAACCTCATTGGAACGTGTCGAACGCGGCTAGCACAGGTGAAGGCCAGAGGGACGCTCACAACTCGAAGTGATTGGCGCCCTTCCCCGCAGATGACAAAAGGCCGCCGACGGCAGCGCTGTTCGAACCCGCCAGAGTTGACGTTTCACTTTGTGCGAAGCGCTGGGGGAGTGGGGCTTTTGAGAGGGTGGGCGGGCGGGAAATAAAAAGGCGGGCCGCGCCCGAATCGAAGCGCGGCCTGCCCGGATGGTTGGCTCTAGTTTTATTTCGCTGGTTTCGCCTTGGACTGATCACGCTGAACAGAGGTGACACTGGCCGCAGGGTTACTCGTCTCTTCCTTTCTCTTGGATTCCTTATTTTGCAAGAATTCGGCCCGGACTGTGGCCGCTACTTTGGCGATATCAATCTTATAGCGGACTGCGGTCCGTGCAGGATTCGAGTCTTTCGCGAGCGGTTGGCTTGGGCTGTAGCCGGGACACATAAGATCAGAAACCAGACCGCAGACCACAAGAAATTGTTGGAGGTTTGGCGTGCTCATGGCTGCGATGGCATTCGCTCCAATCTTCTCGTAATCCACTGTTTCACCACCCCAGGACACTTTGGTCTTTTTTTTTCCCCACCCGTGGACCTTCGAGAGACGGCGCTGACCGTCATGGCCCAAACGCGGGAAGTAGTCGAGAGCGACCATCTCGAAGTCAGGCTGCGTGAGCGAGTCCGGCAGCTTTTCCCGAATGGAATCGAGAATATGCACTCGCGATTCTTTCTCGACGCGCTCGGCGAGCTTTTCTTTCCTGCGCCGGCCCTGTTCCTGCGGCGTTGGCTGGTACCGTGTTACCGTCACGTGTACGGGGCCTTTGCCGTTCTGACAGATGTGGAACACGGTTCCCGCATTCTTTCCGTCGGCGAGAACCGCTGGCTTGGTCGTTGGACATTCTCCGCGTTGCTTGGCGCGGCGAAATTGACGCTCATGGAGCACATCGGCGGGGCGATTGGACTGCCATGCGGGGGCCCCACGGAGACACGCAACGCTTTCTCTCCTTGGGCTTCGAGCGGCGCTACGCGAAGCTGTACGAATGCCACCACTTTTCTGCGGTAGCACTCGCGGTCAGGTGGATTTTTTCAAGCTGCTTTCGAGAAAGAGCAGAGGATTATTGCTCGTGCGTTTGGGACAATTGGCGCACGAGCCTGCGGACGGCAGCAAGCCGCGTCCTGAGGGCTAAACGGCGCATTCGCGAAGTCCAGGTGGACCTCTCGTTCAATCCAGCCGCGAAGTTCTCGCACGGTGACGGCCTCGGGTTTGCCGTCCTTGAGCGCGGCGGCAACGCTGCGATGCTCAGGGAAACATTCCCGGAGATCTCGTTGTTGGTCTTTACTCTTGGAGCCGCGCGATTTCAAAAAACGCCGACCAGATCGTCGATATTTGTGGCGGGCAAAGCGCGACAGAAGTACAGATGCGGATGGCAGGACCCGGTGGGTGAGAGACTCTGTCGATGCGGCCATCGCGTTGGCGAAAGCCGCTGGATGACTATCGTTCAGGCTGGGATCTCCGCTCCAGCGGAAATTCGCATCGGCATCTTTACCACTGAAGGATCGGTCGGCTCTTTCTATCCCGCTTGGGAGGGGCGACCGCGCCCAGCTTTCCAAACGAGCTACTCGGACTCTGATTCTTGAATCTGCTGCGGCAGGAGAATTTGTCGAGAAGACCCCGGCCGCCGTGATGAGGAGGGGGATATCTTGTTTGCTAGTTCCGTGTTCATGCGGGAAGCAATAAACTCGGCGCCCTTTCTCGCCGCTTCCTCGGCGGTGGCCCCATAAAACACTTTGATCTCACAATCGACGGGAGCTGCAAGTCTCAGCCTGAATCTTTCAGGCCAGCTCGGCAGCATTGCCACTATCTCCTCAACGACAAATAAATGCGTTTCAGCGCCAATGGTGAACTTGAAGTCGTGCATCCTCACTAACATCGGACTTAGTCCCTTTGCTCGCATGCGGTCCGTCTCTTCTTAGGACTTAAGACATTCGTTGCAATTTTTGGCCGAAAGAGACAAAACGTCAAGTTCTAAAATGGTTATTCGAATCCCCTGGATCATATCCGTATTTCTACGGTATTGACGCAGGGAGAAGAGCCGCCACTACGAGGCGTGCCCTCCCGGTGGCCGCCCGGGTTAGAATTTAGGCACGACCGAAATGCGCATTGGCACAGCGCCATCACTGCCGAGGGCTGGGTCGGCACGTTCTACCCGGCAGACATGCCGCCCCGGGACTTCCTCAGCTGCTAGGCGACGAAGTTCAGCACGGTAGAACTCGACAATACTTTCTACCGGCCCCCGGCCATCTCACTGGTCGAAGGCTGGAATCGAAAGACTCCGCACGGCTTCATCCTCGCCGCGAAAGTCCCGCACGTCATCACACACGAGAAAGTGCTCGTTCCGTCGGGGTGGAGACGCACGAGGACAGGTTGCAACACTCCTTGCTGCCGATTGCCGGCAGCTCGTTCGGCCAATGCGGTTTCATCGCGGCGGCTGCGCGGATTCGTTTTGGATTCCGCGATCTGCTCCAGTCTGATTTCACGCACCAACGAATCCACTGGTACTTTGCCTAGGGCCGTGCGCACCGCTGTTTGTACATTCATTTTTCTTTCTCCTTGTGCGCCGGTTAAAACCGGCGAGGTGTAGTGAATGCAAAAGTCATACGAAAGTGGTTTAGCGACCCACATCGGCCTCGAGTCATGCGGAGCTGCTCGCAAGGGCAGCGACGAAGCGTTGACAGGGGGACGTGCGGGCCGGGTATTCAGCCGCGTAAGAGAACTACTCCGGGACGCCGACGCTGTAAGGAGAAGCGGAAGGCCCCATCGGGTGCACCGATATCGCGAGGTGTACCAGAGTCCCGCGCGGTCAGAGACCCCGTGCACGTACGCAGACACCTCGCTCGGGAACCGGGAGATCCCATGTTCGCCCAAGGCAGCAGTTGCCTTGGGACGCGTCGGGAAGTCTAAGGACGTACGCCGATGACGAACGGACCTGGGAAGTCGGACAGACCAGTAGTACCTGAGAAGTCTTCGAACAAAGCCGGGCAACCGGTGGCGGAGGAGATGGAGGGAAGTGGTCTGGCCAAAGGGAACCTGCGACAGCAAAACGCGTCCCGGACACCGAGCCGGAACGACGCGACCAGTGCGCTGGAGCGGGTACGTCAAGCAGCAGGAAAGGATAAGAAGTTGCGGTTCACGGCGCTCCTGCACCACATCTACAACCTGGAAACGCTGCGCATGGCCTACTTCTCGCTGAAGAAGGAAGCCGCGCCAGGCGTGGACGGGGAGACGTGGCGGCACTACGGGGAGGAACTGGAGAGGAATCTCCAGGACCTTTCCGAAAGGTTGAAGCGAGGAGCGTATCGAGCGAAGCCGGTGCGTAGGGTGTTTATCCCGAAGGCCGACGGGCGGCAAAGACCGCTCGGAGTTCCCGCGCTGGAAGACAAAATCGTCCAGCGCGCAGCGGTCGAGGTATTGAACGCTATCTACGAAACGGATTTTCTTGGGTTTTCGTATGGGTTCCGACCAGGGCGCAGCCAGCACCAAGCGCTGGATGCGCTGTACACGGGACTGCTGACGAGAAAAGTGAACTGGGTGCTTGATCTGGACATCAAAGGCTTTTTCGATGGGCTTTCCCATGAATGGCTTGTGAAGTTCGTTGAGCATCGGATTGCGGACCGGCGTGTTGTGCGGCTCATCCAGAAATGGCTGAACGCCGGCGTGCTGGAGGATGGGAAGAGAATACGAGTGGAAGAAGGGACGCCCCAGGGTGGCAGTGTTTCGCCGCTTTTGGCCAACGTCTATCTTCATTACGTATTTGATCTGTGGGTCCAAGCCTGGCGTCAGCAGCGCGCACACGGCGATGTGATCGTGGTGCGTTTCGCGGACGACATTGTGGTGGGCTGTCACAGCAAAGCGGATGCCGATCAGTTTCGGGCGGAACTTACGGAACGAATGAAGAAGTTCAACCTGGAACTGCATCCCGAGAAAACGCGCCTGCTGGAATTTGGTCCGTTTGCGATCGACCAGCGGCAGTGGCGTGGCGAAGGGAAACCGGAGACGTTCAACTTCCTTGGCTTTACGCACATCTGCGTGAAGAAGAGGAGCAATGGACGGTTCACGGTGCTGCGGCAAACGATTCGCAAAAGGTTGCAGGCGAAGCTGAACGCGGTGAAAGCCGAACTTCAGCGGCGCCTGCATGAACCCATCCCCGAAGTAGGTAAGTGGTTGCAAGCGGTGGTGCGTGGACACATCCGATATTACGGAGTGCCCATGAACAACCCGGCGCTGGCTCTTTTTCGATTCCAAGTAGGACGGCTTTGGCATCGCGCGCTTTCGCGGCGCAGCCAAAAAGGCCGCGTCCTTTGGGACCGCATGCGGCGCCTCATCACTCGCTGGCTGCCTCTGCCTACCGTCTGTCATCCCTATCCCCTGCGACGCATGGGCGTCCTCACCTAAGGCAAGAGCCGGATGCGGGAATCCCGCCTGTCCGGATCCGTGGAGGGGGTTATGAGCGATCATGATTCCTACTCCGACTCTTGATATTTCGAGCATTTTCCGTTCGCGAGTCCGGCAAAGATTTCCGCAACAAAGGGAGAGCGGGCAGCCTACTGGCTGCCCGCCGCAGGTGCTCCCGCTTTCAAAATGGAAGTGACGGCGGCAAAGATGCGGCCCGCACTGTGGTTCGAGATTTCCTTCTCGGTTTTGAGCCAGTGCTGAATGTAGCCCCGGCAAAACTCCGCACCATCGAGGCCAAGCGATTCGCAGCAGATGAGCGCCACGGACTCGGCCTCTACCTCGCGGATATGTCTCGGGGTCTGTTCGCTATCGACAAGCCTCTCGGTGGTGGTGTGCCCAAGAACGATGTGAGCGACCTCATGGAACGTGGTTTTCTGCGGGAGGGCGGCAAGGGGGTTCACAGCAATCGCGCGACCATTGGCAAAGCCCTGAACGTTGCCATTCATTTCGTCAAATGGCGCGCGGGTGATGTTCAATGCAAGAAGAGCGGCGTCAACGTCGAAGCCAGGAACAGGCGCGCTGTAAGCTTCCTCGCCCTCGGTTTGGGCGAGCACAAACCAATACGCACGGAACCTGAAACCACACACTGTTTGGGGTCCGGCTGGTTCTTCATTTAGTCTTGCGGTTTGTGCTGCTCGTTTGAATGGCATGGGTATGCAGAGAGTGATTCCTGTTTCCCCTTTGCGGACCTGCCGTTTCCGCTCGGCCCATCCCCGATAGGTGTTGAGCGGCCCGGGCTCTAATCCGCGCCGAACGCATTGTTCCAGGGCAAGAAGCGCATTCCCTAAGCTATAGTTGTGGAACGCGCTGTAGGCTTCGAGGATACGGCCCGGTTTTTCGACAGCGTCTCGCAACAGTTCTCCCCACGTGGCATGTTGTTTTTCTGGCATTTCGTTTTTCCTCTTTTCTCCTTTTTTCGAGCGTGATTTCCGCTTGAAAGAAAGAACCAAATGACCTTCCTGGCGGTCCCACGCGCTTCGCCGCCCGCGCTGTCAAGGCCGCGGAGTCTGCGTTCACGGGAGCGAAGCGGACGGCCTTGACAGACGAAGCGGGCGGCAGAGCGCAGTCTTTGGCCTGGAAGGGCTGTGCAAGAAAAGGCCGATAAGGCAGAAATCGATGGTTATAGGGGTGAGCTATTAGGGCAGGTCACAAAATTATTGGACAGTTCGTGCAGCTATTCTTACTTTACGTACGAGATTGGCATCCGTCTTGTCTGAAGGAACTCGAAGCAGTTGGTTACTGCTAGGCGGCAAGCGGGATTCGATGAAACTCGTCGAGAGGTTAGAGAACAGGACCGGAGCACTTAGGGTGGCGGAACTCTTTGGGGTCACGCCTCAGCACATCTACAAGATGGCGGCGAGCGGGAGCATCTCTTCCTTTCGAGTGTTGGGATCGGTCAGGTTCGATCCAGACGAGGTCGCTGCTTGCCTAGAGGGTAAGCAGAATCAGTTCTGGAAGAGCTGCGGCCTAGCTAGCTTCCGACTCCGCCCCGCATTTTCTAGATGTTCGGGTGTGCATCGCCTTCGGTCTGCCACTCAGGGCTCGATTTCCCAAATAGAATCATCTGACGTGTATTCGCCTCCGGAACAAACGGCCCAACAGTCAAGGGCTGAAAGGTCTCGGACAAAAACGCCCGAACAGATTTTAGAATGGGCGATGTAGGCTCCCCGAAGTAGGCAAGGCTCGTTTCCGCGAAAAGGATCTCTTCAAGAAATCCGCGAAAAACAATGCGCTCCGTTGCTGAACGTTGAGCCGCCTGGGTGGTTAGCGCAGCAACGCCGTCCTGCGAGACAAGTTCGAGCGCTTCACCTTGCGAGGTCGCTTCATGAAGAATTCGAGGTCGCACGCGTATGAGGGAAAGAATCCGTTTCAGGTTATCGCCGAAACGCGGCTCAATATCTCCACGTATTTTTACGAGTGGCAGATCGTGTAGATCGGTCACTTCAATGTGTTTCTTCGCGGTGAGCGAATGTTCTTTGGGCAATGCAAGGATGAGTCGCTCGCGGTGCAAGCCTTCAGAATTCACGCGTCTTTCTCGAACCGGCAGAATTACAAGAGCCGCGTGAACCAGGCCTCGCATCAACGCGTCTATGTGTTCCGAGGTGTGTCCGCTGACGAGCCTGACGTTCAGCGCGGGATGCGCGTCCGACAAATACTGGCGGACTTTCGAGACTATGCGAAGGTCGACAAGGGGAGAATAGCCCAGATTCCAAGTTCCGGCATGAAGTCCGTCGGCGGCGCGCGCTTCCTGAATAGCGCGATCCGCATGGACAAGCGCGAGCCTGGCCTCGGCTGCGAAGGCGTGGCCGGAAGTGGTAAGCGCTACTTGCTGCCCACCTCTCGTCCTCTCAAACAGTTTGACGTTAACTTCTCGCTCCAAATCGCGGATCTGCGTGCTGAGTGTAGGTTGCGAAACATGCAGCCGAAGTGCGGCTTGCGTAAAATTCAGTTCCTCGGCAAGTACGGAGACATACCGGTACAGGCGAAGCTCGATCCCCGGGTACATAGAGCCTTTCGAACAACGGTCACAATTTGTTCTTGGGACACCTTCTTGCGGGGATTCCAGAAGGGGCGGACTTAATCATTGTCTCAATGTATCGTGCTGCGGGCAAAGCGAAATCGCGGTAACTAGAAAACTCTTTTTTCAATTGAATTAGAGCTCTCTAATGCGCCGACGTATTGAGACCACTCGCGTAATCGGACAAGTCCAGTCTTAGGACTCCACATCTCCGGTAACCGCTGCCAGGCATCAGCCCGGCAATCGCAATTGCACTGCGGCCAAGGTCCTCTGTGAATTGAAACAAATGCCGTTCATATAAAAGTGAATCTGGGAATTTTCTTCGCGGCAGCGAGTGCCTGACGTTAGCGTATGCGATTGACGCACGCGCTCTTGACGACCGGTGACCTCTCTTGTCTCGCGGCAAACTTCTCTGCGCTTTGAATATCGTTGTAAACCCGCCCGAACTCCCCCCCGTCCGTATATACGACCGAAACGCGGAACTGAGGGTGCCTGCGTTGCGGTTCTCGCTTGCCGTCCGCTTGCTTGGATTGCGTCATCTGATGTTCTCCAAATAGACAAGCTCATCGCTCGATTCAGAATGTTTCAGTATCAATGATCCCGTTCCGTAGGGCATACAACATAAGGTCGGTCGCGGAGTGCACATCCAATTTGGACATGATGCTCGCTCGGTAAGACTCAGCAGTTCTCAGGCTAATACCTAAAGCAGACGCAACTTCCTTGTTCACTTTGCCCCGCGCCAGGAGCTCGAACACCTGGCGCTCCCTGCGTGAGAGCCCAGCGATGCGCTCATCACCATTTGTCTTATTACCGTTCAGCGAAACCGCAACCTTAACGTGTCGTGTCTCACCGCTCCCGTTCTGTTGCTTCGCGTGAATGGCGCTCTCTGCCCGCATGATTAAAGTTTGAGGCGCGTCCCCGTCAGAATACTCGGTCCATCCCGCAATAACTTCCACGCACTGCTGGTCTCCGAATTCCAGTGTCATCCTTCTTAAGCGATCAAACACCTTCTCCACTTCGCTCGCGTTGCACTCCGGGAGCAGGACCAGGAATTCGCCCCCGTTCAAGCGGATGGGAATGTCGGAACCCCGCAGTTCACGCCGAAGATGCTCGGCAAAGAGTCGAATTGCGCAATCCGTCGTCGCAGAGCCCAATTTCTCGCCGATGTTCTCAATCCCATCGAGGTTCAGGCGCACAAGGGCCAGCGGCCTAACGCATCGTCTTGAGCGGGACATTTCTTCCACCACGCGTTGCTCACCAAATTGCCGGTTGTAGAGATCCGTGAGGCCGTCTCGCCCCGCCAGCTTGTAGACCCGTTCCATGCGCTCCTGAATTTTGTCAAGTGCACTGGCAATTATCGTGTCAGCGTGATGAATTTGAAGCTGCTGATGGATGACATAAATGCCAAATAACAAGGCCAAGCCGACCAATCCGCGTACCGCGAGATCAAGGTTGAATCGGTAGAAGTCTGAACCTCTTTCCTGGGGGAGCAAGCCCGAAAACGCGAAGGAGGCGACCCCGACCACGAGCAGCATGACCACCATCACGCCAGTCGTCCACAGCCACCACTGGCGGCGAGTGGCTTGGCGCATCGCGGCCCGGATTTGTTGAGTTGCCGGATCGACGGGCTCGACAGGCGCTGTCTGATCCGCTTCTTCCTTCAGCGCGTTCCCCATGGCGCTCTCCGATTATGTTGTATAGCTTAGTTACGTACACCATGCAAGAAATGAATTTAATAAATACGTGACTTCACCTGTTGATAAGTAACAACAACTGTGGTAGAAAGCAACTGCTGCTTCTCTCAGGAGGGTGTCCATGCCACTTTCCGCAGTCCACTCAGGTCATCATGGCAACTACCAAGTCACATTGTTTCGACAATATCCTTCGCGCGAGCAGTCCCCTCAGGCGCCAAGTCGCGGCGCGCTCTCGGTTCTCTTAGGGGATAAACGATGAACCCGCTCATCGTCATGGGGGCCGCACTCTTTGTGTGCGCGCTCCTCTTTGTGTTCTTCCTTCTCGCATCATGTTTGGCTGTCCTCATCTTCCGGTTCGCTCCTACGCTTGAGGGGACCATACTTTCCCTAACGCCTTCGGACGTTCTGCAACTGTTACGCGGGTTGCCTACCTATCCTGTTTGGTTGCGCTCGCGCAAGAATCCTCCCCCGGAACAGATAGAAGTCCTTATCGTGATAAATCCAGTGTCGAAAGCCCAGTATCTGAACGGGTTCAACCCGCTGCACCGACCCATGTTCTCGCCGAACAGAAGCGATGGCATGCGTTTCGACTTTCAGGATCTGTTTGCCCTCAAGACGCTTTTCATCAAATTGGAGGACGAAGGTCAGTATCCCATCCTCGTCCCGGCTGATCTGGCAATGTTCCGAGCGTCTGGCCGCAGGTTCAGGCGTCCGACACACATCGTCTTGGGACCCGCCCCACCGCTTGAACTTCCCATCGTGCGGCACAAGCCGCGCGCGCGTATTGAACCTGTAAGCGCTTTTCTACATCGGACTAGAAAAGCCTCCTAGCGGTTCGTAATCCGCCCACGCGCTCCAGCACAGGCAAGTTGCTGGCAGAGGTGACTGAAACGTCTGCTCGGATCGAAGACGAGACCAGCCCTGAGCCGTCGTGTTTCAGAGCAAACCCTATCTGCCCGCCAAGTATAAGCACCGATACGTAATATTTATATGCGGTACTTCACGGGTAGTATTCTGCGGGATTGACGACGCACTTCTGCGCAGCTTAGGAAGGGAGCCACCGCGTGACGTTTCAAAATCGCGATCTTGGGAGCTCATCATGGCGTCTTTTCCCCTTCAGACGACGTGCCGCGCACGGCCAGCCGAAGCACAGCGGATTTTACGAGCTGTCGAGCATGTGCGCCCGATGCGCGGAGGGAGCCAGTCGCATCTCATGCGCTGCTCCGATGGCCACCATTACGTGGTTAAGTTTCCGAACAACCAACAAGGGAGGCGGGTACTCGCTAACGAGCTCCTAGGCGCTTCATTGGCCGACTTCCTATCGCTTCCCGTAGCTCAAGGAGCCGTGGTTTGGGTTGAGGACGCCTTGGTGGAGATCTCAGAGGAGTTGATAATAGGAACGAAACTCAACTCGACTCGGTGTGAGCCTGGCCGCTGTTTTGGGTCTCGATTTGCAGTTGACCCGCGCATAAAGGCCGCTTTTGACATCTTTCCGGGCAGTCTCCTGAAGCAAGTCGAGAATCTCCAGGATTTTTTTGGGATGTTCGTTTTTGATGTGTGGACCTCAAATCTGGACAGCAGGCAGGTTGTCTTCGTGAAAGAAAAGCCCAATGCATACCGAGCAGTTATGATCGACCAGGGTCTGTGCTTCGGCGGGGCAACGTGGCAGATGGGCGATTGCCCTCTCAAATGCGCGTACCTGGATAAACGGGTCTATAAGGATGTACAAGGCGTTGTCGACTTCGAACCATGGCTGACCATCCTTGAAGAAGCCATCAACCGAGATGTTCTCGACGCAGTCGCGGGGGCGATACCTCCCGAGTGGTACGGCTCGGACCGCGCCAGTCTGGACCTGCTTCTAGAGGGGCTTCTGAGGCGGAAGGATGCGGTCAGAAACAAGATCGAAATCTTCGCCAGCACTTTTGCGGAGATGTTCCCAAGCTGGAAAAGCCGCGCTTTCGGGGCGTGTGGCGGCCAATGAGGTCCGGAGCGCGAGCAAATGCGATGGCGAGACTCTCACTACGAGACTCGGTGAAGCCGGATCCCGTCAAACTCGTACAGCGTCGCAAGCTCTCCTAGATCGGAAAGCTTCTCCGCGAGCAGGTCGGCGAGCGCTTCAACGTGACGCAGGAGGGCGACACCAGACCTGGGTGGCTGCCGCAAGATCACCACGACGGTCTGGGTCAGTCCGCTGGACCGGTGGGATTCGCGAGAGTCCGCACCTCTTTCACGCATGTACCAAAACCCGACTGATTTCATTTCTGTATTTCCCGAAGACCTTTCAGCGGGGTAGGAGATCGGCCTGTCTCCTAAGACCAAATGAAAAGTTACTCCGTCCGACCGTGATATAACCGGGCCGCTTTCGTTTAGGCGGTCCAAGAGGAAGGGGCCGCCTCGCTTCTCGCAGTGGGGGCATACCTGGAAATTCTTATAAACATGGGCTGGTCGTGCGGTCGTCTTCTCCGAATGATTCAGGCTGAGGAGCCGTGAAAACAGGTGCAGGCGAAACGCGGAGATTCCCATAATTACTCCAAGTTCGAAGAGGGTGTCCCCTGCGCGGG